>JBLMZM010000134.1:0-6060 GCA_050258815.1 Ignavibacteriales bacterium
AGGTCAAGGCCCCTTTACATATTGAACTCAAAGACCTGTCCGTACAATCGCTCTCTGATACGATTGCCGTTACGACCGGATTTTTTACCATTCACCTGCCGTTTAAAGACCATATACTTTCACGCGAAACGGCCCGTCTGGTGCTCATTTTCCGGAAGGAAGCGAATGACTGGAAAATATCGCATAGCAGTATTTCAATTCCCTATTACCTTGTTCGTGAAGGTGAAGTCTACCCGCTTAAGGAGCTTGTCGAACGCAATAAGGCACTAGAAGAGACCGTAGAGGAGCGTACGGTTCAGCTTTCAGAAGCAAATGACAAGCTTCAGAAAGCAAACGAGGAACTTGCCAGGGAGATAGCCGGGCACAGGGAGGCCGAGCATGAGCTAAGGAAAAGCGAGCAGAAATACCGTCTCCTTGTGGAAAGCGCCAACGAGGCTATTGTTGTGATTCAGGATGGAATGTTAAGGCTGGTTAATCCGATGACATTAACCATGACCGGATACACTCAGGAAGAAGTTGCAAAGATTCCGTTTACGGAATTTATTCATCCGGAAGAACGTGAGCAGCTTGCAGAAAACCATCGAAAAAGACTGCTCGGTGAAGCTGTTCCAAGTCATTTTGTTTTCCGGCTGCTGAAAAAAGACGGCAGCATACGCTGGATTTATTTGAATGCTGTACTGATAGACTGGGAAGGAGTGCCGGCAACGCTTAACTTTCTGACAGATATTACAGAAAATAAAATGGCCGAGGAGGCCCTTGAGCAGAGCAACCAGAAACTTGAAGCCGTTATTGCAGCCACACCCGATGGAATTGGAATTATATCTCCCGATGGAAAGATTCAGTTTATGTCCGATAAATTAATTCAGATGTACGGTTATTCGATTGAAGAAAAAGCTGAGCTTACAGGGAGGAATGCCTTTGATTTCATTGATCCTTCAGACCAGAGCAGGCTGGCTGAAAATATGCGTAAACTGAATGCGGGTCAAAGTGATTATAATATCCGGGAATACCTGGCGGTAAGGAAAGATAATAGCCGGTTTTATATTGAGCTCAACTATACGGATCTGCCCGATTCAAACGGCAATCCGGCAAGCATACTTTTTGTAGAACGCGACTGCACAGTGCGCAAGCGCGCTCAGGAGGAAACAATAAAAATGAACCTTGAGCTGGCCGAGCTGAATGCAACAAAAGATAAGTTTTTCTCAATTATTGCACACGATCTGAAAGGTCCCTTCCAGGGACTGATGGGCTGCTCTAATATTCTGGCGACTGAATATGACACATTATCAGAAGAAGAAAAAATTTCTTTTATCGGAAGTATTGAAGAGCTAAGCCACAGTTCGTATAAGCTTCTGGAAAATTTACTCGACTGGTCAAGATTGCAAACCGGGCAGATGGCCGTAAACATAGAAGATTTCAACCTATTGGTGGAACTATACCCGACAATTTCACTGATAAAGCAAATGGCAAAGAATAAAAACATTGAGTTTAACTACGCAATTGATAAGTCGGTTTTTATTAAGGCCGACAGAAATATGCTTTCTGTAATTGTTAGGAACCTGGCCGCTAATTCGATAAAGTTCACGAAACCCGGAGGAAGCATTACACTGGAAGCCAGGAAATCAGATAATTTTCTTGAGGTTTCGGTGACCGATACAGGTGTGGGAATTGAACAGGATATAATGGATAATTTATTTAAGATTGACAAGAGCGTAAGCAGAAAAGGCACGGCAAACGAAGAAGGAACGGGTTTGGGTTTACTGCTTTGTAAAGAGATGGTTGAAAAGCATGGCGGCAGGATCCGGGTTGAAAGCAAAACGGGCCGGGGCAGTACATTTTCATTTACACTTCAATTGAAGCCCGGATCATTTACATGATATGATTTATTTTTAATGAGTTTCTGTTTTGATTTGCAGGTTATATTCCAGGGCAAGTTTGAGGCTTGCCCTTAGTTAAAACCCTACCGCTGCGAAAATAGCTAAATTATGAACTATTCTTTCCTTATCTTTCTGCAGTTCAAAAATATATTCCAATTTCATACTTCTCACTTCCTTAAAATCTTCTCCAGTTGTTTTCCTTTTGCCAACTCATCAACCAGCTTATCTAAATAACGAATCTTTTGCATTAGTTTGTCTTCTATTTCTTCCACGCGATATCCACAAATTAACCCGGTAATTTTTGATACATTTGGGTTGATTTGTGGTGCCTGGGCGAAAAATGTTATAAAATCACTTTTATTGTCGATTTGTTGTTGCAATGTTTCCTTATTATATCCTGTCAGCCAAAATATGATCTCATCTATTTCTGCTTTTGTGCGTCTTTTTCTCTCCGCTTTTTGTATATATAACGGATAGACACTGGCAAAAGTAGTTTTAAATATTCTTGTATTATCCATCTTACTAATTACCTAATAGTTAAGTTTTAAGTTGTTGTCCCTACCCAAAATCTTGTCTTTGCGAATTTACTCAATTTTAGCATTATTCTAAAGCATTCTTCACTTGTCTTTGCCGGCTGGATCAATTTTAATTTTTTATCTCAGATGTACTTGGAGATAGAGACAGGTGAAATCTTTCAGGATGATGTCGCGGCTGCCGCTATTGGGGACAGATTACTTTCTCATTGTTATCCTTTTTTGATAAACGGTGAGAGTTCCAGGTTGAAAAATATAACAAAATCTAAGTTACTTTTACTGGTAGAAAATTATGGATAACATAAATAAAGTGTGCAAAAAATTTTAATATTAAAAATAGTCAAATCGTTTTAAGGTTTCTTTGGAACATGAAATCCGTAGTGATTTTTCCAATACCAATTCCAAAGCCTAATATGCCGCCAATTTTAACAGCCTGAATCATGTAAAATATAAAAGTTATATTCTCATTAATTTTATAAAACTTAAATATATACACATTAAGGAAAGCCATCATTAGGTATATTAATATAAAGCTAACAAACCATGCCGCAATTACAAAAAGATTGGATTTACTATTCTCAACTTTCCTGATACTATAAACCATAATTCCTATCAGTAAATACCAGAAAAGATTTCTTGTTATTACAATTATGTCAGTACTTGGCTTGAAAAAAAGGATTATAAGTATTGATAAAATGGCACCTCCGGCAAGAAGACCAAATATTCCTTTTTTTATCAATAAGTAGTAGAAAATAATTGCTGAGGAACCATATAATGAAAAAACAAAAAAAGTACTAAATGGCAACACCACATCTATTCCAAGAAAAATAATGCCAATAAATATGAAAATGAAGACCTGAATAAACAACTGCAAAACCGAATGTTCGTTCTCTGTTTTCATAAGTATTCCTTTTCAAATTTATTTATTTTTCGACTTTCTCAATAATAATGCTAATCTCTGATTAAATAAAGATCTTTTTGTAAAAATCACGATGAAAATACTGGCATAACTTGTATTCCAATTCAATGCAAGTTATCGGATATGCCCCAGGAGATCGAAAAGATTCCTGCCGTAAATGGGATCCATCACGTCTACTTTAGTAAAGCTGCTTAATATTTTTATTCTGTAAGGAATTGTACCTCATGAGGGGAAAGGAATATCTATATCCTCGCTGTGCTAAGATTTGCATAATTGTGAATGCAGGATTGGAAGTGATTGTGGCAGAAAGGTCGGCATATTCGGAAAGAGGATTTTAGAACAAAAAGCCGTATTATTATTCATAATAAGTCCTTAAAATATATATTGACATTACTAGATAAAAGTTTAATATAATCAATAAATGCTTGCCTTGTCCGAAACAAATATATAAACATTTACTATTTAACTCTTATACATTCACCTCAGCGCTACCCAAGGCAACTCCTTCGGTTATTTTCCATGTTAATGTTAATGTACTCTAAAGTCCTCTCAGTCAGATTAAATTATATTCTGGAGATTGTTTTATGGGAACAGATAGCAATTCTGAAAAGAATGATAAGCGAACTGGTTTTTCTCCCCCATCTATTTCTCTGCCTAAAGGTGGGGGAGCCATGCGGGGGATCGGGGAAAAATTTGCTGCAAATCCTGTAACTGGTACCGGCTCAATGACTGTACCTATTGCGGTAAGTCCCGGCAGATCAGGTTTCGGGCCACAGTTATCCCTTTCTTATGATTCAGGCTCCGGTAATGGACCTTTCGGCTTTGGCTGGAATCTTTCTCTTCCATCTATTACCCGTAAAACAGATAAAGGTTTACCAAAGTATCAGGATGCAGATGAATCAGATATATTCATTTTATCTGGGGCTGAAGATCTTGTTCCCCTGCTTGTTAAAAACAATGGGACCTGGGAATCTGAGCTAGCACTTAATCGAACTATTAATGGGATAACATATTCAGTACGTAGATATCGTCCCCGCATTGAAGGCTTATTTGCAAGAATTGAAAGATGGAGTAATAAAACTGATCCAACTGATGTGTCCTGGCGTTCAATTTCAAAAGACAATATCACAACATGGTACGGGAAAACAAAAAATAGCCGGATAAGTGATCCTTCAGACGGATCTCATATATTCAGCTGGTTAATTTGTCAGAGTTATGATGATAAAGGGAATTCGATTATATATGAATATGCGGAAGAAAACCCGGATCGAATATTTGAAGATCAACAAGGTAAAATAATCTCCTCAATACATGAAAAAAATCGGGATAAAAAAAGTCGTTCTGCGAACCGCTATATCAAGCGGATAAAGTATGGCAATAAAAAACCAAACCGTGATGAGAATTGGGAGGCTACAGACCCCTCAAAATTACCTGACTGGTTATTTGAAGTTGTTTTTGACTATGAAGAAGGCCACTTTACAGAAGAAAAGGCTGCTGACTCAAGCCACCATGATTATGCTATAGTAAGCTTGAATCCACCAGCAGGTTCAACCTGGGAGGTTCGGCAAGATCCATTCTCGACTTACAAAGCTGGCTTTGAAATACGAACATATAGGCTTTGTCACCGGGTATTAATGTTTCATCATTTCAAGGATGAACTTAATGGAATTGAAGATTACCTAGTAAAATCAACAGAATTCATATATGATCAAAGTCCGGTAGCCACATTCATTACCAGTATTATTCAGTCAGGTTACAGGTTTGATGACGATAAAATGAAGTATATAAAGAAGACTCTGCCACCATTAGAATTCAAATACAGTAAACCAATCATTAATGATGACGTCAATGAAATTGATGAAGAGAGTTTGCAGAATCTTCCAATCGGAATTGATGGATCTAAATATCAGCTAATTGATCTTGATGGAGAAGGAATTTCGGGACTTTTAACCGAGCAGGCAGAAGCCTGGTATTATAAACCAAATCTGGGCAATGGCAGCTTCGGAGCTATACAGGAAGTTGCATCAAAGCCGTCGTTGGCTGACCTGAACAGCGGCCGGCAGCAATTGCTTGATTTAGCCGGCGATGGCCAGCTTGATCTGGTAGATTTCCACGGACCGGTATCAGGTTTTTATGAACGTACAACAGATGAGAAATGGGAAAACTTCAAATCATTTGAATCGCTTCCAAATATAAAATGGGATGATCCCAACCTCCGATTTGTCGATCTCAATGGAGACGGACATGCAGATATTTTAATTACGGAAAATGAAGTTCTAAGATGGTATCCTTCTCTGGCTGAGAAGGGATTTGGCAATCCTTATCAGACTTTTATACCATCTGATGAAGAGCAGGGACCCAGGTTAGTTTTTGCCGATGGTACGCAATCCATTTACCTTGCGGATATGAGCGGGAGTGGCATTGCCATTACAAGAATACTTAATGGTGAAATTTCTTACTGGCCAAATCTAGGATACGGAAAATTCGGTAAGAAAGTCACTATGGATAACTCACCCTGGTTTGATTCTGCGGATCAGTTTGACCAAAAGAGAATCAGAATTGCCGACATAGATGGCTCCGGAACTACAGATATTATATACTTACATTCAGATGGAGTATCACTTTACTTCAATCAATCAGGGAACGGATGGAGTGATAAGCAACTATTAAAGTCATTCCCGCAGGTGGATAACCTTTCCTCAATTATGACGGCTGATATTCTTGGGGATGG
>JBLMZM010000135.1:0-47390 GCA_050258815.1 Ignavibacteriales bacterium
CCTGAAAAGTAAAAGTATAATTGAAATCAAAGGCATGGATACATGAAAAAATACCCGCAAGATTGTTAAATCCGGGACTCCCTGGTATCATACTCAGACTCCGATTCTTGCATACATCGCATAGAAAAGATATCTTCCAATCAATTCAACAAATATAATCAGGACAAAGGATATATAGATAAAGTTCACGTTAAAGACATTTCTGCCGGATGAATAAAGGGTATATGCCATTACAGCCGCAGCGGCAATACTCAATACAATTCTTATGATAAAGAGCGGGGCATTTACGCTCACAACTGTATTGAAGCTTTCCCTGGAGGCAGCAGCGCCTGCCGACAAGAATTTCAGGTGAAGCAGCCACATCGCAAGCTCAATTAACAACAGGGCAATACCAATAAAAAGAAGGGTCTTATAGATTGCATTTATTCCGCCAGCTGAAAGGATATTTTTCTCTGACTGTCCGGATAGGTATATCGCAGACGTTAAAAAGAAAAAAAATCCTAAATTAAGAGCCGTCAGGAAGAATGCTCCAGGGGTCGGGAATCCGTTCCAGGCAGGTACGGTTTCCAGCATGTATAATCTTGACATAGTGAAGAGGAGAATAACGCCGCAGAGAGCACAAACTAATAATAATATAAACCGTAGCTGAGGAGAAAAGATCCCTTTATAATTTAAAACTGAGACTGAGAATACCAGTACTGAAAAAATAATTGTTAGCAGAATTTCACGGCTCAGCCATGAGTCTGCAACGTTGCTCAAAACATACCATGCATTTCTGGGAGTACCCAGGTGAAACAGGGAAGCAAGCAATGCGATTAATAGCAGGGGTACAACCATCAGGACTAATTTCCCCGGGGTTTCACGCGGCATCAGACTTCCATTTTTAGCAAATATGGAATTCTGGAAGAAGCAGAGTGCTATTATGAAACCCACGCTCATCTGAATGAGTAAGGTAAATAGAATTAACGGCCATTCGGAACTGCGCAAGCTACACCTCCTCTTTGTTATTTATCATTGCTGCATCACTTTCCGCTTTAAAGGCGTCCTTGTGGGGTTTTATGACTATAGAGGGGTTGGTAATTACAGAAACGGGCAATGGGAATATCTCATTTTCGGATCCATATTTTTTTCTTAACTCCTTCAGTTCGCCAAAATCCAGCACACGCATAGGGCAGGCCGCAACGCAGGCGGGAGTTTTACCCTCATCAATATAATCCTCGCAGAACGTACATTTGCTCATGACGCCTTTAGCTTCGTCATACCGGGGTGCTCCATAAGGGCATGCCCATTCGCAGTATCTGCATCCGATGCATTTGGTATCATCAATAAGGACTATGCCGTCTTTACGTTTATGCATTGCCCTGGTAGGGCAGTTTTTGACGCAGATTGGATCCTCACAGTGATTGCACGAGAGCGATATATTATAGGCGTGGATATTGTTGACCCACGCATTGCCGCACTTTGTCCATTCCCCGGAGTTTACTTCATAAACTCTTCTCCAAAGCATTCCAACTTCCAGGTTGTTTTTGTCTTTGCAGGCGACCTGGCATGTCTTGCAGCCAGAGCATCTGGATGAATCATAATAAAAAGCGTACTGTTTTTTCATCATATATTTATGCCTTCTCAACCTGTACCATGATAGTATGCTGTGCGTTGCCAAATGCCAGTGGTGTCCATTTCTCCGAGGTAAGAACGTTGATGCAGCCCCTGCGGTCTATGCCATTCTTATCGGGCGTCCACCATCCCCCCTGAGGCAGATCCACAACGCCGGGCAGGATTCTTTTAGTCACCCTGCAGGGTATTATTATGGTTCCTCTGTCATTGAATATCTTTACCATGTCACCGTCTTTAATTCCTCTTCCGGCAGCATCAACCGGGTTAATGAACAGACGCTGAGGGAAAGCCTCATTTGTCCAGTCATTGTTATCATGTGTTGAATGTACGCGCGACATATAATGGTGACCAATTGCCTGAAGCGGATATTTTATGGCTTCCCGGCCAAAAGGACTTTCCCATTCCCTGATGTATTTGGGTATAGGAGGTATTCTGCCGGGATCTTTCATGTCAAAGAGCGTTTTAGAAAAGATCTCAATTTTCCCGGAGGGCGTTTTGAGGGGGAACCTTTCAGGATCCTTCCTGAAATCCTCAAATGCTATTGCGGGTTTTGTGACAGGAAGGGAGTAGACCCCTATATTTGATTTTTCAAACTGTTCAAGTTTTGGGACAAGAGGGAATCTGGTTTTCCTGTATTCTTCAATAGTCCATTCTATCCAGCCTTTCTCATCCCTTCCCTCGGTATACCGGTCTTTTACACCGAGTCTTTCTGCAATCTCCGTACAGATCTGATAATCGGACTTCGTTTCATATGGTGGATCCAGGACCTTTGGCATTAAGATTACCTCATCGCCATATTTCCATCCGTCTTCAAGGCCCCACATTTCAAATTGTGTACAAACCGGGAGAAGGATGTCGGCAAATTTTGCCGTCGGAGTGAGGAAATTCTCATGGACGACAATAAATTCGACCAGATTTTCGTCCGCCAGGATAGAGGCCGTTCTGTTGACGTTTGCGTGCTGGTTAATAAGTGCGTTTGTGGCAACGGCATAAATAAGCTTAATATTACTTTCCAGTTTATCAGTTCCGATTACGCCGTCACCGGATGTCATATCCCTGCCTCTGATGACAGCTTCTGTCCAAAGGAATGTCGGTATTTTAGCTTTTACAGGGTTATCTCCGGTCGGGAAGACATTCCAGAACGGGCCACCATCGTTTGCCTGAAGAGCGATGCCGCTGGCACATCCGCCGGAAATTCCTATATTGCCAGTGAGTGCTGCAAGTACGCATCCTCCTATTACGGCAGTTTCGCCGTAGGCGCGCCTTTGCATTCCATAGCCCTGGTACAGCATGGCGGGTTTTGCAGAAGCATATTCACGTGCAATTCTAATGATAGTATCGAGAGGAATCGCGGTAATTTCTTCGGCCCAGGCGGGAGTTTTTGGTATTCCGTCATGGATGCCGAGGATGTAGTCTTTATAGCTTTCAATACCTTCTGTTCCTGCGGGCATCTGGGTATGATCGAACCCGATGCAGTACTTTTTCACAAATTCCGCATCGTACAGATTCTCAGTAATCATTACATAGGCCATGGCACTCATAAGAGCAACGTCAGTTCCAGGCCGTATGGGTATCCATTCATCGGCCAGGCTGACCGCGCTGAGGCTCATCCTGGGATCAATGCATATGATCTTTGCGCCATTTTCTTTGGCTTTTTTGAGAAAATACTCACTATTAGTCCCATCCCGCATTTCGCAGGGATTCCAGCTCCACATTATTATATATTTGGAATTAACCCAATCCTGTCTTTGATTTCCAGTGACGGCTGTTCCGAACACGTATGGTGTGGCCTTGGAAATTGCAGCCCAGCTGTAGCTATTGTAAAAGCCGAGTGATCCGCCGATCATATTAAAGAGCCTTGCTGCTGTCTGTCTGCCGTTAGTCTGGTTATAGCTGCCGGTACCGTAGGGCACATAGAACGCACCGTTGCCGTATTTTTCTTTTACTCTTTTGATCTGATTAGTGATGGTATCAAGGGCCTCATCCCAGGAAATTCTTTCGAACTTCCCCTCACCTCGTTTCCCTACTCTTTTCATGGGATATTTCAGGCGGTCGGGGTGATACTGCCTGCGGATATAGGAGCGTCCACGTATGCATGCGCGCAGCTGGGGGTCCTCAATTGAATCACCCGGACGGTCGTCTGTCTCGATGCGAATAATTCTGTTATCTTTAACAAATACCTTAAGGAGGCATCTGCCGCCGCAATTGTGTGAGGGGCAGCCGGTCCTTATGACTTTATCCGCTAAAACGAACGGATGGGTCTTCTCCTCAACTGTGCGGACTACTTCAGTAATACCTCCTGCAGCCATGGCTGTGAGTCCCAGTGCGGAGGTCCATTTCAGGAAGTCGCGCCGGTTAAGTCCAAATATATTCTTAGGTACCGGGTTACCCAAGGCATACCTCTTGATTATTAATCATACTCAACGCATTTAATAGCATATAAAAATTTAATAATCGTATTACAGGAAAATGTTTGGATGAAAGAAGCTAAAGTGCACGGAATTTCGCTACGGGAATTTCCATTCAGCCAGACTTCCTTTCGGGCAATATTAATTAATAAATATTTATAAATAAAAAGATGAAATTTATGTGAGCAATTTAAGAGTTTTTGAAATCTTTTACTAATACCAGGTAAGGCATTTAAAAATTAAAAGTGCGGGCGGGGAAGAGGTGAAGAAGTTTGATTAAAATGCCCCGTCAATTGTGCCGAACCTGCCGGCTCTGTAGTCATTATATGCCTCGCGGATCTCATCCATGGTATTCATTACAAATGGTCCCTGTGCAACAACCGGTTCATTCAATGGATGAGCATGGCCGAAAATAACATAACTTTCGGTCGGAGCAGATATATCGATATCATCCCCGTCATTATTGAATTCAACCAGCTGCCGGGCTTCTGCCCTGCGGCCATTCACGTTCAGGCTGCCGCGTACAATATAAAAGAAAATATTTTCACCCGCTGAAACTTCTGCGTGAAGTTTACTATCCGGCTGAAGTTCAATTGTATACATTCCGACTGGTGTAAGCGGGGTATAGGCACCTTTTGTTTCACCCCAGGATCCTGCAATTACATTAAGTCTGATTCTGCCTCCATCCAGTTTTACGACGGGTATTTCGTTTTTCTGAAAACCGTGGTAAGAGGGCTGAACCATTTTCAGTCTGGCCGGCAGGTTTATCCAAAGCTGCAGTATCTCCAGGTCGCCGCCATTTTCCTTAAATTCCCTGGAAGAGACCTCAGCGTGAATGAGCCCCTTTCCCGCGGTCATCCATTGCACTCCGCCTTCGGTTATGATGCTTTCATGTCCATGGTTATCCTTATGAAGAATGTCTCCTTTAAGGATGAATGTGACGGTTTCCATCCCGCGGTGCGGATGTGGTCCGAAGGGCAATCCGTTGTTATGGGGTTCATAGTGCTGAAATCCATGATGATTAAGAAACAGGAATGGGTCTATCTGTTCAAGAGATGCTGAGGGCAGGGGAGAATAAGTGATGAGGTCTTCAACCGGTGCATATCTTGCAGTGTGGATATTCTTTATTGTTCTCATATTCTTAATCTCCCATTTTTATTCAATATATGAGAAATCCGGAAAAACGAAAGACAAAATGAAAGGGGAGAAAAGTGCCTGGTATTGAGTGTTGAGTTAAAAACACTCAACACTCAATATTTTATTTCTTAATTACTTTTGGATCATACTCTTTTTAAGCTCATCAAGAGCGCGGTTAAGGACCGTGTCGGTACCGTTACGAAAATCTGAAACTGTCTGGTGAACAATGATATTAGGTTGGATGCCAACGCCTACAAACTCCTTTCCATCCGGGTATGTATCGCGTTTTGTGCATATCCTCAGTGTCCCGCCTCCGGGGAGTCCAAGGAGTAATGGCTGACCCGTGCTGCCTCCGGTTGGTTCACCGATGATTATTCCGCGTTTCATGAAGTCAAATGCAACACAGAAATCCTCTGCTGCTGAAAATGTCCTGGCGCTGGTTAACACCACTACCGGCTTCGTATAAAGGTTATTACCATTCGGATTCCACTCTTCACTATCCATGTTGAACCAGCTTCCGCCCATTTCCCAGGCCCTGAATGTTGGGATATACTGGCGTGTTTTTGAACGGGAAGCCTTAAACTTCCTGTCGGTCAGATAGCTCAGAATCTTAAGTCCTATATTCCCCATTCCGCCGCCATTTTGCCTTAAGTCCAGAATGAGCGCCTCTGTTTTACTAATATCAGCAAAAGCTGAGTCAAATTGTGCAGTGACGCCTGGATCTTCAAAACTATTCAGCTCAACATATCCAATATTTCCCTGTAAAACACGGTAAGCAAAGCTGGGAGGCGCAATGCTGGCGGCATCCTTATAAGCCTTCCGGTGAACCGATTTACTAAACGTAAGGCCCTTGTCGTCTGCCAATGTCAGTTCAATGTCCTTATCTTTAGAACCGGATAACAGCGCATAAATGTAGGAGCGAACCTCAAGGTCCTGCCTGGTTGATGTGCACTGGTATGGAGCTACATATTCTTCAGCATATTTTTTAACCGGGATATTATCTATGGCAACAACCTCAAGCCCTGGTTTAATCCCCTCGTTGATCAGGGTTTGGCTTGCTACTTTAGTCACAATTACTTTATCTTCAATCAAAGCGGTTCTGATGGGCGGGCGTGAATAGACCTCTGACATTAACTTATCAGGCACATACACGTTTGTGTGACCGTCTTTGAGTCTGGCGCATAGTTCCATTAATATTTTATAATATTCAAGAGTTGATTTTGTTTGTCTGACCCTGGGCAGGCAGGCAAGATAAAGGCTATCCCAGTCCAGACCCGGCACCAGGTCAAAATTAGCAAAATTGTATCTGACCTCTGCCCACATTTTCGAAAGACCGGCTATCTTTTCATCCTCACTCAGGTTATCCTTATAAGGAGTTCTGAGGTAATGGGGATCTAGCGCATCAAATTCATGGGGGTTCGCCTGCCTGGTTACACTAACAGAAGCCGGCTGTTGACAGTAAGCAGGCGAACACAATAGTAAAAATGCGCTTATTATTCCGAGCTGCTTTAACATTTGCATTTGGTTCCCTAGAAAGTTGTTAAATTCACAGGGCTGAAATTTAATTAAATTTCTACAAAAAAATATTAATCCAGGAAATAGTCCTATTGATTAATATGTTATGCTAATTATCGTAATTTCTTCTTGAAATTAAAGAGATGTTTAGACATCAATAGGGCAGAAAAAGTTTGAAGGACATGGGAATAAATCAAAAAATATGTAAGATTTATTTTCCAAAAATAAATGAAATGAGCCGTGGTGCTGCAGTGTCCTCATCTTTCTCATGCCACCATTCTTTAAGTTCCCTGAGTTTAAATCCTGTATCTTTTGCGGCGTCGATAAAAGAGGAAATATGATGAATATAAGCCTGAATCTCGATTGTTTCCTCATCGGCCTGGAATCTGGCTTTTTTCCCCTGGTACTGTCTGAAGGGATGGAGTTCGCAGACGAAAAAAGAACCTCCGGCTTTCAGACTCCGGTAAGCCTCTGAGAACACGAATGGCAGATATTCGACGTGTTCAAGCACAAGATTAGAGATGATAAGGTCCATGTCCTGATCCCTGCACGGCCAGGGCCGGGTAATATCAGCCAGAACAAATGCCAGGTTATTCATATTCAGTTTTTTTCTTGCAATTGCAAGCATACCTTCCGAAAAGTCCAGTGCCAGCATTTTTTCACAGATTTGAGCCAGATAAGCCGTGTTTTTACCCGTTCCGCAGCCTATTTCGAGTATTCTTTGGCTTGGGAGTCCTTTCAGGCTATTTACGGTAGCTACGTGGTCAAGATCCCGCGTTAGATTGATATCAGAATCATAGGTTGCCGACCATTCGTTATATGCTTTCTGAACCACCTTTTTGCTCCTAAAAATCCTTTATTTCCGGAAGGCTGAACAGCACCTGCCAGTAAAATTCAACTTAGTATCTTTAAATATAAACAACAATTCATTTATCCGGCAGTATCCCATATTATTTTATCTTAGTTTTTATTTTAATTCAGGATCATTGATTCTAAATCAAATCGCGCTAAATTATAAATATACGGCGGAGATTACATGGGTATACAAAGACCGTTCAGGGTTTTAGCGCTTGATGGCGGCGGGATGAGAGGGTTATACACGGCCACTCTTTTGACAAAACTGGCTGAGCTATTTAATGGGAAAGCTGAGAATGCATCTCCTGACCTTGGCAAGTCGTTTGACCTGATTTGTGGTACTAGTACTGGTTCAATTCTGGCATGCGGGCTTGCAGCCGGAATTCCGACCGACATACTGAAAAAGATTTACATAGAAGAGGGGATGAAGATCTTTCCGCAGCCGATGCCGGAGCCCAAAAGACCTGCTTTTTATTTGTGGACATTAAAGCATGCATTTATTAATTCCGGCAACAGGGGGGAATTTGTCAGGGCCCTCAGGGGCTGTTTTCAGGATAAAACCCTGGGGGATATTTATAGAGAACGTAAAATAGCACTGTGCATAATAGCAGTTGACGCACTTAATTTTATGCCCAGAGTTTTCAGAACGCCTCATAATCCGGGCGAATCAGACGATAGCAAGTACAAAGTTCTGGAAGTAGTCCTTTCAAGTTCCACGGCTCCGGTTCTTTTCCCCATTAATAAAATCCGGGGGCATGAGGATAAGCGGGATGAATACTACGTGGATGGAGGTCTATGGGCGAATAACCCGGTAATGCCTGGGCTAATTGAAGCACTTTCCATGGTAAAAGATAATAACATTCCTATAGAAATAATCTCTGCCGGCACCTGTAACAGGCTTATTGCAGATGAGCGTGATCTGAAATCACTAAGCTGGGGAATGCTGAAATGGGCTTCCGGAATGAGGCTGATGGAACTGCTTTTATCTTCACAGGGTTATGGCAGCAGCTATATGGCAAAATTTATTTCAGAATACCTTACCGGACTGGGAAGGAAAGTGAAAATAATCAGAATAGGTGAGCTGGTTAAGACGCCCGAAGAGTTTTCAGTAATTCATGTTGACCGTGCGGACAAGCCAGCGATCGATACAATGATATCCCTGGCAGAAAAAGACGCAGAATATGCGTTTAATAGCATGTCTAAAGAGGACAGGCAGATATTTGAAAGCATTTACTCCAGTCTTCCCGCCACCTAAAAGGACAAAGAACCGAAGGATATTAAAAAAGCACAATAAAGGGAAAGAGGCAGGACTACCAATTATCCTGCCCTCAACATTGCCAGTCAGGAGAGTTCAGACTGTGATTGAATAATATGGATTACTCGTATCTTAAGTTCTTTACTGAATCGGTGGATGCAACCTTCAGGGCAATTCCCAAAATCGTTGAAAGAACAATGATGGCTACCAGGACAGCAACGGAAAAGAATAACCAGAAACTTAACTCTATGTGGTATGCGAAATTTGCCAGCCACTTGTCCGCAAAGTAATAGCTGATCATGCATCCGAGGATGATTGCAATTGCGATAAGTATTATAAATTCATTTATTAGTGACAGCACAATGCTGCTGGTTGAGGCTCCCAGCACCTTCCTGATGCCAATTTCCTTTGTCCTCTTCCGGGCAGAATAAAATATAAGTCCAAACAGTCCCATACACGCAAAGAATATTGCGATTACAGAAGTGTATGTGATAATGTTTTTCCAGCGGTTTTCGTTACTATAAAGCCCGGAAATCTTATTGTCAAGGAATACATAATCGAATGTCTGACCAGGGATGAGCTTCTCCCAGCTTTTCTTAATTTGTCTGACCGTATTCTGAACATTGCGGGAAGATATTTTTACATAGACGCATTCATTCCACGATTTTCGTTTTGCCAAAAAGAAGGCCGCAGGCAGTATTTTTTCCCTTAAAGGCATGTAATAGAAATCTTTTACAACTCCAACTATCTGCATGTTTCTTTTGCGCAGAAACATGACGTTGGTGCCAACCGGGTTCTTAAGGCCAAGCTGCCTGACGAATTCCTCATTGACTATAAGGGAATTAATTGAATCTGTCGGAAAAGAGTAGGAAAAATTCCGACCCTCCTTCAACCTGATATCGAGCGCAGGTAATGCGCTGGCGTCAATGTTAATGGTATAACTTGGGATCAAATTATTATTGCATGTAAACGCAGACCTCCCAATCATTCTGTCATGGCCTCCGAGTATCATATCGCTGCTGGATGCAAACTTAACATCAGGATTCTTAAGTATTTCATCTTTGAAGATACTAAGCTGAGTGAAATTTATAAACCTGCCAAATAATTCATTTGTGCGGATAAGAATAATATTACTGGTATTATAACCCAGGTCGCTATTGACTATAAAGTTATATTGGGAATTCATAATGACTGCACCGCTGATCAGGACAATTGCCAAAATAAATTGTGTTGTTACGAAGATTTTGGCCATGCCTTTTGAACCGCTGAGTTTCTGTTTGCCTTTCAGAATATTCACCGGGTTTAGGCCCGACATTATAAGTGATGGGTAAGCTCCGGCTAAAAGGCTCAGAATAAAAGGAATCAGGAGTATTCCTGCAATCAGGCTGCTCCAGCTGAGATCAAATGTCAGATGCTTACCGGTAATCTGATTAAATATGGGCAGTATTAGTAAGGCAAGCATTATGGAAACCAGTAATGAGATCAGTACAATGAAGAATGATTCTGACAGAAACTGATAAGCTATATCTTGTCTCAGGGCGCCAACTACCTTTCTGACGCCAATTTCCTTAAATCTATGAGAAGATTGTGCAATTGTAAGATTTATATAATTAATTGACACAATAATCAGGATGACAAATCCGATCATACTAAGTATAAGGACTGATAAGGGATCGGTAGTTATGAAAGAAGACATTTCAATATCGGTTGTCATATGGACTTTTGAGAGTGGATTCAATAACAGTGCGGGATGGTAATTGGTCCCCTTTTTTAATATGGGTTCTGCAAGTTTTTGAAATCCCGATTCAATAATATTCTTATCCTCTTTATTCCTAAGCATGACAAAATGGGCTGGCAGATATTCACCCGGGGAACAGTCCTCTCTTGAGAATTTGATCATCGTTATTTTCTCTGCGTTAATGAAGGGTATGAGCAAATTGAACTTCAGAGTGGAGTTATCGGGCGGAGTGTCAATAATCCCTGTGACCAGAAAGTCCTGGAATTCCTTCTCGATTTTTACAGACACAGTTTTATTTATTGGACTGCTCTTACCAAAATATTTTTCCGCAAAGGCCTGAGTAATGAAGATGGAAAGTGGATTGCTGCCGAAAGAATGGGGATTGCCTGCAATAGTCTTAAAAGAAAACATCCTGAAGAAATCAGCGTCTGTAAAGGTTACTATTTCTTTTGCCAGTTCGCCATTAGCTTTAATTTCTGTCTTCTTATCCAGGCAGTTGGCTGAAGCCAGGATCTGTGGAAATGATTCTTTCATTCTGTCTGAAAACATCAGGGGGAATTTGCCATAAGATTTGTCAAAATCCGGGGTTCTGAGCAGGGCATGAAAAATTCTATCCTTATTCTCGTGCATTGAATCATAGTTCAGCTCATTTAGCACAAAAAGTAGAATCAGAATAAATACAGTCAGTCCAATAGTAAAGCCCGCAATACTAATAAATGAAAACAGCTTATTGCGCATCAGGTTGCGTGAAGAAATCTTCAGGTAAGTTTTAAATAAATTTAAGTTCATTATTCCTCTGTATTTCTGCGTAAATTATTAAAAGAGGTTATTCATATTTAATCGACTGAACAGGGTTTGTTATTGCTGCTTTTAATGCCTGATAGCTTAGAGTTACTATTGCAATAAACAATGTTATCAGGGCTGAGAAAATGAATGGCCAGGGACTAAGCGTAATACGGTAAGCGAAATCCTGCAGCCAGCTGTTCATGGCAAAGTAAGCAACTGGCCAGGCAATTATATTGGCTGCCAGAATAATAATAATGAATTCCCGGGTTATCATGACTACTACGTTTGATACGGATGCCCCCAGGACCTTGCGTATTCCGATTTCCTTTTTTCTTGTCTGTGCAATCAGAGAAATAAGGTTGAACAGACCGAATGATGAAATGATTATGGCAAGTGTACAGAATATTAGTAACAGACTGCCAGTGCGCTTTTCAGTCTTGTAGAGCTTGTCATAGGATTCATCTACAAAATTATAGATGAATGGCCGGTCCGGCATAATTTTTTTCCATTCGCGTTCCAGTCTGTTTATTGCAGAGGTAATATCATTTCCCCTCAGCCTGACCATGATATTGGCCGCACACCAGGGACGCAGGTAGAAAATGATTGGCAGCACCTTTTCTTTGAACGACTTAAAGTGGATATCCTCCACCACACCAATTATCTGCTGGTTACCAGATGAATTATTAACGCCTTTAATTTCGCATCCAACAGGATCTTTCAGGTTCATGGCTTCAGCAGCAGCTCTGGTTATTATAATTGCGTGGTCCTTGTCGCTTGCGATTCCGCGTGAAAAATCCCTGCCCGAGAGCAGTTTAGCCTGCCATGTTTTCAGGAGGTCATAATCCGCTGCAATTTGTCCGGACTTTATGGTTTCCTTATAACTTCTCCCGTTCGGATATACAAAGGTAAAATTACAGATATTTTCAGATGGAATATTCTCACTTGCTGAGACGGACAATACCTGCGGAAACTGCATGATCTTATTTCTGAAATTATCAAAGTTATCATGCATCTTTATGCCGTAGGGGTTATCTATTGAAATCAGGTGCTCTTTGTTGAATCCCAGTTTCGAACTGCTGACATACTGCATCTGACTATAGATTATGGATACAGCTATTATTAAACCTATGGTTATGACGAACTGCAGGCCGGTTACAAGATATCTGAATCCGGAGATATACCTGGAATAATTATTATGCGATAAGTGGGTATTGCCCTTTGCCCTGTTAAGGGGATCTGTCCGGAAAGAAATAAAAGCGGGATAGATTACTGAGAGCAGGGCAGTGAGTATTAAAAGAAAAAGTATAGAAACTATGATTTCCGGTGAAGCCAGCGCAGTAATCTTTACATTCTTACCAGTAAGCTGATTAAAGCCCTTCATAAATACGGCAGTTAATATAACTGAAGCAGCAAGCGATATTAAAAGATACAGAACAGTTTCAAGGACAAATTGTTTAATGATTTCCCACCTGCCAGCACCCAGCAGCTTCCTGCACGCAAGTTCCTTTTCCCTGATCTTTGTAAAAGTCGTAAGAATATTTGAGTAATTAAAAGATGCCATCAGCAGTATTAGGAGTGCAATAATCATAAAGCTTTTAACCAGAGTCATATCGCCATGTTCTGCATAATCCCATGGAGAACCTGTCGGATAGAGATATATATCCTGTAATGGCTGCAGCAGCATCCTGTTGTATTTTATCCAATCTTTGCCATATTTTATTTCCAGGTTATTGTTCAGCTTAACTTCAGCCCTGTCTTTTGACGCCCCTGGTTTAAGAAGCATATAAATAAAACAGCTCGCCACGTTAGTACTATTCATGGTGTAAGGCTGAGTAGTATTCAATGTAGAAATTGAAGCGATAATTGAAGGCCTTAAATGGGAATTCCAGGGGATATTCTTAAGAATTCCTGTTATTTTGAAATCGTACTGGTTTTCCAGGGTCAGAGTTTTGCCAACAGCATCGGCATTACCAAAATACTTTTTTGAAAGCTCCTCGGTAATAAGAATGGAGAACGGGGCTTCCAGTGCCGTTTTGATATCCCCTTTTATCAGGGGAAAAGTAAAAATATTCAATATTTC
This sequence comes from Ignavibacteriales bacterium, assembly GCA_050258815.1. GTDB lineage: Bacteria > Bacteroidota > Ignavibacteria > Ignavibacteriales > SURF-24 > JAAXKN01. The sequence continues at coordinate 13,389 of JBLMZM010000135.1, forward strand.
TTTATCGGCGTAATATACATCATCTATGAATTTCTGCTGTCTGATGGCCACTACCTGTTTGAAATTCCTGAACAAGCGGAAGCCGCTTTCGAATTCAGGTACTTCATCGTATAGAAGTGAGAAGTTGCATGCTTCCATTATGACATTCTTTTCACCTGTTTGCTTCGATTGTTGTACCAGGCGGTAGATCCTGTCTTTATTTTTATTGAACTGGTCGTATTTCAATTCATCAAAAACAAACAGCACAATAAATACGCAGCTGGTAATTGCGAGAGCTAATCCTGCAATATTTATAACCGAAGAGGTTTTATGTCTGAGAAGAGTTCTATAGAATATTTTCAGATAATTACTTATCATTTCTAAAAATCTCCGTTTGATTACTTGTCTGCTGAATACTATACGTGAAATTTTTCTTTATAATTTTCCGTTACCACGTGTCCGTCGAACAGGTGGATTATGCGGTGCGCATATTCTGAATCATGGGGTGAGTGGGTTACCATTGCAATTGTTGTACCTTCCTCATTAAGCATAGTAAGTATATTCATAACCTCTTCCCCGTTTGCAGAGTCCAGGTTTCCTGTGGGTTCATCTGCAAGAATGAGTTTTGGTTTTGCAACCACGGCTCTGGATACTGCAACTCTCTGTTGTTGTCCTCCTGATAGCTGTTGAGGGAAATGGTCCTTGCGGTGCATCATTTGTGTCCTTTCCAGTACCTCATTTACCATTTGGGTGCGTTCTGAAGATGAAATGCCCAGGTAAAGGAGCGGGAGTTCCACGTTCTCATAAACCGTGAGCTCATCAATAAGGTTAAAACTCTGGAATACAAATCCTATATTAGCTTTTCTCAGGTGTGCCCTTTGCCTTTCAGAGTATTTGGAAACCTCCTGACCCATGAAGTTATAATGTCCATCTGTCGGGTTATCCAATAATCCCAGGATATTAAGTAGTGTGGATTTGCCGCATCCGGATGGTCCCATTATAGCGACAAACTCTTTTTCCCTAATTTCAATATTAACATTGTTCAATGCTGTTGTCTCCACTTCCTCTGTTGTAAAGACCTTTCTCAGATTATTAGTCTTGAGCATGAGAGTATTCCTTTTGTTGTTGCTGCAGTAATGATTTATTAAAATTTAATTTATTACAAGTTTATCCACATCCCCGAAGTTGTCATAGGTCGAGGTTATTACCTTATCTCCCGGTTTCAACCCTTTAATGACCTCGTAGTATTCAGGGTTTTGCCTTCCCAGGATGACAGACCTTCTGATAGCAGAGTGTCCGGAATTATCAATTGTAAATACCCATTGGCCGCCGGTTTTCTGGTAGAATCCTCCGCGCGGCAGAAGCAGGGCCTTGGTCCTTTCGCTCAGCTTCAGCTTTATCTGCAGGGTCTGACCGCGTCTCAGGCCTTCGGGTAAGCTGCCTGAAAAGTCCATATGTACCTGGAATTTCCCTTCCTTTACGCCAGGGAAGACCTTAATAATAACTAGTTTATAGTTCCTGCCATCAATTTCTGTCGTAGCCTCAAGTCCCGTTTTTATCCTTGCAATATAATATTCATCAATATCTGCCGAAACCTTAAATCCATCCATCGCATCAATCTGGCCTAACTGATTCCCGGGAGATTTTGATTGTCCCACTTCAGCTTCGAGTGAGGTCAGTTGTCCGCTGATTGGAGCCTTAAGTGTAAGTCTATCAATATTTTCCCTGATCAGCTCGAGATTCATCTGAAGGCGTTTAATGGATTCATCAATCTGTGAGAGCTGCGTAATACGAAGTATTGAATCCTGTAAATAGTTTTGCCGTGCCAGCTTCTGCTGTTCCAGGTCACGGTAGTATATTTCTCTTATCCTTTCGAATTCCTGCTCTGAAGTAAGTTTCTTTTCCCACATTATCTTTTCCCTGCCATACTGCTGTCTGGAGATATTAAGGTTGTAGTTTGCCGCAACCAGACCAGACTGCAGGGCAGTGCTGTTTTGTTCAATGCGAAGCCTGGTATTCCTGGCCTCATTTATCTGCTGGAATGTACTGGTTTCCTGCTGGAGAGTAGTGAGCTGCAGGTTTGTATTAGAGAGTTTTAGTATTTTGTCACCCGCCTGAAGTATTGTCCCTTCTTCAACATAGATTTTTTCAACTGATCCGCCCAGGATTGCATCCAGGTAGAACGTAGTTCTTGGCAGTGTTGTACCGGTTACGGGAATGAATTCTTCAAAATCACTTTCCTCAACTGTGGAGATCGTAATCTTTTCGCTTTCAACATTAAGTCTGGACTCGGTATCAGAGAGCATCAAAATAATAAATATGATGAATGCAGTGGCCGAAGCAGTATAAATCCAAAAGCTTTTCTTCCGGTAAACGGGTATTATCTCTCTCTTTTTGTCCATGCAGCGCCTGATTTTATTATGTTTCTGAATTATATTGCCAATAACCATGCCGGAATGCTCTTTGATACTAATTAAGGAGTGTTAAGGTAAAACAGGGCTAAAAAAGAGCATTTTTATTAATTCATTTAGAAAATAACGTACGTTTTTGTTACATTGCTGTACGAAAACGAACAGATAGCAGCCATGGAAAAAAATAACCCAAAAGTTCTGATTGTTGACGACGACGAGGATGTGCTCCTTGCCGCTAAATTATTGCTCAAACCGTACGCTTCTTACATCAGTACTGAGAAAAATCCCAGACTGATCCCTCAGTATCTGGCAGATGATTCCTTTGATATCATATTCCTTGATATGAATTTTTCAAAGGACACTACCGGTGGGCAGGAAGGGTTTTACTGGTTGGAGGAAATTCTTAAAATTGATCCCGCTGCCGTTGTGGTTTTAATAACTGCATATGGCGATGTGGAAAAGGCTGTAAGGGCAATAAAGGAAGGGGCGACCGATTTTATTATAAAGCCCTGGCAGAACGAAAAATTTCTGGCGACATTCTTCTCGGCTATGAGGCTCAGGGAGTCAAGGCTGGAGCTGGAAAAGCTTAAGCAGCAGCAGATGCAGTTAAGATCAGACTGCAATAAAAATTTCAATGACCTTGTAGGTACTTCTCCTGCCATTCAGAAGGTATTTTCGACAATACTTAAAGTTGCCCGCACAGAAGCCGATATTCTGATATTAGGTGAAAACGGCACCGGAAAGGAACTGGTTGCCCGGGCCATTCACAATAATTCACTGAGATCGGGTGAAGCCTTTGTCAGCGTTGATCTTGGATCAATTTCCCCGACACTCTTTGAAAGCGAGTTATTCGGGCACGTCAGGGGTGCTTTTACGAATGCAATTGAAGATAAGCCGGGACGGTTTGAAATTGCCTCAGGCGGAACACTATTTCTGGATGAAATCGGAAACGTACCTGTAGAACTGCAGGTGAAATTACTGACAGTGCTTCAGAACAGGCAGGTGGCAAAAGTAGGTTCCGGGAAATACAAGCAGATTGATATCAGGCTCGTCTGTGCGACCAATATGCCAATATATGAGATGGTGGAAGATAAAAAATTCCGGCAGGACCTGCTTTACCGCATAAATACGGTTGAAATTCACGTGCCTCCGCTGAGGGAGCGCAAGGAAGACATTCCCCTGCTCTCAGAGTATTTCCTTTCCATTTATACAAAGAAATACCACAAACAGTCCCTGCACTTCGACAAGACAGTCTTGAGAATGTTTGAGAATTACAATTGGCCTGGAAACGTCAGGGAGCTACAGCATTCAATTGAAAGGGTGGTAATTATGTGCGAATCGGACACTATTGTTCCTTCGGACTTTTATTTTAACTCGAGGGATATCCAGGCAGAGGTAATAGTGGAGAGTGCCAACCTGGATGAAATGGAAAAGATGGCAATTAAGAAGATGCTGGTTAAACATAACGGCAATATTACACTGGCGGCCAAAGAACTGGGTCTGACGAGGACCTCACTTTACAGGCGTATTGAAAAATACGGGTTATAAAATGGCACGAATAAGAAATAAATATTCAAACCTGTTGAAGAATTTCAGGGTTAAGCTGCTAATAAGAATAGCTATGATGTCGGCTACCATATTTATCCTTTTTCTCGTTTATTTTGCTTACGGAATTGTTACTTCAATGGTAATTGTGCCCGTAATCAGTTATCAGATTTATACACTCGTCAGGTATGTGGACCAGACGAACAGAAAACTTAGCGGTTTTCTGATGTCGATTAAATATTCTGATTTTACCAGCACACTTTCATATAGCGGAATGGGTGGGAATTTTAAGGAGCTCGAGGATGCATTCAACGAAGTATTGGGGGAATTCAGGCGGATAAGGAATGAAAAGGAAGAACATTCAAGATTCCTTCAGACAGTTATCCAGCATATCGGTCTGGGGCTCATTTCATACCAGCAGGACGGAAAGGTTGAACTGATAAACAATACCGCTAAAAAGCTTCTGAGGGTCAACAGTCTTTTAAATATCAATTCACTTCAGTCTTATAATAAGCCGGTATATGACAAATTATGCACAATTGGTGCGGGTGAAAAGGAACTGGTAAAATATGCCGAGAATAATGAGCTAAACCAGCTGCTTTTATATGCCACCGAATTTAAGAGGCAGGATAAGATGTACAAGCTCGTTTCTATTCAGAACATACAGCGAGAGCTGGATGAAAAGGAAATGGAAGCCTGGCAGAAGCTGATTAGCGTACTGACTCATGAAATAATGAATTCCATTACCCCCATATCCTCGCTGGCACAGACGATCGAAGGCCTGCTGAGAAATGAATCCTTTGATGAGGAGACGCTGGAGGACATAAAAACCGGTATTTACACTATACACAAGCGAAGCGAGGGGCTGATTGAATTTGTCAATAATTACAGGACCCTCACCAGGATTCCGGTGCCCGACTATTCTATTGTTAAGATTTCGAAACTATTCCGCCAGGTTCAGAAACTCCTGGAAAGCAAGCTCTCTGAAAACAACATTTCATTTACCTGTTCAGTTGATCCTTTGAGCCTGGAATTGACAATTGACGAGAAGCTTATTGAACAGGTGCTGCTGAATTTGCTTATCAATTCCATTGAAGCGGTCAAAGAGAAGGCTGTGCGCAGTATTGAGCTAAGTGCAATGATGGGGGAAAACGGGCAGATACTGATACAGGTCAAAGATAACGGAACAGGCATACTGGAGGACGTACAGGATAAGATATTTATTCCATTCTTTACTACCAAGGAAAGCGGTTCAGGGATTGGACTGAGTCTCGCCCGGCAAATAATGCGGCAGCACAACGGCAATATCCGTGTATTCTCCAGGCCGAACGAGATAACCGTGTTTACCTTAATATTTAACGTGTGAAGAAGACCCATGCAATAAAAAGAAGGGATTTACTATCCAAATCTTTATTAATTCAGTTTTTACAACATGCGTGACTGCGTGGCATATGTGAAAAGAAAAAAATGAGGGGAAATATGAAAGCCGGAAAAACTATCCGTCTAATGGTTTATTTTATTGTAGTTTTATCGTTTATAGCAGCTTTGAGCGGGATGTTATCCAATAAAGGACCGGGAGAATATAACTACCAGTCTATCCGCGGACAATCTATAAGAATATATGGCAAGGGATTATACCAGCACATGTCGTCTGACGTGGCTATACAGGGAATTGCCCAGGATTATGTGACACTCTTAGTCGGCATTCCCATGCTTTTAATTTCTCTGTTTCTGGCAGGCAGGGGATCGCTAAAGGGGAAGTTCATGCTTACAGGGACACTCGGGTACTTTATGGTCACCTATATTTTTTACATGCTGATGGGCATGTATAATGAATTATTCCTGGTTTACGTTTCACTGGCTTCACTGGGATTTTATGCATTCCTTTTATCAGTTTTATCACTCTGGCAGGAGAATCCCATTATATACTTCGAAAACAGTACTCCTGTGGGATTTTCAGGAGGGTTTCTTATATTTTGTTCAATTGCAATAGGGATGTTATGGCTTAGTGTGGTTGTGCCGCCCTTGTTAAATGGCACTCTTTATCCCGTGGCCCTGGAGCATTATACCACACTCATTGTTCAGGGTATGGATCTTTCCATTCTGCTCCCCGGCTCGTTTATTGCGGGATGGCTGCTTAAAAAAAGAAGGCCTTCGGGCTATCTGCTGGCTCCGGTTTACATGGTCTTTCTGTCAATTCTTATGACAGCCCTGACGGCAAAGATCATAGGGATGAGTCTGAACGGAGTAAATGCAGGACCCGCGCTGGTCATAATTCCACTTTTCAACGCTGTTTCAATTGTCTGTGCTGTTCTCCTGCTAAGGGCTATCAGCAGGATAAAAGACAAAAGCAGGTCATTTTCAGAAATGACAGTTGAAAATGTAAAATAGAGAAATTATCCCATTACCCGCGGACTGTCTTAATGGAACGATCCGGGGTAATGGGACAGTAATGTAACCGCCACAAAACTATCCGTTTATTCCTTTATTCAGCCGTTTATTTTTAAAAACTTCCGCTTATAGCATATCAGATACGTTTCCTGCTGTTTATGTGCACATTTGCATCAAAGAAAAACATGAAATAGTTATAAAAAATACAGAAGCATATAAATGACAGTAAATTCAAACAAACCAGGGAGAAACAAAATGCGGTGGTTTTATGATCTCAAAATAAGGGTAAAGCTGATATTGGGTTTTTCAATAGTGGCTTTAATAGCTGGAATAATCGGGGGGCTGGCCGTGCTTAGCATTAATACTCTTGAGAAAAATGATACAAGATTATATGAGAAAATGACACTTCCACTGGGTCAGTGTGCAAGGTTATCGACTGCATTTCAAAATATCCGGGTTCTGGCAAGGGATATACAGCTGGCTAATAATATTCAGGATAAAGAAAGGATATCCCGCGATATTGAGGCCAGGAATTCGGAAATACGGGGAATATTCAAGGAGTATGAAAAGACATTTATTGATAAGGAAGACGAGGAAAACTTCAGAACCCTGACAAATTATTATGATGCTCTTTACTCAAATGTGGAAAAATATGTGGGTCTGATGAAGGCAGATAAAACTGAAGAGGCTTTGATCCTGCTGCGCGGGCCAATGCTCAAAGGGCTGAAAGAATTTCAGGGACAGATGAATAAAATACTGACAGGAAATGAGGTCGCGGCAAAACAGACGAGCGAAGAAAATACTTCCACGGCTGATTCAATCAGAATAGTGTTGCTTATTATTGTATTCATCGGGATCATAGTAGCCTTATTCCTTGGTCTTACTATTTCGAAATATATTTCCAGGGGGATAGTAAGGGTTCTGGGGAGATTCAACAGTCTAGAAAACATATGCCTTACGAATCTGGAAAGAGGGAGTGAAAAAATGGCCAGGGGTGAGTTGAATATTAGTATTGAAACAGGAACAGAACCGCTGGAAGTTACTTCTAAAGATGAAATAGGAAACCTCTCAGAGAGTGTAAATAAGATAATTAATAAAACGCAGGCAACGATTCAGTCAGTGGAAAATTCTTCAAGAATTATAAGAAATGTCATCGAAGAATCTGCCAAGCTTGTTGAGGCGGCTATTAAGGGTAACCTTTCCATGCGCGGTGAGGCCGGAAAGTTTGAAGGCGGATACAAAGAACTGATAAACGGGCTTAATGAAACAATGGATGCAGTAGTAGGACCAATTAAGGAGTCGGGGATGGTTCTGGAAAAATTATCAAAGGGTGATTTAACAGTAAGTATGACTGGCGAATATGAAGGAGACTATATCATGATTAAAAAGAGTATAAATAATCTTGTGCAATCATTCAACAAGGTAATTCAGGAAGTAAACGAAGCAATCCAGGCAACTGCAAGCGCGGCAAGTGAAATATCCTCAAGTTCTGAAGAGATGGCTAGCGGGGCACATGAGCAGTCGCAGCAGACAACCGAAGTAGCCGGAGCAGTCGAACAGATGACTAAAACAATTCTTGAGTCGGCACAGAACGTTCAGGTTGCCTCGGGAATTTCCAAAGATGCCAGTTCAACCGCAAAAGATGGTGCAGATAAAATTGAGAGCACAAAAAAGGGAATGCAGGAAATTGTTTTAGCAACGAAGGAAACGGCAAAAATAATTTCATCATTGAGCGGGAAGACTGCTCAGATTGGTGAGATAACCCAGGTGATTGATGATATTGCAGATCAGACTAATCTTCTGGCTTTGAATGCAGCAATTGAGGCAGCGCGCGCGGGTGAACAGGGAAGAGGATTTGCTGTAGTTGCTGATGAAGTAAGAAAACTGGCGGAACGTACTACAAAAGCCACAAAAGAAATTGCTGATATGATCAAGTCAATTCAGGGAGAAGCAAAAAAAGCAGACAGCTCCATGGTGCAGGCTGAAAAAAGCGTGGAAGAAGGAATGAAGCTTACAGAAGATGTTGCTAATGTACTTCAATTGATGCTCAGTGGAGCAAATAAAGTAAACGATGTCATAGGCCAGCTTGCAGTTGCAAGTGAAGAACAGTCGAGTGCCGCAGAGGAGATCAGTAAAAATATAGAAGGCATTTCAAGTGTAACGCAGCAGAGTGCCGCAGGAACAGAACAGATTGCCAGGGCTGCCGAGGACCTGAACCGCCTCACGGTTAACCTCCAGGATCTGATAAGTACCTTCAGGCTGAAAATAAATGAAAACAGGAATGTTAAGGACAGGGGCAATTTGCTTTACGCCAGATCACTTGAAGTTTAACTACGGTAAGAAAATATCATGATTAAGTGAGTGCAGTGGCCGGAAATCATGTCACTGCACTCGCTTTTTTTAGCAGTGTGATTCATTTCCATGAATATTTATTACAGAATTCTTTTTAGCTCCTGTATATTCAGGTCAGTCGGAATTCCCTCCCCGTGCCAGTGCTTTTTACATCCGCAGAAATCCAGAATAACGCATTGTGCCGGCACATCATAGCGCTTCAATTCCCATCCGCCCTCAACAAGTGTTGTCAGGCAGGCTGAGGCTACCACGCCAAGACCCTGCCGTCCCTTATGCGGGGACCAGAGTGAAAGGTCGGAGGCATGGGGTATCACGTAGACTTCGAAATGGTGTTTTTTACCCATTTCGCGCAGCTGATTAACGCGGCATGCCGGCAGGCAGCCCTCACAGCGTAAGCCTCCCGGAACCTTTGTTGCCTTACACTCACTTGCCTGGCGTCCTCTCATACAACCGGGCAGCAGAACAGCCTTTGTGTCTGTCTTCTCAAATTCCTTTCTGAAAGCACGATTCATGAGTTCTGCACCCACCATATTAAGATGGTATTCAATTCTTTGGCGGGTACAGGATATGCGGTCTTCACGCCAGCGGTAATGGTTATGGGAGTTCTGCAAGAATGTGTCCACCTTTTCAGTGTACTTCCCCAGTACTTCCAGGCTCCTTATCTCAAACCACCCGGTAAAATCATTTATAGATTTAAGAACTAACTTAAGGTCCTCCTGTTTCATTGTTTGCCAGAAGGCACGCCAGCGTATGAATCTGAGGGCCTGTTCTTTGAACTCTCCTGTGGCTTCGAACCATTTGCACAAATGATCAACCTGTTCCAGAACAGGCAGCCTCCCAGCGTGGTTCACTGTGTTATTCGGCAAAAGGAAAAGCGTTGTCAGTATCCCCCTTGCAGTGTCAATATAGGGCTTTATCCGCTGATGCTTTTTGCGCCACTCTGCCATATGTGATAAAGTAATGAATGGTGCAAAGCTTACTGAAAGGGCCGTCGGGGCATATGTTTTCCACAGGACTCCGAAGCTGATAAGCTCCAGAATATACTCCCCGTTTTCCCGGATTTCCTCAAGTCTGTATTTCCGCAGATATTCGGTGTAATCATTTACAACGGGCAGGAGCGAGTCATTGGCATGCAGTAGAACTTCATCTGTAAACTCACGAACAGTATGGTAATACTCTTGTGAATTGTTAAGCCCGCATTTCAGGGAATAGGTTATTGTTTCCATGATTTCTATTTGAAGTCGGTTATAAAAAAAAGCTACCTTATTACCTCGTAATTTGAATTAGCAATATAAAAGTTAACCAACTGCTGATGTTTTGGCAAGTGAATTCCAATGGAAGACCAGGTTTAACTTCCATCTTCATGGCAATAAGACAATCAGCATTTTACGGTACAGGGGCATTTGCGGCCAGTTGTTACTCAGGAATATTGTTTCTATATTAACTTTGAATTTGAAATGATTTCATATAAGAATCCGGGGAGGACGGGAAAATGTATAATGCACTTTTTTTGTTATTATTGGGAATCGCGGCCTTTCTGTTCATCACGGGAGCGCAAAAACGCAATAAAGGGAAGATATATTCCGGAGTTATCTTAGCCGTCCTGACGGTTTTCCTATTCTGGTTTATGGATTTCTGGGGTGAAGCGCTTTGGTATGAGAGCTTAGGTTATGGCAGCAGATTCTGGATAATCAACTATTCAAATATGGGGTTCGGAGTGGCCGGGGCAGTGCTCGGTTTTATTGCAATCTATCTATTGACTTTACCAATTCCTAAAATCCATAAGTTGGTTCATATTATAACCAAGACAATAGGTGTAATTGCCGGTGCATTCTGGGGATTTAATAACTGGGAAACAATCCTTAAATACTGGAACAGGGTTGACACCGGAATAAATGATCCTGTTCTTGGAAAGGATGTAGGTTTTTACCTGTTTTCACTTCCATTTTATGACTCGTTATATTCACTTTTGATCCTGCTTTCTCTTGTGGCGCTAATTGCAGTCCTGTTTATTTCATTCACACGTTTCAGGGATAACAATATTTTTATATACTTCCCGGCTGAGTATGAGATAAACATGACCGGTTCATTTTCTCCTCTGTTTCTGAATTCTGCTGTCTTTATGTTTGTCCTCGCCTGCGGAAGATTTCTGAGCCGTTACCACATTATGTATTCAACAACGGGGGTAGTGGCGGGTCCCGGGTGGACTGATGTAAATGTCCTTCTGCCGGCTTATACGGTTGTGATTGTCTTACTGATTATTATAGGCCTGCTGCTGATTGTGCCATATTTCCGTAAAAAGGTGAGAAATTTTTATTCAGGTAAGTTCAGGATTTCACCCGACCGTTCCTATCTGATGGTGCTGGTTGCCCCAGCCGTACTGATCATATTCATCTGGCTGCTTGCTTTTAACATACTTCCGGGACTCTTCCAGTGGCTGATGGTTGAACCTAATGAAATAACTTTTGAGCGTCCCTATATTCAAAACAATATAAAATTTACCCGTATGGGTTTTAACCTGGACAAGGTTGAAGAAAAAGAATATCCGCTTAACGGCACCTTTACACAGGAAACAGTAAACGAGAATGCAAATATATTCAACAACATTCGTCTCTGGGACTGGCAGGCTCTGGATGCAGTATACCGGCAGTTCCAGGCCATCCGCCTGTATTATGAATTTTCGGATGTGGACGTTGACCGCTATAATATTGACGGAAAGATAAGGCAGGTGATGGTATCAGGCAGGGAGATCAATATAGATAATCTTCCTCCACAAAGTCAGACGTTTGTAAATAAGAGGTTTCAGTATACTCATGGTTATGGCATTACGATGGCTGCAGTTAATGAATTTACTGCGCAGGGATTGCCGCACCTTTTAATTAAGGATATTCCTCCGGTAAGTGAATCACCTTCGCTCAAAGTGACACAGCCCCAGATCTATTTCGGTGAGGATACCAGGACTCCCGTTGTTGTAAATACCAAGACCAAAGAATTCGATTATCCCAGCGGGGAGGAAAATGTTTATACCAAATACACAGGCAAGGGTGGTGTTGAGCTTTCGAATTTCTGGAGAAAGTTCCTTTACGGCTGGAAGTTTGACGGAACTAATTTTTTGTTCTCCGATTATCCTACTGATAAGAGCCGATTGATGTTTCACCGGCAGATAAAAGATAGAGTAAAGCTGCTGGCTCCATTCCTGGATTTCGATAAGGATCCGTACATTGTTCTTGCAGATGGGAAGCTTTACTGGATGATAGATGCTTATACCACGTCAAGCTATTATCCCTACAGCCAGCCCTTTGCTGCAACAGAAAAAATTCAGTATAAGGAAGGAAACAATACACAGGAACTTACCACTGAATTCAGTAATTATCTGGGCGGGATTAATTATATAAGAAATTCGGTAAAAGCTGTAATTGATGCCTATGATGGCTCGGTTAATTTATATATAATGGATGACAAAGATCCCATCATAAAAGTATGGAGTAAAATATTTCCACACCTGCTTAAGGCGAAAAACGAGATGCCTAAGAATATCCTCGCCCACCTGAGATATCCAGCAGAATTACTTCTCACTCAGGGATTGATATATGCGAAATATCATATGACAGATCCTACTGTATTTTACAACCAGGAGGATCTTTGGGTAAGATCTACTGCCAAGTATTATAATCAAATACAGCCGGTTGATCCTTATTACATTATGTGGCAGGTGCCGGGCTCCAATTCCCAACAGTTTGTACTGATGCTTCCGTTTACCCCAAAGAACCGCCAGGTACTCATAGGATGGATTGCCGGGATGTGCGATCCTGAAAACTACGGGCGCTTTATCACATATCAGTTTCCAAAGGACAAGATGGTTCTGGGTCCCCAGCAGGTGGAAACAAAAATTGACCAGGATAGTTATCTGTCAGGACAACTGACCCTGTGGGATCAGCACGGTTCTAAAGTTATCAGGGGTAATGTGCTGGCTATTCCGGTTAACAATACACTGTTTTATGTGGAGCCCATATATCTGCAGTCGGAAACTGCGGCTTATCCTGAATTACGCCTGGTGGTGGTAATGCATGGTGAAAATATGAGTTATGCAAAGACTTTCGATGAGGCTCTTGCCGGATTGTTCGCAAAAACACCTAATATACAAACGGCCACACAACAGCCGTCACAACAGGCTGGACCCGCAAGAACAGAAACTGCCTCTGTCCAGAATCAGGTTAAAGCTGCCAATGATGCTTTTAATAATTATCTCAGGTTGATTGGCGAGAAGAAATTTACCGAGGCTGCGAGGGAACTGGAAAAATTACAGCAGTCTCTTCAGACGCTTTCAAATCAGGAAAATATAAAAGCTAAATAATTGGGCATAAGATTTAAGTTCTTTGGTCCGGCTTCATCTATTGACGCCGGACCAATGGACGATTAAGAGAAGATTCTTGATTTATATTTCTTCCATTGGGGCAGGAAGAGTCCTGAGAGAAGAACAATTACAACCAGAGAGCTCAGGCTCAGGGAAATAATTTTACTTGCCTGGAAACTTACCGGAGCGTAGATAAACTCTACTTTATGCCTGCCCTTTGGAACAACAATACCCCTGAAACCATGATTGGCTCTGTAGATTCTGGTCTCGCTTCCATCAATCAAGGCTTTCCATCCTTTAGGGAAATATGTGTCACCCAGAAATAAAAAATTATTTCCTGAAGCCACTGCATCAATCATAATGTGCTCATCTTTATAACTTGTTATCACTGCATTTGCGACTGTGGTATCGGGTCTGTCAACAGTAAGGTTCCCTTCTTCAAGAAAAGCAGTCTCTTTAGGGTCAAAGGCATTATCCCTGATCATATTTAAGATCTGGACAGCCGGTCTGGTCTGAACCTGGTTTACAAAGTAAGCCCTCGGTAAAGCGGGATCATATGTGTAGACCACGCCCTGCGGTGAATTATATATCTCTGTTATTGACGTGAAGTTTACGGGCTTGTCAAAAATGACATACTTAACATTCAGCATCCGCCAAAGAGTTGGATTGACAGCATTGCCTCCCAGGGCGTCAAGAATATCCTGGTAAGCTCTTGGTTTTATGCCGGAATATCCTGATATATCCTGCAGGAGGAAGTATGCGAAATAGTTAGCATTAGTGTTTGTTACGCTGCTGCCATATGAGCCATCCTGCTTTAAGCTGATCAGGCGGAAGGGACTGCTGTCATTACGGGATTTTATTGCTGCCACATAGTCAGGTTCCCTGAATATGCCACTAATATCGGTATCAGCAATATAATTTGCGCCCCTGCTGTCAATTCTCCAGAGGTCAAAAATTGTAAAGCCAATAACTAAAATTACCAGCAGCGTGCTGCTTACTTTGGACCTGGTGTAAGCGTAGGCTAATGCAAAAGCTCCGGCAGTAAGGGCAAAGGCAATGTACATATCGCTGATGAACATGGATGAAACATAACCGGAAATAACCTTGAAATAACCTGCCTGCATTTTAGCCTTTCCTGATTCCATCATCCGGGAGATGAACCAGTCTTTTATTGCGCTGTTCAATAGAAGAGACACGATGAACAAGGCCGTAAATGTAATCGCGGCAAAGCGTACAAATTTTTCTGCCCGTTCATCTTTTTCCTTTTTAAGGGAGATGATCTTATTCAACCCGAGTCCGGCTAAAAATGGGAAGCTTAACTGTACCAGTACCAGGCTCATCGAAGGGACACGGAACTTGTCGAAGAACGGGAAATGATAGAACATCAGGTCGAAAACAGGGGAGAATGTTTTTCCGAATGAGATTAAAAGTCCTGTTGCTGAAAGGAGCGTGAGAAACTGTACGAAGGGATCTTTCCAGCATACAAACATGGCAAATAAAGCAAAAAAGAAGATAAGAACGCCCATGTACATGGGGACATCCACAGCTTCCATCTGACCGAAATAAGTAGGAACTCTCTGTCCCTGAAGTTCTGCCGCAGTGCCCTCATAAGTGGAATTGCCATAGCCGTAATATGAAGGAATAATGAACGTCATAATTTCACCGGGAGAAAAGGACCACATGGTATGGTAATCATAATAGGCTGAACCAGATGTTGGTTCTTCACGGGCATTTGTTTTTGTTTCCACAACGCTTTTTGCGCCCCTGGTGGAGTATGGTGTATACTCATAAATCTGTGTCAGGTTATCCGACTGGATGAGTATTGCAATAAAGGCTGCTGCGGCAAAGACGCCTGCTGATTTGAACAGCTGTCTGGTCAGTTCCTTTTCTTTTTTAATTAAAGAACGGATGATATAGTAAAGGAAGTAAATCCCTACTGCAAACAGCGTATAGAATATTATCTGCACGTGCCAGCCCTGTACAAAAAGCTGAAGAGCTATTATGAGCACTGCTGCATCCGGCAGCCTGATCCTGGACTGGAATTTCAGCAATATTAAAAAAATAAGAGGATACATGCAGAGAGAGGTAAGTTTTGTAACGTGTCCAAGATAGAGGAAGATTATGAGTCCCGTACAAAACGCAGAGGCAACTGCAGTAAAAATACTGACAAGAGTATTCTTCGTCTTATATTTCATGAGGAAGAAACTGGTAAAGGCAAGCAGTATGAGATAGAGCGTCCATATTGCATATTCAGCGCTGAAAACTTCTCTGAACAGCCATTTGACAGCAGTAATCCCTACAAAAATCAGGTTAAACCACTTGAATCCCACGGCCATTGCATAGGCCGGCATTCCGCAGAAAACATATGGATTCCATAGAGTGAAACCATCCTGGTGTGTGGTTACATAGGTTACAAGACTTTTACTCGTTACTATGTCGCCTGACTCAAAAGTCTTGCCTCCAAAATACATAGGAGCAAAATAGATTAAAAACAGGATGAAAAGAAATACCAGTGAAGCAAGGGTTTGATATTTCTCGGGTATAATGTTTGAAAAACCGGACTGTTTTTCCGGAATTATCTTTTCAGATCTTGAGGACGCAGCAGGTGCCTTTTTAGTTTTTGTGGCCATTATGTCTCCGTTTTTACCTTAAAATTCATCACGTAAAAATAATATATTTATTTATTAATGCATTATAATCCGTGAGGATTGATTTAAGTGTATGGAGTAGTGGTCCTTCTACTAAGGGACGGTTTGATGATTTACCTCATCTGGCTGTGGTACATACTCAAGTATGTCGGCAGGCTGGCAATTAAGGACCCTGCAGATTGCATCCAGTGTTGAAAACCTGATTGCCTTGGCTTTTTCGGTTTTCAGGACAGACAAATTTGCCATGGTAATGCCGACTTTTTCGGCAAGTTCAGTCAATGACATTTTCCTTTTTGCCATCATTACGTCAAGATTCACGCGTATTGCCATATTATATTATACCGTTAATTCTACTTCTTCCTGAATTTTTCTGCCCTGTTTGAAAACATCCGAGAGTCCGAGCAATATTACTCCCCATATAACTCCGTGTATAACAGGCTTAATATCAAGTGAGGGTTTAAGCACCCTGAACCCATTAATTATCAGATCGTCAGGTAAGTAATGGAATAGCAATGCTTTATGCAGGGCGACCAGAGGCGGGAGAATTATCACTATTATTGCCACCACCCTGAAAATTCTGCTTTTATCTGTAGTGAAAACATCTTCCTCCTTTATGCTTTTTACTATTTTCCTCAACTCAAAAACTACAATAAACGAAGCAATAAACAGTAAAATATTTTTGGAGTTGGCGAGAATATATATCCAGATATTTTGGGGAGCAATGGTCAGCATTCCTTTAGGTTCGGAAAGGTAGTAATAATTAGAATCTGAGGATTTAACAATGCTGTTAAAACCCTGTTTCTGCAGATTTACCTCTACATCAACCAGCACATTACCTGTTGCAAATCTTTTATAAGGATAGAAAAGGATAATAACTATGGCTAAAAGGGCTAAGATGACCAATAGTTTGTTGAGTATGAAATATGTAATTGAAATAAATCTCGGATTTGTCAGAGAAAGTTTCACTTTTTCCTCCTGATAATTGTTTTATACCCCCGGACAGGTCCATGACCTGCCAGACTGCACTGTACTGCGCCGGACTTCCAAATCAATTAAATCTGCTATAAAATTAAAATATTAATAATTAAAAAACAAGAAAAATATATCGAGATTCGATAAAAATTTATTGTTGTGGATGAATATAGAGCATACTGCACGGACTTTCGGAGTCTGTTGCTAAAAGTCATGGGAGCAAGCCTTATTCATACCGGATTGTTTTTACGGGAGGCGTTCTGCTTACACTTATTAACTTGCAACTTTAGTAAAGTTTTTAATTGTAACAGGGGATATTGTAAGGAAAACATAACCTGATCCTGTTCCGGAGTTTACTGTGTGAAAAAGGCATTTAACCCGAAGTTAGAAATTGTAAACCGGCACAGGGATAATAACGCCGGAACAATGAATTTAAATAATACAAACAGGTATAGTTTAAACTTGAATTTATTTACAAAATCATTATTTTGGGAGCGGTAGAATTCTTCAATTGGCTCGTTTTGTTTTTTGTTAGAATTTTTGCGGAAGCTGTCAAAAGCCGATGTGAAAACAGTTCAATTAAAATCATCCCTTTAAATGAATTAAAATTCAATTGAGGACAATTCATTCAATAACTACGAAAAACTCTAAAAGTAGAGGTACCGAAAATGATCAAATCAAAAGTGCGGAAATTGTTAAAAGAGAGCGCGAAGCTCCTTCTTTTAGCGATTGTTCTATGCAACCAGATTTATGCTGGTGGAGGTAAACTTACAGGTAAAGTGATCGACCAGAAGACAGGAGAGTTGCTCCCGTTTGCAAATGTGGTAATAACTCACGTTATGCAGCAAGGCAAGGAGACTCCAATGCCTGTGCCTATGGGCGCAAAAACAGATATGGATGGATACTATGTCATATTAAATATTCCTCCGGGGGAATATACGCTTAAGACTAGTATTATGGGGTATGCATCTGTAATCACGAAGGAAATCAGGATCGATCCTGACAGAACAATAAACGTCAATTTTGAACTGGAGCCTTCTTCAATTCAGATGGATGAGATAGTTGTAACTGCAAAGAAAGAAGTTTTGAAAGCCGACGTTTCAGGCACACAGGAAATTGTATCTGCTGACAGGCTGGAAAGCCTTCCAATTGTCAGAGTGGATGAGTTCCTGGGAAAACTGAAAGGAATTCAGCTCTCCAGCTCTTCTGACGGTTATGGACTGGTTATAAGAGGAGGATCAATCAGAGAAACGGACATCAGGATGGATGGTATTTCACTGCAGGATCCGAGATCAGGCAACTCATATTTAGGTTTTAATTCCACGACAATCAATGAAATCCAGGTTTTAACGGGCGGATTTGAGGCAAAATACGGCGGGATCAGGTCCGGTTTGCTGGACGTAAAGACGAAAGACGGAAGCCGCGAAAGATTTACCGTTTCAATCAGGACAGACTACACGCCTTCGGGGCAGTACAGATTTTTTGGAACGAACCCCTACAGCAGCGACTCCTGGATATATAAAGTATATGCAGGTGAATATGCCTTTACCGGTGTTCCCACTGGCGTAAATGTACCCGTGGATCTGCAGGACTTTAAGGGGTGGGCAAAGACTACCAGTCCAACGATTATGAAGGGTCTGGACTCCATGCAAAGGTTTGACCTCTGGAAAATGCAGCATCCACAGTATCCGGTTGCCGAAAGACCTGACTATGTTGTTGAAGGAACCATTACCGGTCCCTTCGTAATTCCCAATACATCATTTATGACCGCATTTAAGTATGAGAATTCCCAGTATGCGTTCCCAATTGGCCCAAGGGACAGTTACAGGGACTGGAATACACAGGTGAAATTAACCACCACACTCGAAAAGTCAAAGTTCTCTGTTAATGCGATGTATGCCAAGATATACAGCAACACCAGTGCACAGAGCGTTAGCTACGATGTATCTCAAAGGTTTGCTTATATGAATAACAACACACCTTCTGCCATAAACAGGCAGGCCGCCATGATTTCAGGCGGAGGTCTTTGGGATCTATACAATAAAAGCAGGCTTCAGGAATTTGAACAGACCTTCATGATGGGAGGCGTTAAATTTACGCATGTTCCTATGCCCAATGCATTCTTTACACTCGAATTCCAGATGGGTTATACCGGACAGGACATAACTCCAATGCTGATGGATATGAGCAAAGACTCGAGTGATAATTTCATTTCAATGTACAGCAAGGCTGCAAATAAATACCTTGTGTTCTATTCACCGACAACGGGACTTCCTGACGGCAGTACGAACCTGACCAGCGATGGAATTGGTAAATTCAGAATGTATGGAGGCCACCAGTGGGCAGATTCTTCTTACTCATATAACTATCAGTTAAAGGGAGATCTGACCTGGCAGGTGAACAGGTTCAATGAATTGCAAACCGGTTTCAGCATAGGTCTGCAAAGCATTAATGTTTATGCCGGATCCTGGGATCAGTCGGCACTGGCCTTTACCCCGAATTCATGGCAGTATTTCAAAGCAAATCCATTGGATATAGGAATATTTGCCCAGGATAAGCTGGAGTTCGAAGGAATGATATTAAACGCCGGATTAAGAGTCGATTACTTCAATCCGATGAGAAAAAAATATGAAGTGGGTTTCCCGGAAGATAAAGATTATTCCAAGCTGTACACTGATATCTACAGCGGAATGGGCGGCCCGTATAACAGTTACGAGAGATGGTTGTTATTCAGGGATTTACTGGGTGAGCCTCCCGGATGGCCTTCTGCAGATAACAGCGGACAGGTAAAAATATCACCCAGATTAGGTGTATCGTTTCCGATCAGCGAAAACAGCAAAATGTATTTCAACTATGGTCATTTCTATCAGAGGCCTTCTGCTTCCATACTATATAATATGAAGCTGAACGCAGGATCAACCGTTATTCCTACGCCGGATCTTGAGATGGCAAAAACTGTTCAGTATGAGTTCGGCTACGAACAGGTATTTCTCTCAAACTTCCTCTTCAACGTTACGGCTTATTATAAAGATGTATCAAATGAGCCTCTGGCAAGAGAATTTGTCGATTACAATGAGACAAACAAAGTAACTAAATACTTCCCTGACAGTTACAGTGACATTAAAGGCGTGGAACTCAGATTTGAAAGAAACGCAGGACGTTTTGTTACATTCAGTGCAATGTACGATTACATGATTACGAGCAGCGGCAGCGCCGGCTTCTCTACTATTTATGAAAACCTGGTAAAATACAGGGAAAATAAATTAAGAAGCGCCAGTCAGTATGCTCCAAAGGCAAGACCGAGGGCCAATATAAATCTGAACCTGCATACACCGGATGATTATGGAATGATACTGGGCAGCTGGTTTGCCAACTTCTTCTTTGAGTGGAGAGATGGCGGAGAAATATTATTAAACGATGATCAGACAGTGGTAAAATTACAGGAATGGTCGGAAGTTGTAAACTACTGGAATATAGATTTCAAATGCTCAAAGGAATTCAATATAGCTAACAGTACTGTTGAGTTTTCGCTCACCATCAAGAATTTAACCAACAACAAGTGGTTGAATACGGATAACATGACACTTGCAGAAAGCAGTGCTTATAAGAATGCTATAAAGGAAACCGGCGGTAAATGGGGCGAATACAAAACAGAAAGTACTTCTAAGGTACTGGAAAGATCCTGGGAAAATGTACTCTTCCTGAATCCGAGGAGAATAATAGTTGGTGCCCGTATTAATCTTTAATTAAAGTTATAAAGGTAGAAAAATGAAAAATAGAACTACATTTACTAATCTGATATTTTTATTGCTGCTTATAGGAGGAGAACTATTTGCCCAGGATAATATGGCTCCTGTATTCGATCCTCCTCCGATGGATATAGACGTGGGTAATTTTACATTCTTCCTGCAGCGCAAGTACGGAATGAACCAGAACGAAGCCGGTGGCCTTTCGGTTCAGCCCAGCTGGAACTATGGAGCGCAGGAGAATTTTACATGGGCCAGGGACAGGTACCGTAACGACATGATGATCAATTTGTTTCAGCCTCTTGTCTTTACAAATGGCGTAATTGATCCGATGGGAAGAAAAAAGAATTATTCGGTACACCCCACCAGAGTTGACAAAGTAGTCAACCTGTGTGAAATTGACTGGGGAAGACAAATAAGAAGATACAGACCTCCACACATTGTTGTAGACGGACTGACAGTTAATCCGCCTTATAACTGGTATGTTGATAAGAACATTGAAGCGGACCTGAAAGTTGAGTGGGAAGACGTATATGAGAACGGATTCAGGAGCCATGTTGAAGTATTTGCTTTTGCCGATCCGGAAAATGATGACTATATGATCTGGAAAGCTACACATAAGTTTACAGGTGAAGTGGTAGTCAGCTATAAGAGAACCGGTCCAAACAAAACCTTCAGCCAGCGTGATACCATGCCAAGCCAGACTGTAAACTTTTACTGGCCGACTTCATTTACCATGGGACCATCGAAGCTCGGTACTTACAAGACTACAAACACTTTCGGAGGCATTCCGGAAGATGACATGAACAGCTGGTTCTCAAGAAAGTCAAACCTTGTAAAGGGAGCAGGCCGTGATTCACTGAAAGTAGCATATTACTTTGACAGGATAAAACCACAGCCCAAAACATATTCCAACGGTTCAAAAGATGATTCCGGAGATCCGGATATGAACACAGGATACCTGTACTCCACACAGATTCCCGGCTATGCATTATTATTTGCCAGCAAGTCTCCAGGTGAAGTTAAAACAGACGATATAGCTCAGCCGTTTGCCTTATCCTATGCATCCATCAGGCAGGACAAATGGGTCGATAAAAAGGACGAAAACGCCTTACTCTACAGCGGACGCCATCCTAAACTGGGCCGTTTCCCAACACCTGATGATGTTCAGTCATTGAGACCAAACCAGAACGAACAGGGTGCGATGAGATTTGTTGTTAACGGTCCTTATCAGCTGACTCTTGACAGGGCAAGAAACAGGGTCGACTCTGTAACCTTCGTTTATGCTGTAGGTGCCGGCGATATAGGTATTGATAAAGCAAAAGAGATTGGTGCCGACTGGATGAGCAAAAAAATAACTGACCAGCAGAAAAATGACATGTTTATTGAACCTGGTAAAGACAGTCTGTTCAATAACCTGGATAAAGCCTATTTTGCCTGGTCGCAGATTAACAAGGGTGTAAAGCTTCCTGCCGCACCGCCGCCGCCTGACATCAGTGTAACATCAGGCCCAAACAGAATTACTGTAAAGTGGTCCTATCCGGATCCATCGTACTACCTGGATGCTGTTACAGGGGTTGACGACTGGAGCGAATGGAAAGTTTACAAAAAGAAAGGTTCATTCCTGACATTTGATCCTCTCGATGAGGGTGCAATTGTAAAGTGGGAACAGGTATTTTCAACAAAGGACAGAAATGTAACGGAATTTGTTGATTCCAACGTAACAAGAGGGGTTGACTACTATTATGCAGTAACCGCTGTTGATAACGGAAAGCAGAATACAACCGGATTTAATCCGGGCTCAAGAATGGAAAGCTCAAGGTTTGTAAACATGAGCCAGCTTCCCGCTGTCCCGGTTAAACCCGGATTAAATCAGAGTAACCTGGTCAGGGTTGTTCCGAATCCTGCAACAATCACGGCAGGAGCCGCATTGAATCAGGGTGCTCCTGATAAGATCTCCTTCTTCAACCTGCCGGTTGAGTGTAAATTAAAGATATACACCGAATCCGGTGAATTGGTTTATCAGAAAGATCACTATGGCACCAGCGATGATGCCTGGGATCAGAAGACCGATTCGAATCAGTATGTTACAAGCGGTATATATGTTCTGGCTGTAACAAACTGCAGGGACATCAATGGAAAAGCACTGGACACACAGTTTGCAAAATTTGTTATTGTCAGATAAGCGCTGATAAACTCAATTTATGGAGATAAAAAATGAATTTTAAAATCAGGAATATATTTTTGGTTCTGATTGGGTTGCTGATTCTTGCTGCCCCGGTCAGGGCTCAGTTTGAAAAGAAAGCGCAGGTTGGAATGAAATTCTTGAGCAATCCCATTTCAGCCGAAGCAATTGCAAGAGGTACTGCCGGCATCAACTGCACATACAATTCCAACGGTATCTTCTGGAATCCTGCATTAACAAGCATGATACCGGGGAAAGTGGATGTCAGCATGAACTATCACAAATGGATTGCCGATATATCATACAATGCTGTAGCCGCCAGTGTTAACGCCTTTGACTTTGGCGTTGTAACCTTAAGCGGAACAATTGTAGATTACGGCGATTTGTTCGCTACTGTAAGGTCGAACAACTCCGAGGGCTACGAGGAAACAGGTACTTTCTCCCCATCTGCCTATACGGTAGGTCTGGGCTTCTCCCAGAAAGTATCCGACAGGTTTTCATATGGAGTAAATGTGAAGTATCTGAATCAGGATTTAGGGGCTGCATGGGTAACCACCTCGGGGGACTCGCTTAATGATCCTAAATTTTCCAGGGAGTTGAAGCCCTATACCATGGGAACATTTGCTATTGATGTTGGTACCTATTACGATTTCCAATACAAGGGTATTACCTTTGCTGCTACACTGTCTAACATTTCGCAGGAGAAGAAATACGAAAATGAATTGTTCTCACTGCCATTTGCAGTAAGCTTTGGTGTAACTGTTGCCCCATTGCAGTTTGCAGTAAATGACCTGGGCGATCATGATCTCATACTGATGTTTGAGTCGTATCACCCCAGGGATTTCGGCGAAAAGGCAAAATACGGCATGGAGTATAGCTATAGCAAGACGCTCTATCTCAGGGCCGGTTACATTACGAATCTGGACGAAAGGGGATTTTCGGCCGGTGTTGGTTTCAGAAAAACCATATCCAGTGTTCCCTTCAGAGTTGATTATGCATACCAGGATGCTGGAATATTCGGCGGCCTGCACTATTTTACAGTGGGCATAAGCTACTAACGTAATACCAGATATTTGACAGTCATAATCCCCGCAGCAATGCGGGGATTTTTTATTTCCGGAAGGCACAGGCTCCCGCTTTTCCCCTTTTATCCGTCATGCCAGTTTCCCAAAATAGATTAAGTGATATATTTCATCAGTTTTGCATAAAAAATGACATTAAAACTTGAAAAAGACGCAAAGTCTGATTATAGTAGTGTAGTATTTCAGAACTATTGGAAAATAATAATTGTATTCAGAAGAAAAATGAGGTATAAATGAAGGTAGGAATTATTGGCAGCGGACTAGTGGGATCAACATCAGCATATGCCATGGTTATGACGAAGTCCGCAAATGAAGTTGTCCTTATTGATGCAAATGAAAAGCGTGCAATTGCAGAAGCTGCAGATATACAACATGCTGTTCCCTTTACTCATCAGACGGATATTTATGCCGGAAACTACAGGGACCTGAAAGACGCAAAAATTGTGATCATTGCCGCTGGCGCCAGCCAGAAGCCTGGGGAAACCAGACTTATGCTGTTCGAGAAAAATGCAGCCATACTAAATAAAATCATCCCGCAGGCTTTGGAATATGCTCCCGACACAATATTCCTTATTGCTACGAATCCCGTTGATGTTATTACTCACATCAGCGCAAAGATAGCTTCAGAGCACGGGGTCCCGAGTTCCAGGGTCATAGGCTCAGGCACAATGCTGGATACAGCGCGTTTCAGGGCATTGCTTGGCAACCACGCCGGCGTTGATCCGCAGAATGTGCATGGCTACGTCATTGGAGAGCATGGTGATTCCGAAGTGCTGGCCTGGTCCACCATAGATGTCGGCGGAATTCCATTTGAAGATTTCATAAGATTCAGGAAAGTGGATTTCAATGAGAAAGTGAAGGATGAAATTGACAAAGGTGTCCGCAATGCAGCCTATAAAATTATTGAGGGCAAGGGGTCCACGTATTATGGCATCGGTTCAGCCATTGCAAGAATTGTTGATGCCATTAACAGGGATAACCGCGCAGTACTGACGGTATGTACGGTAAATGAAGACGTGGAAGGGGTAAAGGACGTAACACTTTCACTTCCGCACCTGATCAGCGGCACCGGGGACCTTGGTACTGTACCGCTGAGACTGAGTCAGGAAGAGAGAGTGCTTTTGAAGAAGAGTGCCGGGATAATCCGTGAAAAAATTGATGAGTACGAGAGAGGGTAACAACAGGATCATTCGGACAATTTCTTCAGCTGCTGAAAATCATTTATAAAAACGGTTCTCTTGTGGAGTCTGATAATGTTGCTTTCTTTTAGTTTTTTGAGAGCACGGGAGATAGTTTCAGGAATAGTGCCCAGGTAAGCGGCCAGTGTGGGGTTTGATAATGTCAGTTTTATGAACGGTTCGGGAAGGGAGGAAGTGCCCGTTCTTTCGACTTCCTTTACGAGGTAATCGGCAAGACGGTTTACCACCTCCTTGAGCGACAGGTCTTCGGCCTTGACGGTGATCGTCTTGAGGCGTTTTGCAAATCCTGACATTACTTTGAAACTCAGGTTGGAATTGCTTGCTAGTAATTGCAGGAATTCCTTTTGGGGAATAAAAAGCAGCGTGGAATCTTCCAATATCTGTACACTGGCCGGGCAATCTCCTCCCGTGAAGAGGGGGACGTCTCCAAAAAGCTGCGGCCTTCGTAAAATGTGCAATATATATTCCTTGTCATGGGGTGATATCTTAAAGATTTTAACTGTGCCTTTTAACACAATAAAAATACCGCTTAATTCATCTCCCTCATGGAAGACGTAATCATCCTTTTTATAATTTATTTCTCTGCTTAACGCCGTGATCTTTTCCAGTTCATCGGCGCTAAGCTCTGAAAACAGTGGAATTTCCTTCAAATTCATTGGCTTAGTATATACCTTTCGTAATTTATTATTCTTCCCAGGAATAAATATAAAAATATTAAAGCTATTCCTAAAAATCCTTCCCTAAATTCTACCAGGCAAAGGGGTAAAATCTGAACATTACCGACTTAAGTCAATGACGCGGCCAAACACATTCGCTATTTTGTATTATATCAATTAAAAAGGAGTAATAATGTCACAGGAAATAAAACAACTCGATGTCAGACCAATAGTTCCAAAGGAAAAGCATCCTACAATTTTTTCAACATTTGATGCGCTGGAAGCAGGAGAAACCTTTCAACTGGTAAATGACCATGATCCGGCTCCATTATATTATCAGTTTGAAGGCATAAGAAATGGCCAGTATATATGGGAATATGTGGAAAAGGGTCCCGATGTATGGCGTGTTAATATTACAAAGAAATAAAATGAACAGATGATTGGCCGGACAATGATAACTAAAGATTTAAAAATATCGAAACTGCTAGATGACTATCCGGGCTCATTGGATATATTGCTGAAGATAAGTCCTCATTTTCAAAAGCTGCAGAACAAAATGCTAAGAAAGGCACTTGCGGGCAGAGTAACTATTGAACAGGCAGCATCAATTGCCCGGGTAGATTTAACTCAGCTATTGTCTGAACTAAACAGTTTGACGGAAAGTAATAACAACAACCGGATTCCTGCAGGGCAACCGGAAATATTGCAGGAGAAAGAGGCTGATGTTAAGAAGAAGCCTGAGTACTTAAAGTCCCTGGCACCCGGTAAGATAAAGAGTTTCGACGTCCGGCCAATCCTCGATTCAGGTAAAGATCCATTGAAGGATATTATGCAGTTTATAAAGGAATTAAAGAGTGATGAAGCTCTCCTTATAATAAACTCATTCGAACCAATCCCTCTTTATTCCATGCTCGGTGACAAGGGGTTTATGCACTGGACGGAAAGTGAGGCAAATAGTTATAACGTGTATTTTTACAGGGAAAAAGAGGGACCTGTGTCTGTGCTAACGGACCAGCCTCGAAATTCAGGCGATATTGATATTTACGACTATGAAAATATAATTGATCTTGACGTGCATGATCTGCCAGCACCGGAACCGATGATAAAAATTCTTGAAAATTTAACCAGGATAGAAGCAAATACCGTAATGCGCGTATTTCATCACCGTGAACCGGTTCTTCTATATCCTAAGCTTGAGGAGCGGGGCTATATGGCAGCATGTACAAAGCTGGGTGATGAAAACTACCAGATCCTTATTGCAAAGAGGCAGGCAGGGTAATGCAGCAGGCCGGATTGATCTCTCCCGATTATGCACCTCCATTCAGGATAGTAATAAAATATTTCTTAACTGCAATTTTTGCATTTCTGATATTAAACCTTCTGCTGATGCTGAATTTCGAAGGCTTCAGGGGATACCATTTTCAGCCGAAAGTTCTTGCCCTGACACACATCGCTACCTTAGGCTGGATAACAATGATCATTTTCGGAGCATTGTTTCAGCTTATACCTGTTGTTCTTCAGGTTAAACTCTTTAGTGAAATTCTTGCTGAAATTCAGTTCTGGATATTTTCACTAGGAGTAATTCTGCTGGTTTACAGTTTCTGGTATTTCCAGATTGACCTGCATCTTACTATAGCTGCGGCAACAATTAATCTTGCTGTTATAATATTTCTTGTTAATGCAGTTGTAACAATGTTCAGCGTAAAGGAGTGGAATATTACGGCAACCTATCTCGCTGCGGCCTTATTTTATCTACTTGTTACCGTAGTTCTGGGCCTGATTCTGGCAATAAACCTGGGATTTCCGTTCATTGAAAGTAATCACCTGGTATATCTGGGGTATCATGTTAATATTGCAGTAACAGGATGGCTGACAATGGTGATTATGGGAATAACTTTCAAGCTGATCCCCATGTTTACTTTATCACATGACTTTTCAAAGCTTAGCGGGAAATGGGCTTTTGGGCTGATAAACGCGGGACTTGTCGGTTTTCTGATTGAGCTTTATATAAATGATCCGGGAGTGCCTTACTTTATTGCAGCGCTGCTTATAGCGCTGGGTATTGTCTGTTTTTTGTATCAGGTATTTGTAATGTTCAGAAAGAGAGTGAGAAAGAAGCTTGATGCAGCACTGTGGTTTACTATGACATCATATGTCTTTCTCGGCTTAAGCATGCTGTTCGGATTTTCATTCCTAATAGTGGATTATTCGAAATATTTGAGTATTACGCTGGCATATGGATATATGATATTTTTCGGTTTCATATCCATGCTGATTGTAGGACAGATGTACAAGATTCTCCCTTTTCTAACCTGGTATCATAAATACAGCAGTAAGGCGGGTATTGAGAAAGTTCCAATGCTAAGGGAGATGTATGATGAGAGGCTTGCTTATCTGGAGTACTTCCTGATGCTTGCATCTGTTACCGGCTCAGTAATTTCGATTATCTTTGAAATACAAATTCTGCTGCACATTTGTTTTATAGCTATGTTCGCGAGTGTATTAATTTTTGTTTTTAACATGATAAAAATTTTGGTGAAATAGAAAATGACCCTTAAAGAAGAACAGGTACTTGAGGCTCTGAAAACAGTTATTGATCCGGAAATCGGGATAAATATAGTAGACATCGGTTTGGTATATTCCCTGGAAATTGAAGAGGGAAGGATATTTGTAACAATGACCCTGACTACGCCCGGGTGTCCCATGCACAGCAGCATAGTGAGCTGGGTGAAGGAATGCCTGATGCAGCTTGATCCAAACCTTAATGTAGATGTGAATCTGGTCTGGCAGCCTCAGTGGACACCGCATAAAATGAGTGATGAGGCCAAAAGGCAGCTCGGGTTTAACTAGCTCATCTTACGCAAAGAGGGTGAATACAACTTGCGTGAAAAATAATTATGAGCTGCGGCTATTCCTGATGCGGAAAAGAACGTATGGTGCAGTCAGAATCCAGATGAGTGCAAATATCCACACGCGCCCTGCAAGAATATTATAGTCGTGCAGAAGTTTATCCCAGGAATTGCCGGCAATAAAATGCCCAAAACCGAATTCGAATATCAATGTCATAATAAGCCACAGGCTGCCAATAATCCAGGCCTGGTTTTCCGAGCCTATATTCCAGTACGACATGAGAATCCACAGGTAGACAGTGAAAAATACCAGGAGGGTAATAGTGGATATCTGGTGTGCAGAAAGATCTCCTACATAAGGTTTGTATAGGAGTTCACGTATAGCACCGTTCAATATGGCAAGCACCATCATTCCAAACCAGGCGGCAGTATACTTTAAGAGCATGTTATAACCTCCTTTCCAGGGCAGTCTGACGGCAGTATTGCTGCAGACGCTCACGGATAATTATCTCGATTCTTTAAAGATCAGGTGAATGGAACAATCGTTTTAGCTGCTCTTCAACTTAATAATCTCATTATCATTTGGCAAGTAAATTTTGTAGTGAAAGGTAAAGTCAGGTACGAAAATTCCGGGATCAGTAGTTGTGTTTTACTGATCCCGGATCATATGCCGGATTACTTTTTTAATGCTGCCTTGGTGAACTGGGATTCCGGGATATTTGCGTGGAAGTCGATGGATTCGATTACATATTCAGTCCCCTCGCCATTTTGCATCAGGTCATGGTAGACCATTCTTTTAGGATACCAGCGGTTATCAATACGGGTCACTTCCAGAATTTCGCTGCGTTTAAGCGGTTTACCGCTCCTGGCATATCTTTCTTCCTTTAAGGGGAGCCATCTTTCCTTATCGACCCATAGTTTTCTGCTATAATAAGTTATATCTTCCTGTTTTGCTGTAAGTTCAACAACGTAGCAATCCCTGTTATCTAATTTTTCAGATCCGGTAACCTTTGCATTATACAATTCAACGAGTTTTTTATTTTCCGTTATATCCTCGTAAGAAAGATCCGACCCCATAACAGATTGCCTGAGCAGATGTCCCGATATTGTAATGATCCTGTCCGTTGGTTCAGGGATATAGTTCCATAGCTGGTCGCCAAGCTTCAGCATCTTTTTTCCCTTTTCCCTCGGGGGATCAGTATATTCAACAAAGGCTTTATCCCTGCCTTCGATCCAGCTTTTTGCCTTAACTGAACGCGTTCCGGCCCTGCCGTGAATTATCATTGTTGTCGTAGTAACAGCCTTGTCAAGCAGGAGGTTCTTATCTATCTGTTTTAGCACGTCTGCACCTGAGGGGGTCTGCGGAAAAGCAAAGGTGCATAATATTAAGATAAAAGCCAGTGTATTTATTATATTTTTCATGTTTCCAGTTCCTTAAATAATGATGCGGTCTGACGTTTAAAAATCTGAATCCCGGAGAGTGCCGTTCCAAGAATTGTGGCAAAAAGACCGGGAACAAAGCCAATATAAAGACTCGTAACGTTAATTCTTGCCCTTACCAGGCTGGACATCATTATGGTGGAGTTTTTCAGAGTTCCGGATATATCCACCCCAATCTCCTGGAAGTAAAATGCAACGGCAAGGCCCATTATTGTGCCAATAAATGAGCCAATGAGTCCAATCAGCACGGATTCATACAATAAAGTCTTATATATGTGGTTCTTTGTTTCACCCAGGGCAAGGCGAACCCCTACTTCACCGTAGCGGCGAATGCCCGACATGAGGCCTGTATTCAGCAATACGGCCGACATTGCAACCAGGAAAACGGCTATTATCATAAATCCGATAGAATCTGCATAGGTTAAATATTCTCCCATTCCGTTCTGATCCTCAAGTGTCAGCATAACAGGGGAATACTTATCGGACGGTCTGGAGTACCGGGAGTTAAAACTATCCGCAACCTTTCTCACATTTTCTGATACATAGAATCTGTTATAATCAAAGCCCAGGATTTCACCGGCACCGTCCGGCATTTCCAGGGCATACTGGATATCCGACAGGTCAGCGATCATCGCACCCCTGTCCATTGCGGCAATACCGAATTCCACCGTTCCGCTTACTAAAAAATTTTGTACTGCCATAGCTCCGCTTGAAGAGGTGGAAAGCAGGGTTACGGGGTCATTTATCCTTATTCCCATTTTTTTTGCGAAAACATCACTGATAAGAACCTCGCCTGGTTTTTGAGGTATGCGTCCCCTTATAATGGATTTCCTGATGTTAAGTCGTTCGGGCTCCAAACTATTTTTACCGAGCAGGTCGATTGCCATTCCGAATACGGGACTTTGTGCTTTTGTCTCGCCGCTGCTGTCCGGTACGTCCAGGAGTCCGGCAAATTTGATCCTGGCCTTCCAGTCATAACCGGGATATTCCTTCTTTAGTGTATTGATCATGCTACTAACACCCGTCAGGGCCAGGTCATTCGGGATCTGATTCTGCAGTTTATAATAGGCGTTAGTCATTACTCTGACGTGCCCCGTTTCGAACCTGGCGCTGGAATCGATCATGTCGTTCAGGACACCGCTCATAAAAGAATAGAGCAGAGTGGTCAGAAACACTCCCAGTGAAACTACAATAACGGGAAACAGGCTCCTGTGATGATCTCTCATCAGACCCTTAAATAAAAATCTTATCATGACATTTTCCCCCTGAGAGCATCAGTTGGTTTTAGCCTGGTGATCCTGCGGGTTGGCAAAAAACTAACTATGATTACCGAAATAAAAAGAATAATACTCGTAACAAAATAAAGCTGCAGACCATATTTGGGATAAAGCACTGAACCGAGAGATATGCCTACCTGTCCCACCATCCGGGGCAGGGAAATGCCCGTTGTTGCGAGATATGCCAAGAGTGGTATTCCGTAAATTGATCCTATAATGAATGCCAGAATGCCCAGCATACAGCCCTCGAGTGTAAACAGGCTGATTACATTCCATCTTGTCATTCCAAGGGCCATAAGAGTCCCCATTTCCTTCCGGCGTCTGAAGATCGCAAGGACCTGTGTATCAAACACCGCAAGCAGTGCCATGCCAAGCAGGAGAATGAACATGAATGTGGCGGAGGCTTTCTTTTGTTTTATATAATCATTCAGGTCTTTTAGGAGAAAACCATGGTCCCTTAAAATCCATCCGGGGTTTCCTGCCGGTACGTGGCTGATGCCTTTTTTTAGTGTTACGATGGTTGCTTCATCAGGAGCAAGATACAGGCTGCGAAGTGTTTCCAGGGGGACCCATATCTGGTCCTTGTCAATTGACTGAACATTTGTGTTCATTATCTGGACGATTCTAATATCCCTGGCATCAAAAGTGCCATGTAAATTTTTGAACCGGATGCTAAGGTCGTCTCCAATCTGCAGACCTGTACTCTGGGCCATCCTTGAACCGATCAAGCCCGGGATTTCGGTTGTGTCTTCACTTTTTAAAGAAGAAGAAGGCAGTTTGAGGACCTTCTGATCAGGACTGATGCCTTTCAGGAGGGCCGACTGAATGTGTCCCTTGGGAAAAATGGCCGTGGGTACAACAAGGACGGCAGTGGCATTGCCTTTTCTGATTTCATTACTTAGGTTCTCAGGGATGGGGGCATGGGATTTCTCGTAAGAGAATGGGTCATAAGGATCATAATCTTTCTGCCAGAATTGACCGCCTCCAATTTCAGAATCGATCATTGCGTCTTTTATCTGCTGTGACATCCCATCGTACAGGCCTTCAAGCATAACGATCAGTACAAAAGCAAATGAAAGAACGAAGATGTTCAGCCAGGACCTGAGTCCGGCATGCATTATATTTCTAAGGGCCAGTTTTATAATTAACATTTCATCCTCCACGCCTAATTCATACTGATATCATTGATGATTTTTCCGTCACTGAGCACAATTTTCCTGCGCAGGTATCCGATGACCTTTTCGTCATGCGTAGCAAATATGAATGTTGTTTTCAGTTCCTCGTTAAGTTTAAGCATAGTCTTCAGTATATTGTGTGAGTTTGCGGCATCCAGATTCGCTGTTGGTTCATCGGCCAGAACGATCTCCGGAAGTTTAACCATTGCTCTTGCAACGGCAACTCTCTGGCTTTCGCCGCCTGAAAGCTGATTGGGTCTTGATTTAGCTTTGCCCGCTAGTCCAACCCATTCCAGTGCCTGCATCACCAGCTTTTCGCGTTCTTCTTTCCCTTTCTTAAGAAGCAGGAGAGGGAACTCAACGTTTTCAAAAACGGAATAGACCGGCAGCAGGTTAAAAGTCTGAAAAATAAATCCAATGGAATCGTTCCTGAGTTTTGCGGCTTCTTTATGCTGCAGGTCCCTGATGCTTTTTTCAAGCACCACAGCGTCACCTCCGGTTGGATTATCCAGCGCACCAAGTATGTTAAGGAGTGTTGTTTTCCCGGAGCCGCTGGGGCCAATGAGTCCGGTAAACTCACCTTTGTTAATAGTGAGACTAATATCATTAAGGGCTCTGAAGGATTGTTTGCCCATTCCATAATCCTTTATCAGGTTCCGGACCGTAATTATCTTAGAATTGTTCATTCAATACACCTCATTATAACTTGCCTGAATTAAGAAAGGCAGTTGTAGATTAAATTAACGTAAAGCTGTTAATCCAAAGTCCGTTTCTATCTTAGGAGCTTCGGAATTGCTTCCTTTTTAATTGACTTCACCCGTTAAGTGTGAAGTTAATAGTTATAAACCAGGATCAGTTGTAATCCATATCCGGCGGCTGGTATGTTTTTGCTGGAAGAAAACATGCCCTGGCCGTTTTCAGGATAATGAAAAAGTCCCAGGTTAATTATGAAATTATCATAAGTCCTCTGCCACTGATAGTACTGGTACAGGCTCTTATCCTGCCAGTTATAGTACTGCTGCACGGCTAAGTTATCCAGTACGCCAAGCGGGTATGTCAGCATAAGGGCTGAGATCTGGCTGCTGGTATTACTGGTAAGGATTTTATCCGAAGCATCAGAGAGCATATGTTCTGCAAGAAAATAAATTCCGTTTCCGAGGGGGAAAGTATAATCTCCGCCAAGAGTAACAACTT
Source organism: Ignavibacteriales bacterium (assembly GCA_050258815.1). Lineage (GTDB taxonomy): Bacteria > Bacteroidota > Ignavibacteria > Ignavibacteriales > SURF-24 > JAAXKN01. The sequence continues at coordinate 46,844 of JBLMZM010000135.1, forward strand.
TGTTCCATTTATATGGGAGCATGTCCGTTATGGTATTTTGCAGGACGGATTCGAACCAGAGTCCTATTCCAATATCCCAGCGTCCATCCAGTGCAAAGCGGTTTTCCCTGTAATTGAACGTTCCGGCGTCAGCCTGCCGGGTATGTATGGTTGCCGCCAGTTCTCCCGCAGGAACGGGCATCTGCAGGCGTCCCCCGAATTCAGGCATATTTTTACTGCTCTGGAACTGTTCAAATCCCTTGGGATCTTTATTCCCATACAGGCCCCACAGCCAGATATTTGAATTATCCATAAAACTGTATTTATATCTGAGTGCATAAACTCCGTCGGTTAATTTCAGCGGGTCACGGGGATCTACCTTATCAAACCACATCAGTGCGCGCAGAAGCTGGGCAGGACCGAAGTTGATTTTTTGCAAGCCTGCCTGAATTTCCGATTGAGGTGTGGTGTAGCGGATGATTGCTCTGTAGAGCCTTGCGTCGTGATTATCCGAACTAAGGTCCGTGGAGTAATATGCATTTAACATCATTTCGGCATTAAGTATTTT
>JBLMZM010000136.1:0-17474 GCA_050258815.1 Ignavibacteriales bacterium
TAATGAGTATGGAGAGTTGGAGATTGTTAATATACATGCAGCATGAATAAGTCGTCAGGCCGGGGATCCAAAGTCTTTTGTCAAACCTTGGACCCCTGAGATTTTAATTAGCTATTCGGCGCTTCCGTCGTAGTTAAGGATTGGGGAAAGCCATTTTTCGATTTCTTTTAGGCTCATGCCCTTGCGTTTCTGGTAATCGAGAACCTGATCCTTGCTGATTTTCCCGACGTTAAAATATTTAGCTTCGGGATGAGCAAAGTAGAGGCCGCTTACCGAGGCAGCAGGGTACATGGCCAGGTTTTCAGTAAGGCGTATTGATGAATTTCTTTCCACCTGCAAAAGGTCGAAGAGTATCCATTTTTCCGTATGATCCGGCTGCGCGGGATATCCCGGAGCCGGTCTGATGCCCTGGTACTTTTCCTGTATCAGGTCCCTGTTTTCCAGGGCCTCATCCGAGGCATAAGCCCAGTATTTTTTCCTTACCAGTTCATGAAGCCTTTCGGCAAAAGCCTCTGCCAGACGGTCAGCCAGCGCTTTTACAATAATACTGCTGTAGTCGTCATTTTCCTGTTTATACTGTTCCAGAATGGCCTCAATCCCGACTCCCGCCGTAACGGCAAATGCGCCTAAATAATCCATTACTCCGCTGTCTTTGGGTGCAATAAAATCCGCAAGCGCAAGGTTTGGAAATCCCTTTGCCTTAAGACCCTGCTGGCGCAGAGTATGGAAGGCAGTAAGCACCCCTGAACGTTTTTCGTCCGAGTATATCTCTATATCATCTCCCACGCTGTTGGCAGGGAAGAGTCCAAAGACCCCGTTTGCCTTAAGGAGTCTGCGTTCAATTATGTTGTCCAGGAGTTTGTTGGCATCGGTAAAAAGTTTTCTGGCTTCATCACCATATTCTGTGTTATTGAATATATCGGGATACTTGCCCTTCAGTTCCCAGACCTGAAAGAAGGGTGTCCAGTCTATATATTTCCTGAGTTCCTCAATGCTGTAGTCTTCAAGCACGGTTATGCCTGTAAACCTGGGTTTACAGACGGGTACGTTCTGCCAGTCTGTCTGCGGTTTATTTTTCCTGGCCTCATCGATTGAAATATAATTTTTGGCTGCCTGTCTTTTCTGGTGATCCAGCCGCAGGTTATCGTACTCCTGTCTGACCTGAAAGACGAAGGGTTCGCGTAATTCAGGGTTGACCAGACTGTTAACCACCGGAACGCTGCGGGAGGCATCGAGTACATGAATGACGGGGCTGCTGTAACCCGGGGCAATTTTAACCGCTGTATGGATCCTCGAGGTAGTAGCTCCTCCTATTAAAAGGGGCAGTTTAAGGCCCTGGTGTTCCATTTCCCTGGCCACTTCGCTCATCTCATCCAGTGAAGGGGTGATCAGACCGCTAAGGCCTATTATATCCACGTTTTCTTCGATTGCCGTCTGTATAATTTTAGCCGTGGGTACCATTACACCCAGGTCAATTACCTGGTAATTATTGCATCCGAGTACCACGCCGACAATATTTTTTCCTATATCGTGCACATCACCCTTAACAGTAGCAAGGAGTATTTTTCCGGCAGCCCTGCTGCTCGGATTCTTGGCCTTTTCAGCTTCAATATAGGGTATAAGGTATGCAACCGACTTCTTCATTACGCGTGCACTCTTTACAACCTGGGGCAGGAACATCTTACCCGAACCAAACAGGTCACCGACGACGTTCATACCATCCATTAGTGGTCCCTCAATCACGTCGAGCGGGCTGGATGATTTTTGTCTGGCCTCTTCCGTATCCTGTTCAATGTAGTCTACAATGCCTTTTATTAGCGCGTGCTTGAGTCTTTCCTCAACCGTCATCTCGCGCCAGAGCTCTTCCTTAGCCTGGGTTTTATCCTTCTGCTTGATTTTCTCGGCAAAATCCACCAGTCTTTCCGTTGCATCGGGCCTGCGGTTTAAGAGTACGTCCTCAACCAGTGTAAGCAGGTCCTTCGGAATTTCTTCATATACTTCCAGCTGGCCCGCATTAACTATACCCATATCCAGGCCGGCTTTGATTGCGTGGTATAAGAATGCGGAATGTATGGCCTCACGCACAGTATCGTTGCCGCGGAAAGAGAAGGAAATATTACTTACTCCGCCGCTGACCTTGGCCATGGGCAGGTGCTGTTTAATCCAGCGCGCGGCCTCCATGAAGTTAACTGCATAGTTATTGTGCTCTTCTATGCCTGTAGCAACTGTAAGAATATTAGGGTCAAAAATTATATCTTCGGGAGGGAATCCAACCTCCTGGGTAAGGATGTTGTAAGCCCTCTGGCATACTTCAATTTTTCTTTCAAATGTGTCTGCCTGGCCCTTTTCGTCAAAGGCCATGACTACGGCTGCGGCTCCATACTGAAGGACCTTTCCGGCGTAATATCTGAATTTCTCCTCGCCTTCCTTCATGCTGATGGAATTAACGATACACTTGCCCTGCACGCACTTGAGTCCTGCTTCAATCACAGACCATTTTGAAGAGTCTATCATGACCGGAAGGCGTGCAATATCGGGTTCAGCGGCAATAAGGTTCAGGAAGCGGGTCATTGCCTTTTCAGAGTCGAGCAGCCCCTCGTCCATATTAATATCAATTATTTGTGCGCCCCCTTCCACCTGCTGGCGTGCAACGGCAAGGGCTGCTTCATAGTCGTCTGAAAGTATAAGGCGGGCAAATTTCTTTGATCCGGTGACATTTGTCCTTTCCCCGATATTTACAAAATTCGATTCGGGTCTGATTACCAGAGGTTCTAGTCCGCTCAGGCGCAGGAAAGGTTCTGTAACAGGCTTTTTGCGGGGACTGAGTCCAACGACCGCCTCTGAGATTGCCTTAATGTGATCGGGTGTGGTGCCGCAGCATCCCCCCACAATATTTAAAAATCCGCTGGTGGCGTAATCTTTCAGCACGCCGGCCATATCCTGTCCTGTTTCATCATAACCGCCGAATTCATTAGGTAATCCTGCATTAGGATAAAGACTTATGTAGCAGTCGGCAATACGTGAAAGCTCCTGTATATAAGGGCGCATCTGCTTTGAGCCCAGGGCGCAGTTAAGGCCGATGCTAAGGAGGTTTTCAGTGTGTGAAACCGAGATCCAGAAAGCCTCTGTTGTTTGTCCCGAGAGCGTTCTTCCGCTCTGGTCAACTATGGTTCCCGAGATCATGACGGGGAATTTTTTTCCGGTCTGCCTGGTGTATTCTTTTATTGCAAAAAGAGCCGCCTTGCAGTTCAGGGTGTCGAAAATAGTTTCAACAAGGAGTATGTCAACTCCTCCCTCGGCCAGTCCCTTTACCTGTTCCATATAGGCTTCGACTAGCTGGTCGAAACTTACGGCACGATAACCCGGGTCGTTAACGTCGGGTGAGAGCGAGGCCGTTTTATTCGTGGGTCCCAGGGCACCCGCTACAAACCTAGGTTTTGAGGGATCTTTCTGTGTAAATTCTTCGGCCGCCTCTTTTGCCAGGCGCGCGGCAGTATAGTTTATTTCGTAGGCAAGTTTCTGGGTATTATAATCAGACTGTGAAATCGAGGTGCCATTAAAGGTATTTGTTTCAACTATATCGGAGCCAGCCTCAAAATATGCACGGTGAATGTTCTTTATAATTTCAGGTTGTGTAAGGCTGAGCAGATCATTATTGCCCTTCAGATCATGGGGGTGGTCCTTGAATCTTTCCCCCCTGAAATCCGCCTCTAAAAGTGTGTGGCGCTGTATCATCGTACCCATTGCGCCGTCCAGTACAAGTATTCTTTTGTTGAGCAGTTCTGACAGGTATTCAAACGTATTTTTCATTGTAGGATGTAACTTTCTCTATTTACTTTAAAATGCAAAAATATCTTTTTTGAAAAGGTGTAATAATATAGTTAAATTAGGCTTCAATTAAAAACCAGATTTTAGTGTGGAGATATTAACATGATAGTAGTTACAGGCGGAGCCGGCTTCATAGGCAGCGCTATTGTATGGCGGTTGAATCAACTGGGCGAGGATAGGATAATTATTGTTGACTCTCTCGGGACGGGTGAAAAATGGAAGAACCTGGTCGGACTCAGGTATCACGACGTTTATCACAAAGATGAATTTCTTAGCAGGATAGTAGAGGAGAACATACCCTTTGATGTAGAAGCAATCATTCACATGGGGGCCTGTTCATCAACGACAGAAAAAGACGCGGATTATCTCTTGGGCAATAACTACAGATATACTACAGAGCTCGTAAAATACTGCCTGCCGCGCAAGGCCAGGTTTATTTATGCATCATCTGCTGCTACTTACGGTGACGGCAATGAAGGCTATGAGGATGACGAGAAGGAACTTCAGCGCCTGAGACCACTGAACATGTACGGCTATTCGAAACATATGTTCGACCTCTGGGCAAGCAGAATGAAAGTGCTCGATAAGATTGCGGGACTTAAGTTCTTCAACGTATACGGACCGAATGAATACCACAAGGATGACATGCGCAGCGTGGTACATAAGGCATTCGGACAGATAAGGGATACCGGCAAGGTAAAGCTGTTTAAGTCGTATAACGACCAGTATAATGACGGCGAACAGATGCGTGATTTTGTTTACGTGAAGGACGTTGTGGATATGACGCTGTTTTTCCTGCAGAACAAGGAAAAAAACGGTCTTTATAATATCGGATCGGGTAAGGCAAGGACCTGGAATGATCTCGTCACTGCCCTTTTTACGGCCTTAAAGCTGCCCGTAAACATTGAATACGTGGATATGCCCGAAGTATTAAGGGGTAAATACCAGTATTTTACACAGGCTAATCCGGATAAACTTCTTGCCGCGGGCTATAACGGACGCCAGACGTCGCTGGAAGAGGGAATTAGTGACTATGTAAATAATTATCTGCTGGAAGGCAGATACCTGGGCACTGTGGCGGAATAGAAGAATCATGAAACTGGCAACACTGTGTTATATAAAGCATAACGGGGCAACCCTGATGCTGCACCGGATTAAAAAGCAGAACGACATGCACGAAGGAAAATGGAACGGCCTGGGCGGCAAGCTTGAATTGGGTGAAACCCCTGAGGAATGCGTCATAAGGGAGGTAAGGGAAGAGTCCGGCCTCCTTATCGAGTCCCCGCTGCTGCACGGATTTATCACGTTTCCTGCTTTTGACGGGTTTGAGGACTGGTATGTTTTTGTATTTACGGCAGCCAGGTTCAGCGGTGAAATGATCGATTCGCATGAAGGTGTTTTGAAGTGGATACCGGATGATGAACTCTTCAGTCTTAACCTTTGGGAAGGCGACAGGATATTCATTAAATGGCTATTACAGGACAAGTTCTTCAGTGCAAAGTTTAATTACAGCCAGGGCAGAATGGTAGATTACAGTGTGGTATTTCACTGACAAAAAATTAAAAGTACTGACAAGATAGTGTTGAGTGTTTCAGAATAAACACTCAACACATATGGTTTTTATTAAATTATCCTTCTTCTCAGGAATCCCGCCAGCATATCGTTTATAAATTCGGGATTTTCCAGGGGCGATAAGTGTCCTGCCCTTGGAACTGCCGCGAATTCGGAAGCTTTAATCCTGTCAGCCATTTCTCTCATTACAGGAGGCGGTACCAGTTTATCTATTGAGCCGCAGATAATGAGTGAAGGGATGTTTATATTTTCAAGATAAGGCGTCGTATCGGTTCTGCCGGCCATGGCTAAAAGGCAGCCTTTTAACCCAACCGGGTTGGAGCGCAGGGATCTTTTAATAACTTTATCATATACCTCCGGCATTTCCTTCAGTGCAATGTCACCGAAGCAGCCGGGCACAAATTCCTCAATAAATTTTTCTGAGCCTTCTGAATTTATCTTTTTTATTCCGGCTGCTCTCTTTAGCCTGCCCTCGTCGTTATCAGCGGCGGATTTAGTGTCTATGAGAATCATTCCGCCGAATTGCTTTTCGTCTTTTTCAATTGCGCGCAGGGCTATATAACCTCCCATTGAGAGTCCGCAGACTACCGGATTTTCCAGCTTAAGTTCGCCCATCAGGTTAAAGAGGTCGTCAGCATAACCTTCAATTGTATACTGTCCGTCTCCTACGTGGCTTTGTCCCAAACCTCTCAGATCATAGGTAATACAGTAATAATCGTTTTTAAGAAACTCTACCTGGTTTTTCCACATCTGGTGGTCAAATGGGAATCCGTGGATGAAGATTACCGGCCGATGTGAGCTGTTGCCGGATTCATAAACTGCCAGACCGTTGACTAATTTCATATTCTGTGTGTATAAATGATAAAAATTAAAAGTTAATTAGGTTAATCTTACTATAATTTAATAATTTAATCAAACGCTATATTAAAAAAATTAAGAATTCCAAAGACATGAAAAAATATAAAATTGCAGTAGTCGGTGGCGGGGCCGCAGGGCTAATGGCCGCTATTTCGGCTGCTGAAAGTGGCCTGAAAGGAGTTGCCGTATTTGAAGGCAACGTAAGGTGCGGGACTAAGATACTGATGTCGGGCGGTTCGAGGTGCAATGTTACTAATGAATCGGTGAACGCAGGGCATTATTTTGGCGGGAGCAGAAATTTTATTAAGAATGTGCTGAATGCATTCGGTGATAAAGATGCCGTAAAGTTCTTTAACTCCCTGGGGGTTGAACTGAAGCTTGAGGGGGCGGGGAAGTATTTCCCGCGGGATGATCAGGCATCAACCGTTCTGAATGCACTGCTGAAAAGGGCAAAAGAGCTGGGCGTTGAAATTCTGCTGTCATCAAAAGTAAAGAATATTTCATTTGACGGCGGCTGTTTTACTATCTCAGCCAAGGGTGAGGAAATTCAGGCTGATAAGGTAATAATAACTACAGGGGGGAAATCATATCCTTCAACCGGCAGTGATGGAACGGGCTACAATTTCGTAAGGAGATTCGGACACTCGGTTAACGAACCCTTTCCGGCACTGACGCCGGTACTGTTAAACGATGCAAGGCTCACCTCGCTATCCGGCATTACCCTTCAGGCCCGCCTGAGTCTCACTCTGAACGGTAAACGTCACCTGGAGATGGAGAACTCACTTTTAATAACTCATTTCGGCCTGAGCGGCCCGGCGGCCCTGAACATCAGCCGTGAGGTTGAAAGGCTGAAAAAAGAGAACATTGAACTCCTGCTCAACTTTATTCCGCAGCACACGAGCGAATCCCTTCTGGCACTCATGCAAAGGCAGATAAAGATGACTTCGGAGAAGTCAGTCCTGAATTTCTTTAAGGAAATGCTGCCCTCAAACTTATGCAGTCTGCTCTTTGACATCGCAGCTATAACGCAGGATAAGAAATTCTATTCCATTTCGAAAGAAGAAGTCAGAAGACTGGTTCAGGTCTTTACCTCCTACAGGCTGAAATTTACCGGGGTAAAGGGTTTCAAACAGGCTGAAGTGACTGCCGGCGGAGTGCCATTGAGTGAGGTTAAATATCAGACCATGGAGTCGAGGCTTCAGCCGGGGCTCTATCTTGCCGGAGAGATACTGGATGTGGACGGACTCATTGGCGGCTATAATTTTCAGTGGGCCTGGAGCACGGGTTACATTGCAGGAAAAGCAGCACGCGGAATATAAAAACTAATATCAGTGATTGTTATTGAAGTGTATTTTATTTTTACATAGATTTGCCACGGAAATTTTCATTAGGTTAACTGCTCTGCTCCAACTATATACCGGTGAATTTTTGTTCCTGATTTTATCCTATAGTTAAATGGAATTCTACGCATGAAAGCACTGCTAATAGTACTCTGTATCCTATCCTTGTCACACGTCTATGCCCAACAGGTTAACGCAGATAGTGCATTGATAGAAAGTAATCTGAAGATTGATTCCGATCCGCAGGATGCGGACGTGCAACTTGACGGGAAGTTCTACGGGAAGACCCCGCTATTGCTTAACAGCCTTCCTGAAGGCGATCATCTGATCAGAATAAAAAAGCTGCCTTACGAGGACAAGGAATATAAAGTATCTTTTCCCATTGAGGGAGCAAGTCAGATATTCAGCATCATGAGCCAAAAGTACGCTCTTATAAATGTGAGTGCCAACCTCATGAATGCGCAGGTATTTGTTGACGATACACTTGTTGGCACAACTCCGATTGAGAAAGTTAAACTTTCTTTGGGCAAACACATAATTAAGGTAAAAAAAGAAGATTATTTTGACTGGAGTGTTACAGTAAATGCAATCCCGACTTTGTACAATTACAAGGCAGTAATGAAATATCTCTATGGCTATGTGAGCTTAAAGCCGGGAGCAGAAAATTCCGAGATCTATTTTAACAATAAAAGAATTGATGCCACTGAGCTGAACAATTACAGAATGACGGCCGGAGAATATGATCTTGAAATCAGGAATGAAAAATTTAATAAACCGATTACCGAAAAAATACTGATTAAAAGCGACTCTCGTAATGACATGAAAATTGAACACGGGTATTTCACCTTCTGGCCTTTGCTCCAGTCGCTGTTGGTTCCGGGATTGGGACAGTATCGCGACAACGCAAAGCCCGAAGGTATAAGCATTTTTTCGGGCATTGCAGTTTTGGGCGGAGTATGGGCTCTCGCTGACAGGAACTATATGACCAAAATTACGGATTATTACGGGGCGCAGTATAAGTACAGTAAGGTTTACAGCGATGAGGGAATTGAAAGTGCGCGCGATGAACTCTCCAAAGCCTATAACACCGCCATAACCGCAAGAAGACTTAAGGTTATCAGTATTACAGCATTGGCAGCGGCTTATGTTTATAACCTGGTCGACGTGTTGCTATTTCATTCTGAAGGTCAAAAGGTTACTTTTACTTCACATAGCGATACAATGGGTTCTGAGGCATCATTTAATCTTGGGTTTAATCTGGCATTTTAATTTTTGCGGAATTATTTAAATAGAATATTTATGAAAAGAAATTATTACCTGACTCTTATAACCGTTATAACCCTGTTTTCACTTTACGGCTGTGGTGAAATTACTCCCCCTGTGTATGATAACCGTCATGACTATAAGTCGGAAAATTATGAAATCACCCCTCCTTATATTAGAGATGTAATGGGAATCAGCCAGACTTCGATAGAGCTGCACTGGGGGTGTTTTGATGAACACATAATAAGAGTGAACATTGAAAGATCCATTAATAACGGTCCTTTTGAGGTAATTAAAGAAATACCAGTAACAAAAACACCGGGAGATGTAAGCTCATTTACTGATACTGGCCTTAACGAGGCCAACCAGTACAAATACCGCATTTGTGCATTTTCGGAAAAAACAAAGAGCGGGTATTCCGGTATCTGTATTATGAAAATGAGTACAGCAGTTGACAGGTCAGTTCTTACTTATGATGAAAGCATTGCTGCTGCATGCAGCCATGATGGATCTTATATGGTTACCAGTCATTTTAATGCTTCTGCAAAGGATAATGCTCAAATAAGGTTCTGGGATCCTGTGAGTCAGTCTTTCATTAAAAGTTTTTCTGAGCGCCCGAGTTCAGTAAACACACTGGCATTCAGTCCGGATGATGAGCTGCTGGCAAGTGGAAGTGATGACGGCATTATAAGCCTGTGGAATGTAAAATCCGGAAGTACCCTGCGCACGATAGGTCCGCTTGGTGCAAAAGTAAGATCACTTGCATTCAGTACCGATGGCCAGGTGCTTGCAGTTGCAACTGATGATAAAAAAATAAGTATATACAGCACGAAGGACTATGAGAAACTGAATAGTCTATCACTGCATACAGCAACAGTTAACACGCTTGCATTCAGCAAAGACGGAACAACTATGGCCAGCGGCAGTGCAGACGGAAATATAATTTTGTGGAATACGGGTACCTGGACGGCTACAAGAACCATTAATGCCGGAAGCGAGGTAAAATCGGTTGCCTATAGTCCTGACGGTCAGTTAGTATCAGCTGCTGCAGGAAAGAATTTCTATCAGTGGCAGGCATCAGGCGGAAGTTTAGTAAAATCCCTGGCTGCCACGGATTCATTCGCTTCTTCGGTAGCCTTCTCCTCCGGGAGAGGAATTTTTGCCGCGATGTCAGAAAATGATCTGACTTTTTATGACGATAATTTCAACCCTTTTGACAAATATTACGGGAAGGCTACCTACCGCATGATAGTGCCATTTTCCGGAGAAGGAATGTTCGTAAGCACAGGTGTTCCCTCAATATTCTGGGCAGTAGGTAAACAATGGCGAAGAGTCTACAGATAATCCCTGCATCTTTTAATACGTAAATATATGGGCGTGCCATGGGAGCAGGTCTATATATAATCCCATATGATAGACCTCTTCGGCTGACCTCAGGTATTCGGTATCGTGCAGCAGGTCGGTAAGCATGAAGCTGTCCGCATAGCCCCTTACGTCCAGTTTAATCCTGCACTGGGCGTGGATATCGGAATAGTTTACGACCACAAGGCGGTTTTCGTCGTTGTAATTCCAGTGCCATGCCAAAATATTTGTATGCGTATTATTATCGCTCCAGGAAGGGAGCACATCCATGAGTTTCCACGTTCCGGCCTGGAATATCTCGGCTTTTGTAATATCAAGGAGCTTATTATAAAAATCCAGGATGCACTGTGAAGGGGTCTCTCTGTGCTCGCGTCCCAGTTGTACAGGGAGTTTTATTCTCTTACCCTCAAACTGTCCGTCGTAATAAAAGCGCATTCCCTCGATTGTACTGATAATAACCGCTGCAGCGAGGGACTTATTCTTTCCCATGGTGGTCATTGCGCGCTCTTCGTCGTGATTTTCCATAAAACGCACGGATTTTTTCTGGTAGGAGGGTTCGGCTAGCAGGTGGCTCCTGATTTCGGCTACGTTTCCGTCTATGAGTCTGTCGGTCAGTTTTTTATCGTAAGTATAGTCAAAGCCCAGCTGCTGAAGTTCCCATTCGAGGTCCCAGTAGGCCTCGGCCATAAAGACGAAGCCGGGGTATTTTTCCTTTACCTTTTCGATGGCATACTTCCAGAATACCCTTTGAGGCTTTTTATATCCCATTTTATTGAGGGTGCCTCTCCACGTATTATAAAATACATTTTCAAGGGGAAGCATTGCCATATCGCACCTGACCCCATCGCACATACCGGCAATTTTAAGCAGCGTGTTGGTCATAAATTCAATGGCTTCGCTGCTGAAATAATTGACCTGGATGGTGTCTTCCCATGCTGGAAAGAAGGGATCGCGCCCGTGAGCGAATATCCTGCCGTTTTCTTCCATCCTGAAGTAGGTGTGATTATCACGCCTGTAGATGTCCTCATCTGCCTGCAGGAATATTCCGGGGTTTGTTCTTACGAGCCGGGACTCTGCGTGGAAGTGATTGGGTATAAAATCCAGGAATAGTTTGAGTCCCTTGCTGTGCAGTTCATTCCTGAGCTTTTCGAGTCCCTCGTTTCCTCCCAGTTCCGGGTTAACCGAGTAGTCATCCAGTGCATAAGGTGAGCCGATTACGTCGCCGGGTTTCCAGTCCCTCAGGGCCTTGTCGTAGCTTCTTACCAGGTAGTCCTTGAAGCAGTACTGTTTTACGGCGGAGGGGCAGGTTTTCCATACGCCCATCAGCCAAACAATATCCAAGCCCTTATCTGAAAGTTTCTGCCAGGTATCCTCCGGAATGTTTTCCAGTGTTGCATTCTTTTCGGGTCTGTCAAATTTTCTAATCCAAACGCGAGTATTTATTTCATATAGTTTAGGATTATGCAATGTTAAGTGCCTCTAGTCTTAGAGAACCCGATCTGAAAAGCAATCAGGTACCCATTTCAATATTAAAATTAATAATTCCACTACCTCAGCCGTTCTCATTTTGTATAAGTTTTCTTTCTTCGAGCAGGTAATTATTAGCTTTCATCAGGCGCATCATCTCTAATTCGTCTGTAGTGTTCTTTAGGTTATTATAGTTTATTTTTAACTCTTTATCTATCCTGAAAAGTTTAAAGCTTTTTATTGTATCCTTCGCATACCGGGTAAGGCTGCTTTCCTCGCTGTCGCCGGGGTTGATTTCTTCCCAGGTCTTGCTGATAGTATATTTTTCAAAGGTGGTTTTCAGGACAAACTGCCTGATTTTTTCGTCGTCGATCTTATCCAGAAGGCCCCCGGGCAGTATGTCTTCACCCGAAGAGAAAGCGTCAAAAACGAGTTCAGAAAGGTACTGAAACATGGGATCCGAAAAATCCTCGGGCGTCAGCTGGTTGAAAATATACTTAATGATCCTGGCATTGCCTTCAAAGAGCAGTTTAATAATCTCGGCTTCCGATGGGGCTGCTTCTTCGGCGGCCTCCTGAGCCGGGCTGCTGTTTACGGGGTTGGATGATGGGGGAGTATCATCCCTGCTTATTTGTGCATTTTGCCTGGTTTCAGCTGTTTTGCGCAGTGATGCGTTATTGCCCAGGATTTTCTCCAGTTCGGTTTCCAGGAGTTTTTCCCTCAGGTTAAACTTCCGGGCAATGGTTTTAAGCAGTATGCTTCTTTTCAGTTCGTCTTTGACGTATGAGGCCGATTGTACGAGTTCCCTCAAAGCCCTGGTCTGCTGCTCAGGATCGCTGAACATTCCCTGTTTTTCATACTGGAAGGTCTGATACTCAAGGAAATTAAGGGCTCTCTTCATTACCTCCTCGAATTCATGGCGGCCGGAATTCTTAACGAATGAATCAGGATCCTCGCCCTGCGGAAGCTCGGCTATTCTGACCTCAAAGTCGTGTTTAACCAGCAGTTCGATGCTTCTAAGCGAAGCCTTAATTCCGGCAGGATCGGCGTCATAGAACACCACGATATTCTTCGTATAGCGCGACAGCATCTGCACCTGATCCTCGGTAAGAGCCGTTCCGCAGCTGGCAACCACATTTTTAATTCCAGCCTGATAGAGTGATATCAGATCAATGTATCCCTCGACCAGTATCGCCTTGTCCATCTTTCTGATCTCGTCTTTTGAATGGAACAGGCCATAAAGGGTTTTTCTTTTCAGATAAATGGGGGATTCGGGTGAATTCAGGTATTTGGCGGCATTGGGAGTATTTTCCATTATGCGGCCTCCGAAGGCGATCACCCTGCCATTCGGGGAAAAGATTGGGAAGATAATTCTGCCCCTGAACTTATCATAGTATCCGCCGGAATCCCTTTTCTCAATGAGTCCCAGTAATTTTGCCTTCTCAAGGTCCAGCTTATTTTCTTTTGCGTGGTTAAAGAATCCATCCCAGTCGGGTAATGCATACCCGAGTCCGAATACCCTCTGCGTCTGCAGGCTGATTTTCCTGTTGGCGAAATATTTTCTGCCGGTTTCCCCGGCCTGGCTATTAAGCAGATTATTTGAAAAGAACTTTGCAGCCACGGTATTTATGTCGTAAAGGGCCTCGTGTTCGCCCTGTTTTTCGGGCTGGGAATTTTCCTGGTAATCAAGGTTGATCCCTAAGCGTTTTGCAATTTCCTGTGCGGCCTCAACAAAGGATATATTCTCATAATCCATCAGGAACTTAAATATATTCCCTCCGGCGTGGCAGCCGAAGCAGTGGTATATCTGTTTGTCGCTGCTTACTATAAAAGACGGGGTTTTTTCCTGGTGAAAGGGGCATAGTCCAATGTAGTTTTTGCCCCTCTTTTTAAGCTGAACGTATTCTGAAATGACATCAACAATATTTATAGAGGAGCGGATCTCCTCAATTTTTCTCTCTGGTATTATCATAGTTAAATTTTATTTAAAAATCCTGCTGCAAAAAATCGTGATATTTACATTCTAAGTCGTTAATTGGTGGTATTCAAAAACACGGTCTATAAATATATAAAATAATAATGACATTGAAGTCAACATTTTGTAAGAAAATTAGCTCCGTCACCAGGGATAATACTGCGGAAATATATCCGGAAAATTTAAGTGCCGGAGTTGGCTTATTTATAACACTTCATTATATTCATAATTAAATTTTGAACAAAATTAATTATGTACTATTTAACTAGAGAAGTATAACATGGATCCAATTAATATACTTGTGGGCATTAACCTGCTTGCAACGCTGGGTGCTAATCTGGGCGGGGCAAAAAAGGGGATCATTAATACCCCGGCTGTTGTAGTTGACCGCCCCAGGACGTATTTGCAGAGCATTCCGCCCAACGTGGCGGTGGTGATCCTTGTTTTTATTATTCTGTCTATTTTTCAGGTAGGTACGCTTGATTACAAAAAGTTCACCTCCCATAACTCTCTGCGTATATTCGGATTGTTTTTATATGTTGCATTCTCCTGGTTCCAGATATGGGCATATAAGGCGCTGGGGGACAATTACTCACAGGATATTCAGATTAAAAAGAACCAGATACTAATAACCAGCGGTCCATTCAAATATATAAGACATCCGCAGTATCTGGGTCAGATACTGGCCGATTTAGGCGCCTCAATGGCACTGTTGAGCTATATAGTGATGCCTCTGGTGCTCTTTCTTGAGATCCCGCTCATTGTGCTGCGGGCAATTGAAGAGGAGAGGCTGCTGGCTAAACACTTCAGGGAAAAATTCGATAACTATAGAAAAAAGACCGGGTTTCTGCTTCCATTTATTGGTTAAATAGGCGATTGAATCGATGAGAATGAAAATATTGTGCGTTTTTTTGTTTTTTTGTGTGTGCCCGCTCCTGGCGCAGGAAAGTATTTCTATAAGGCTGGATGGAAAGCAAAGGGAACTGTCAGCCGTCAATAAAAACGGTGTGGAATTTGTTTCCGTGCGCCAGCTCTCCCGTGAACTTTCGGCCTCGGTGTTTTTCAATCCCTCCAATCAGAAAATGGAGATGAAGTTTCAGGAATACTATCTGAAGATTACGGCTCAGAATAAATTCATAATCCTTACCTCCAGGTCGAACAATCAGCAGGAAGTTTTTCAGATTCCTCTGGCACCAATGCTGGAAGGGGAGGACATGCTTGTACCCGTAGAATTCTGCCTGCCCGTATTTTCATCTGCAATTCAGAAGAAACTAGTTTTTAACGCCACGAAGGGAGAAATTTCTGCCGAAGGCTTAAATGAAACCCCGGATGCAGCACTCCAACAGCAAACACACGCAGGTCCGGCAAAAGAGTCCTCAGTCACGGATGATAAAGCTACACTGAAAAGAAATGAGGAAGAGAAAAAAACTTCCACGGAAAAAGTGCAGGAACCCGAAAAAACCGTTTCCAGGTATGATATTCAGGGCGTTATTATTGACGCCAAATCAAACGGCACGCTTATAAGAATAAAGTCCTCTAAAAAGATTACGGGCTACAGCAGCACAATTAGTAACGGGACTTTATTCCTAAACATACTAGGCCTTAGTGCTGATGAAAAGAAGATCGAAAGCACCGAGGCTAAAGGGCTCATCAGGAAAATTGAAGTAAAAAGGATCAAGGCAAATACACAGATTGCATTCATTCTGAAGGAAGGGTATTCCAGTTCAGAGACCCTGCAGGATGCTTCAAATAATGACCTGATGATTACAATCCACAATAAACTCTTCTCAAACCACTCACCTGCAAGCAGCAAGCTGAAAGAAAGATGGAGCCTGAATACTGTGGTCATTGATGCCGGACATGGTGGCAAGGATCCAGGTGCCCGGGGCATAAACGGTGTAAGTGAAAAGGATATCAACCTGGCAATAGCCCTGAAACTGGGAGCCATGATTGAAGAGAATATGAAGGACGTAAAGGTGGTCTATACGCGTTCAAATGATAAATTCGTGGAATTGTATAAAAGGGGTAAAATTGCCAATGAAAAAAACGGCAATCTCTTTATTTCGATTCACTGCAACTCGACACCAAGCAAGCCCACTAATGCAAACGGCTTCGAAATTTACCTGCTGAGACCGGGAAGAACAAGGGAAGCCATATCAATTGCCGAAAGGGAAAACAGTGTAATTCAGTATGAGGACAATCCCTCGCACTACCAGAAGCTGACAGATGAGAATTTCATCCTCGTCAGCATGGCGCACTCCTCCTATATGCGGTATTCAGAGCAGTTTTCAGGCATACTTAGCAAACAGTTTGGTCAGGACCTCAGTATCTCATCCAACGGGATTAAGCAGGCGGGGTTCTATGTGCTCGTAGGCGCCTCGATGCCAAGTGTACTGGTTGAGACCGGTTTTCTTTCCAACAGAAAGGATGCCGAGTATATCAGCAGTAAAAACGGACAGTCCAACATCGCAGCTTCAATATTTAAGGCCGTAAAAACATTTAAGTCGGAATACGACAAGGTAATTCAGGCGGGGCTTTAGGAATTAAAAAAGCCCTGAATGCCGGTTACGGGATTCAGGGCCTTAACTTTTTATACCTTAACTTTTTATATGTGCCGGTTTCTACATATACTCATCCCAGCTCTTTATATCCAGGCTTTCGGGAGAATACATCCTTAAGGATTTTATGTATCTCTTGGCGAATTGCGTGTTGGTAATAAGCGGGATATTCATATCCACGGCCTTACGGCGTATTATATAATCGCTGTCCAGTTCATTTTTTTCGTTTGTCTTCGGTACATTGATCACCAGGTCGATCTTTCCTTCTGAGAGGTATGTAATTATATTAGGCTCGATATTGTCATAAGGTCTGTAAAGCACCTCGGCATCCATTCCGTTTTCCTTCAGAAAATCTGCAGTGCCCTGCGTGGCGTAGAATTTAAGTCCCCTGTTGTAAAGCATGCGTATTTCTTCGAGCAGTTCAGCCTTATCCTTCAGCGTACCGGTTGAAAGCAGCACGGCTTTCTTGGGTTCCCTGAATCCGGTTGAAAGGCAGCTTTTAAGGAAGGCCGCATTGAAGTCGTCTCCCAGGCAGCCAACCTCGCCCGTGGATGACATTTCCACGCCAACGACCGGATCTGAACCTTTCAATCTGGTAAAAGAGAATTGTGAGGCCTTGACTCCCACGTAATCCAGGTCGAATGAGGACTTATCTATCCTGTTCACCTTCTCGCCCATGATCAGTTTAGTGGCGATATCTATAAAGTTGATCTTGAGCACCTTGGATACGAACGGGAAGCTTCTGGATGCCCTCAGGTTACATTCGATTACCTTTACGTCGTTATCCTTTGCGATGAACTGTATATTGAAGGGACCCGTAATTTCCAGCGCCTCGGCTATCTGCTTTGTGATGATCTTAACCCTGCGCATTGTTTCGAGATAGGTTCTCTGCGGAGGCAATACCAGTGTGGCGTCGCCCGAGTGGACGCCTGCGTTTTCCACGTGTTCAGATATTGCGTAGCAGAAGACCTCTCCGTTATCGGCAACGGCATCGGCTTCAATTTCGCGGGCACCTGTTATGAATTTGCTCATTACGACCGGGTGTTCCTTGCTGATCTCGGAAGCCTTGTTGAGATAGAATTCGAGTTCATCTTCATTCAGCACAATGCTCATAGCTGCACCGCTGAGCACATAACTGGGTCTTATAAGAACCGGGTATCCGACCCTTAAAGCAAATTCCTTGGCATCCTTAAGATCCGTTAATTCACTCCACTGCGGCTGATCTACTTCCAGGTCGTCAAGGATCTGGGA
>JBLMZM010000137.1:0-20876 GCA_050258815.1 Ignavibacteriales bacterium
AGCTGCTGGCCTCCTCGGCTGCTGCTGCCTGCTCGGTTGCTCCCTGGCTCATCTCCTCGCTGCTGCTGGACATCTCCTGCGCCCCTGTGGCTACGTTGTCTGAGGCCTGCTTCACATTCTCTACTACTTCCTTCAGCTGATAAAGCATCCTGCTGAGGGCCTTCATCAGCTTATCTTTATCAGATTTCTCCTTTACGGTTACCATCAGGTTACCCCCGGCAACTTCCTCAGTAACATTCACCTGCTCTTTTATATTGTCAATCATCTTCTTAAATGATTGCATCAGCAGGCCTATTTCGTCCTTTGTTGTAGCCTCTACTTCTAATTCAATGTCACCAACAGCCAGTTTGTCTGCTATCTCTGTGAGCTTCTTTACCGGCCTGCTGATTATGCGCGCTATAAACACTCCCAGTCCAATTCCCGCCAGCACGCTGCATATTATCAAAATCAATAGGAAGTTCCTGCTGCTGCCGTATATTGCATCACTGTCATCATAAGCCTGTCTGCCCCTTTTTTCTTTCAAGACTGACAGATCAGTCATCAGGTTATCAACTATATCTGCTTTCTCACGTGACTTAGTAAGTGCCTTTACTTCAGCCTCTGCGATAGTTGAAAAACCTGCAGCGTTTACTTCTTTTATCAGCTCTTTTGCTGCATCCAGATACTCATCAAATCCCGACATGATTTTAGAGTGTGCTTCCCTGCCTTCAGCTGTCAGCAGAGTAGCCTTTACACTATCCATATAACCCCTGAACCTATTCTCATATAACTTCATGTTCACAAGGCGTTTGTCCCTTTCCTCCTGAGTCTTTGAGAGGGCATAGTTTCTTAAACCTCTGTCATAGTAAAGTAAATTAATATTTGCCTCTTTATTTACACTTAGCCCCAACATATGCCGTATATACAGATCATTCAGCATATTATTGATAGTGCTCATGTTGTTTATACCCACATATCCTACCAGAGCCGTGATCAGCGATACCAGTACAAATGCCGAAATCAGTTTAGCACTGATCTTAAGGTCCATAAACCACTTCATTTAAGTTCCCCCTTAAATATAAAGTTTATTCTTAATTATTTAATAGATATCACCGGAATATCCGGGATAGTGAATCACTCTTTTACCATAAATCTGAACTGCTGTCAGATGAATATAATTATGCATCTTCATCAGTTCCCGCCTGCTCTGCCCTGCTTGCAGCTTCAAGCTCATCAATAGAAAATACCTTATCGATATTCAAGATGATTACAAACTCACCTTCCTTTTTGCCTAAGCCTTTAATAAACTCGGTGTTGAGCCTTGTACCTATTGCAGGAGGTGCTTCAACGTCCTTTTCATCCAGTTCAAAAACCTCCTGAACCGAATCGACTAAGACACCCAGGACAATAAGGCCTCCCTCAATGTTTACTTCCACAACTACTATGCAGGAATCCACCGTTGTGTCCTCAGCCTCTATCTTCAGCTTTATTCTCATGTCGATTACGGGCACGACATTACCCCTCAGATTAATTACTCCGCACATGAAAGCCGGCATCTGCGGTATTTTTGTAAGCTTTGTAAAGTTAAGTATCTCCCTTACCTGGGAAACGTTAATTCCGAAAATTTCATCAGCAAGCCTGAAGCTCAGATACTGTCCCGGTCCGCTGCCTGTCGCATTATCCATACTGCTCCCCCTTCTTCCTCCCGAATTACTTAATTGATATTTAGTTAATTAGCCATGTTTCGATTAACTGCTCAGCTTTTCCCTGCCCCCGGTTTAACTGCCTTTGGCGGGCCATCTTTACCTGGCAGATACGAATAACAGAAGCATAATATTTTTAATTCATTTTTTTAAAACCCAAGTTTTAATATTTTATTAATTAGAATTAATACTATAAAAAATTGAAGTTTAAAATACTTTCAGAATACTCCCGCCATAATATCATGTCTGGCTCATAATTCATATACCACATATATGGTATTTTTAATCCCCTTAAAATGGTATTTTAAAAACCCACAGAATAAGCATCCATTTTTATGAATAATTACTTAAATTCAATACAATAAGTAAGAGTTTTAACTGCGGTAAAGAGGGGAGTCACAGTGTGGTTTTCTGTTGATTTGCGGCTGCACCGGATTCTTTAGTTATAAAATGGTAATGCGGGACGAGGAATTTAATTCTGAGGCTGGTATTTGCGTTTTTTAATTTTATTCTCCCTTCTCCTGTTTATCCATCTCATCCAGAAAACTATTGGCCTCATCTGTCGAACTTTGAATTGCCTCAATTAATGAGGATGCATCCGTTTTTATGCTTTTAAGGTCCTGATCCAGCGAAGCTATTGCCTTTGCGTTCAGGTTGTGTTTCAGGAAAAGAACCCTGTCCTCCAATGGAATCAAAACAGGATCTATCTTCTTTTCCACTTTCTTCATTGATGTGATCAGAGTTCTGTACCGTGACTTTGTTTTCTGCAGGGCCGCACGGCTTTTACTGCGCAGCTCCCTGTCGTGATACTCACTTAATTCCGACTCCCATTCGTCAAACATATCGCCGGCCACCTCTTCCACGTCACTTATGTGATCCTTCAATCTCTGTGCTTCTTTCTGGCTATCCTCGAGTTCAGATTTCAGCTTATTATATGTATCCTCCAGGTCACCGCCTGAGAATCCGGTGAGTGCGCTGAACTTTTCAAGCGTTGTCTGTACCTGCTCTTTCGTATCCTTCTGTGTTTCCAGAGCTTTTTGAATGCTTTTTATCAGCAGGTCGCGCTTCTGGTAGCCAAACTTTGCCATCGTATCATAATAAATTGACCGGCATCCAAATACTGCCGCCACAAGCCACAATATGATTGCCGCATTCAGGCTTCTTTTAATACACCCGTTCAATGTATCCGTCCTTTAACTATTATGCTGCTCTTTTTACAGGACCAAAGTGAATTGGTACCTATTTTTTTAATTTAAGAGTAATCGGCATAAAGAAAAACGGAGTTCCTGTTCCCTTTCCATCATCTTTTACCTTTCAGCACCAGCGCCCAGTTGGGATAAAGATTATCAAACCTGAGTCGCCCGTTTTCTGCATTATACTGCCCCTCATTCAGCAGGTCGGTATAGGAATTATACTTCATTCCTTTTATTTCAAGGGTAAGTTCTGCTGCGTGCTGCGAGGAGTTCAGTATTACCAAAATGGATTCCTCCTGCGTCTCCCTTAAGAAGGCGAACTGCTCGGGACCCGTAAAGAGCGTCCTGTAGCTTCCATATTTCAGCGCCGGTAGTGCATTTCTCAGTTTGGAAAGCCTGCTTATTGCCCTGTATAGATCAGAGTGTCCATTGCTTTCATATGCCTGCAGTTCCAGGCAGGGTCTGAGCGGTTTGTCGCTGTTATTTGTTCTTACGCCTTCCACTCCCCACTCGCTGCCATAGTATATTGACGGCATCCCCGGCATTGTGAACAAAAGGCAGTATAACGGGTAAAGATGATTTTTGTTTTTCAGCTGGCTGGCTACCCGGTTTACGTCGTGATTATCCGTGAAGGAATACAAGGGAATATTTTTGTACATTCCGTGCTCGCCGTACTGCCTGTTCAGGGCATAAGCAATCTCAAAGTAATTCTTGTCGTTAAGACTGGAATAAAGTCCTTTATAGCACTCATAATTGGTCACCGAATCGAGCATCTGCGGGTTTGCCCACTGCCTGTAGTCACCGTGTATTACTTCTCCCAGCAGGAAGAAATCGCTCCTTATGCCCTTAGTAAAGGCCGAGAGCTCACGCATGAAATCCATGTCCACACAGTCAGCTGCGTCAAGCCTGAGCCCGTCAATACCGAGGTCCTCAATCCACATCCTGACGGCTTCCAGCAGGTGTGATTTTACCTGCGGGTTTTTAAGGTTCAGCTTCACCAGGTCATAATGCCCGTTCCATCCCTCATAGCTGAACGGGTCGCCGCAGGGACTCGTCCTGCTGAAATCCAGTCCATGGAACCAGCCGCAGTAAGCCGATGCCTGCCTGTTCTGCTGCACGTCCCTGAATGCCCAGAAGTTTCTTCCCACATGGTTGAAAACACCATCCAGAATTACCTTTATGCCGTTACTGTGAAGTGCCTCAGCCAGGTTCCTCAGGCTTTCATTAGTACCGAGGCGCCTGTCCACCCAGTAATAGTCTGCCGTATCATAACCGTGGGCGCTCGACTCAAAGACTGGACCCAGATAGAGCGCATTTACCCCCAGGTTCTTCATGTGCCCGATCCAGCCGTGCAGCTTATCCAGCCTGTTTACTGCCGGAGCAGAGAAATCATTCCTGTCGGGTGCTCCGCAGAACCCCAGAGGATATACGTGGTAGAAGACCAGGTCATTATATTGTTTCATAGTTCTTTCCTATACTTACCGTTAGGTATACTAATTGGACAAAAAATATATATTTACGAGTAAATTCCGTGACTGAACTGATGTACTGCCTGATAGATCATATTATCGTCCAGTGAAAGGTGGCCGCTCAGGAACAGGGTTATATAGCTGTTGATGGCACCCATAAAACTGAACGCATAGCGTTTCTCGCGCCCTTTCATGTTGCCATGGTCGTTTGATGCCAGAAGGAACATCTGCTCCAAAAGCCTGATCAGGTTTTCGTTATATTTGGTAACAGCCTTAAATGCCTCGCTTTCAGGGGAAGAAAAGCACATGGCAAGCTGCATTCTGTAGAACTTCTTCTCTTCCCGGGCAAAACTAAAGAATACACGGGTTACTTCTGTCAGATTCATGGGCAGATCCCCGCGGTACGCTGCTGCCTCTTTTACTGATTCATGCAGAAGCATAAAGCGTTCCTTCAGGACTTCATCCAGCAGTCCGCGCTTGCTTCCGAAATAGTGATAAAGCGTGGGCTTAGTCACCCCTGAAGCTTCCACTATTTCCTGCACGCCCACGGCATCATATCCGCCCGAGCAGAACAGGTCCAGCGCAACCGACAATATGTTATGTTTATTATCCATAAAATTTATTCTCACCCGTTAATATACCGATCGGTATATTAACTGTCAATCACATAATAGCGATTTTTAATTTAAAAAAATATCTACTTCTCTTACCTGGATTATCTTTAGGCACAGCGGTCCAAAAAAAGCCTCAGAAGTAATGAAACGGCATAAATGATTAGCCCCGCGTTGGAACTGAGCGGCCATGAAGTCTCTGAAGGAGTAGCAGGTCAATTACATTAGTCAAGTCAAGTCACGTGATCATAAAAACCGAAGTTTCAGATAACCAGGATTGATCTCCATATTCCATATTTGAATAAGCTCAGGTTGTAGTTGAATTTCCACTCAGCTTCTGTAGCTACCCAAAGGACATCAAACATCAATTTGTTTTAAGACTCATGGCCGTCCCCCCCAAAAAAACAAAGGGCCATCTCTTTAACTCTTGAGACAGCCCCTTACTTTTTGTATCGTCTGATACTACTTCATCAACATCATCTTTTTACTTACATTCACGCCGGTACCCGTCAGCTGATAGATATAAATACCCGAGCTGAGGGAACTGCCGTCGAAACTGACATTGTAGCTTCCCGGAGTATATTCACCATTTATCAGCACGGCGACTTCTTTACCTAACATATTATAAACTTTCATTGTATAATATCCGCTGTTCGGAATGTCAAACCTGATCTGTGTAGAAGGGTTGAACGGATTCGGATAGTTCTGCAGCAGGTCCATTTTTACCGGAATACGCGAACTGCTCTTCTTAACATCCGTCAGGTTAACCTCAGAGGTAACCTGTGCCATGCTCTGCAGAATGGAATTCCTCATCGGCTGGTCAGCCTTGATGCACTCTGCAATATTCGTAATTGTTACATCAAGTGTTATCCTGCCCGTAAACTTACCCAGGTTAAACTGTCCCGAACCATTCATGTCTTTCACTATTACCTGTCCTGTGATCAGGCCTGAAGGAAATTCCAGTGCCGCCCTGGGAGCCAGAATGGAAGCTTTCACCTCAATGCCTGATATTGTCAGCCTGGTGGCCTCATAGAAATTGAACAGGACATTTGAAGTAGTGGCGCCTTTCAGCACATATCCGCCTTTCCAGTCGGGGTTCTCACCCGATACGTTAATAAGGACTACTGAATTTTCAGGAACATCGATTTCAAAGTCATTGCAGGCTGAAAGATCGCTTCCCTTAACAAGAAATTTATTTAATGAAGGATTTGTGCCCTTCAGCGCCAGCTTCCCGTATTCAAAGGTTACAGTGCCGTTGGGATTCAGCACTGCCATTTGCTGCGATAAATTATTCAGATAAAGTGAAGCTGCCTGAAAATCTATCGGAGAGGCCTGTCTGATATGCCCGTCAGAAAGATTCCAGTGCGTTGTATCGATAAATGAACCGAAAGCCACATCGCCATAAACCCGGCCGCTCTTATAGGTGAGCTTTCTGCCAACTACAAGCACGTCTCCTGAATTCTGCGGCAGCTGGTCGCCTACGCTGTAATTAGCCAGATATGCATCCCTTCCAACGGCTAACTTGCCCTGGGTGTCTGCCGAAGGCTGATTAATGTCATTGAGTACGAAAAGATTATAATCCGAGGCGATTCCAAGATCAAAAATCGTGGCATTCTGCGCGTTAAAATCAGCCTTGACTGAAATTTTAAGTTTCCTGGTTTCATTTACTGCCAGCGAACCTACTTCCCATATTCCTGTTGCCGGATTATAGTTTCCGTCAGCAGATGCAAATTGCAGGATTGCCGGCAATACGTCTGTAACCTGGACCCCGGTGGCACCGATGCTGCCGGTATTCTTAACCGAAATTTCATAATTAATGATATCCCCGTCATTTACCGTTACGCTTGAAGAGGTCTTGGAAATGCTAAGCGCAACCGGATTATACCAGTTAACCGGGGCCGTAACAGTCTTGGACGCATTTACCGGGGTGGCAATGACGAGCTTCTGCTTTCCGTCGGGATTCGATACGTTATAATACTGCGTACCGCCCGGAATGGTTACGGCTCCTGTGGCTGTAATTACAGTTGAATTGTGTGAGCCCGCCGTAAGCGTGACAGGTCCCGCAACACCCGCGGCATTCGTTGTTACCGAATTCTGCGTCAGAGTGCCTTCATTTACCGAAATGTTGATCCTTACACCCTGTATGGGAGCGCCAACTTCATTGTAGGCTTCCACATAAAATTGTACCGGTGAGCCGGTTACAAATGACTGTGAGGGGATATTGATCACCAGAGTCTTGAAGGGCTGTATTGCCCCCGCATTCTGGTTGGCGTCTGCAATTATTGCAAGTGCCCTGTTTTTTATTGCCGATGCATTTTCACCGGGTGTGCATGAGGAAATACTCAACTGATCAGTGAAGCTCCATATGGCCAGCTGAATGGCCGCGGCTTCATTCGTTTCAGTTAAAGATCCGGTATATGGGAGCGCCTTATATGGATAATAGTTATTCAATATATAAGTTACTTTTGAACTGGTTGAATTTACATCCTGATACTGTGAGTTATAGACCAGCTCATGCCCAAGATCAATGCAGTAAAAACGTGCCGTTGTTGAATTAACGCTGCCAAGAAAAGTACCCGCAAATACTGTCTCGCTGTACGGAGCCCCAAGCGTTACATTTACGCCCTTATCAACCCGCGATACGGTTGCAATACTCTGGATTTTTGCCATGAGGCTGAAGGAAAATAGAAAAAGGATCACAAAGAGGTACAATATTCTTTTCATTGTTCTTTGTCCTGTTAAATTGATTATTTGGAATTGGGTAAACTCATACCCTGAACGTTCAATCACTGTGCCAGCCTATATCCCTTCAAAAAACAATGTTTTTAAAGATCCGGGCATCTTATTTTGAGAGGATGTTTCATAATGAGATCATCCTGCCGGTTTTTGAAGCATATTACTATTATAAAAAACCCTTCCTCTGCCCCGGAGGGGCATTATTCCCGTAGCTGCGGCTTGCATATATGACATAAATAATGGTTAATTTCAGGTCACGATTTTATCTTTTCGGAGTCTTGAAATGGCCCTTATGATACCCAATGACTATATGGCTTCGCCCAGCAGCGATGCCGGGGAGCTGCTTTTTAACAGGCTGCAGCGTGCCTTTGACGATAGCTGGACCATATTCCATTGCTTTGACCTCTACGGCAGAAATGAGGATAACAGGCTGCTGGATGCCCAGATTGACTTTCTGCTTTTTCATCCGGCAATGGGAATACTGGTCCTGGAGGTCAAAGGTGGCCCGGTCAGATACGAAAACGGCAAATGGTACCAGAATGGCAAACTCCGGAAAGATTTTGTAAAACAGGCCAAAAAGAATAAATACGCGATTATTCAATATCTTCAGCGTAAACTTTTCCCCGGTGATGTAAATTCCGGCAATGCAGAGCTGCCATTAACCGTGGCTCACGCATTTTGCTTTCCGGACTGCTTCACCGAAATGCATGAGCTCCCGGCAGGATGCGAAAATGCAGTCATTAACGGCGCCGCCCTCCCGCGTATAAAAGAAGCCGTTGAAAATATACTCAGCCACTCCGGCAGGAAATATAAGGAGCTGGAGAAAGACCGGGCCAGACTGATAAGAAGCTTCCTGATGCCCGTCTTTGAATACGGCACCAGCGTCTTTGACCGCATAGGCAGGGAAGAAAGAGTCTTCTTCTCGCTCACAGAAATGCAGTGCAACCTGCTTACCATGCTGCTGGACTATAAAAAGGTACTCATTAAGGGCTGCGCCGGTTCTGGCAAGACACTCCTTGCTATCAAAAAAGCCCGACAGCTCGCCCGGCAGGGTAAATCCGTACTGCTCATGTGCTACAACAACATGCTGGGCAATTACCTGATAGAGGAGACAAAAGATTTCAGGAACAGAATCACGGCAACCACTTATCATAAGTTCTGCTTTGGCGAACTCCAGAAGGCAGGCTATAAGCCTGAGGGTGATAAGAACAGCGATGCATTCTGGAATGAGATCCTGCCCGACCTGTTTACCAGGTTCCTCGCTAAAAACAGGATTAAATATGATGCCCTGATTGTGGACGAGGGACAGGATTTTAATGACGACTACTGGACCAGCATCAGCGACCTGGTGGAAGAGGACGGATATTTTTATATATTTTACGACCCGGATCAGAATATATTTCAGAGAAAGCTCAGTTTCCCGCACAAGGACTTTTCCTTCAACCTTTCGCAGAACTGCCGCAATACTAAAGAAATTTTCAGGAAGATTTTGCCCTATGCCTCAAATACTATTACACTGAATGAGCTCGTCCCGAACGGACTGCCGGTAAAGGAGTTCAAATCGGGGTCACCCAGACTGAGGCTGAACCAGTTGAGCCGGATGCTGCATGAACTGGTGGAAAATCAGCACGTGCCGGAAAGCGAGATCGTAATACTGGGCGGGCATACGCTCAATAAAACCTGCCTGGGCAATGACACTGCGGCCGGGAAATTTGAAATTTTTGAGAATGGCTCCTCGGGCAGTTATGTGGTGCCCTACTTTACTTATATGAAATTTAAGGGATGCGAAAAATCCGTCGTGATACTCCTGGATGTATGCGATGACGACTTCAGGTGGAACAATAATACAGCCCTTTATACGGCAATGACCAGGGCTAAAAACCTGCTTTATATCATCAGAAAATGATCAGCCCCCGATTTAATTGATAATATCCAGGGGCATAACTAAATTGCATCCCTGTAAATAAGTATCTGTTTTTCTCGATAATACTGTTTTGATAATACTATTTTCCCCGGAGTAGAATTAATGTCCATCAGTTTCTACTGTTGCAATTACCTGGAAGACCTGGCAGATAAATTTGCAAAAGATATAAATGAAAATATTGACTGTGATCCGGCAGCGCCTTTTAACAGTCCCATCGTAATCGTGCAAAGCCATGGTATGATGAAATGGCTCTCATTGCAGCTGGCTAAGAAGAACGGCATCTGTGCCAACGTCAGCTTTAAGTTTCCCAGAAATTTCATCTATGAATGCTTCCACGGGATCTCAGGACGCCTTCCCGAAGAAAGCCTGTATGAAAAAGACACGCTTACGTGGAAAATTATGGATATGCTGCCCGGCTTTATGGATACAGCCGGCTTCGAAAGTCTTAAATCATACCTGAAGAACCGCGAGAGCAGACTTAAATATTACCAGCTTTCTGAAAAAATCGCCTCGCTTTACGACCAGTACCTCATCTACCGGCCGCAATGGATCACTGACTGGCAGAACGGAAAAGAAGAACACTGGCAGGCCGTATTGTGGAGAGCACTGGTCAGCGACCTTGGAACCGGGAATCCCGCACAGCTGAAAGAACAGTTCGAAAGGATACTGAATTCAAGCAAAGATCTCAGTTCCGTGCTGCCCCAAAAAGTCTACGTATTCGGCATTACCGCCCTGCCTGAATTTCACGTTGGGGTCCTGAACCAGCTCGCCGTAAAAACTGACGTCAATTTTTATTACCTCAACCCCTGCAAATATTATTGGGGAAAGGTTAGCCGTAAGTACGACAGCAACCTGCTGGCATCAATGGGACAGCTGGGCAGGGACTTCTTTGAAATCCTTTCCGGCAGCACAGATTATGCGAACCTGTGCGAGGAATTCTTCAGGGATATACCGGCAGAGAATATACTGAAACGCTTCCAGTCGGATATTCTTGAACTTGAGGATCCCGCCTCCGGAGAATTAAAATACGAGGTTCAGCCGCACGACAATTCACTTGAGATCCATTCATGCCACAGCCCAATGCGGGAGGTTGAGATACTTTACGATAACCTGCTGCACCTGTTTAATGAAAACCCGGACCTAAAACCGGCAGATATGATAGTCATGGCCCCGGATATAGAGATATATGCCCCATACATAGATACTGTTTTCGGCACTGCCGCAGAGGTGAAAATTCCCTACAGCATCGCCGACAGAAGTATAAGAAAAGAAAGCCACATTATAGATACTTTCCTCAGGATACTCGACCTTTTTAACAGCCGCCTGACCTCTGTTGACGTCCTAAGCATACTCGAGGTGCCGGCAGTCAGGAATAAATTCCTTTTTACAGATGCCGAGCTTGAAAAAGTACAGCACTGGGTAAAAGAAACGAGAATCAGATGGGGCCGGAATTCAACTGACCGCAGGGAGCTTGGACTCCCGGAATTTGATGAAAATACATGGGAGGCCGGTTTCAAACGCATGTTCCTCGGCTATGCCCTGCCGGGAAATGAGGAAGAATTATACGGCGGCATCCTCCCCTATGACCATATTGAAGGCTCCGAAGCCGTTTCACTGGGTAAATTCTATCAGTTCATTCAGGAACTCTTCAACACCATGGACACGCTGAAGCAGAATGCTACACTTTCTGAATGGACAGGCAGGCTTACTAAAATTGTAAAAACGTTCTTTAAGCCCGAAAGCCTGCAGCTTACCGAGATTAACCTGCTGCTTAAAACAATTTCCGGACTCGATGATATGATGCAGCTCTCAGGCTTTAAGAATGAGACCGACATATCACTAATCAGTTATTACCTTAAAAACAAACTCGATAATGAAAACAGCGGACACGGATTCCTCCACAGGGGACTCACATTCTGCTCCCTGCTGCCCATGCGCAGCATTCCTTTTAAGATTGTATGCCTGATCGGAATGAACCACAACGCTTTCCCCCGTGAATCCAAGTTCCTCGGATTCGACATGATGAGGCTGGATCCAAAACCCGGCGACAGATCCAAGCGCCACGACGACAGATACCTGTTCCTCGAGTCACTCATCTCGGCCAGGGAAAAACTATACATCAGCTACGTGGGACAGAGCATCAAGGACAACAGCACCATCCCCCCCTCTGTACTGGTAAGTGAACTCATAGATTATGCCCGGAATTATTTTGCTTTTCCGGGTGAGGACGGCACAGATAAAGCTTTTCAATACCTGGTAACGAAGCATAAGCTGCAGGCCTTTAATCCCGAATACTTTACAGGAAATAACGGCCTGTTCAGTTATTCCCGGAGCAACCACCTGACGGCCCTGAATTACATCAGATCTCGGCAGAAGCAGCTGCCATTTGGACTGAGGACCCCGGGACTTAAGGCCGCGGACCCCAGCGAACTTTATCTGAATGATCTGATTAGGTTCTTTGAAAACCCGGCCAGGGCTTTTCTGCTTAACAGGCTGGGTATCTATCTGCAGGATAAAAAAGACGTGCTCGAAACCTCTGAAGCATTTGAACTGGATAGTCTCGAGGAAACCATTCTGGGAAATGACATTGTCGGGAAAATCATTGAAAAAAGATCCCTGAAAGATCCCGCATTTAATATTACGGACTTCCTGGAAAAGCACTACAACATCAGCCGCTCCTGCGGAAGGCTCCCGCATGGCAATACGGGTAAGGTATCTTTCAGTGAAATAAGTACCGATGCAGCCGGCTTTGCCGACACAGTGCTGAACCAGCTAAACGGCATTGAACCCGTGGCAAAGGAAATAAGCCTCACCCTGGGAGGCCTTCACATTACAGGAAGCATCCCTTCGGTATTCGGACAGGAACTCATACATTTCAGGTTTGCAAAAATAAAACCCAAAGACAGACTCAGGCTCTGGATCAGTTTTCTTGCGCTCAACGCCGCCTCGGATTCACCTTTTGGAGCTAAAGTAATCTGCCGCGATTCCGGTAAAGGTTCCGGCATCTGGGGAATAGATACCGGCACTTTCTGCGGTGATTCCAATAACAGCAGCCATAGGGTTATTTCAACCGGAATGCTGCTGGAGCTGATTGAGATTTATAAAAAAGGACTCTGCTCACCCTTAAAGTTTTTCCCGAAAACTTCCTGGAAGTACTTCGAGGAAAGATATACAAAAAATAAAGAGGCCTTCCAGGCGGTAAAGGCTTCACAAAACGAATGGTCGGGAAACAGTACAGCCAATGGATTCATGATGGGCGAAAAAGACGACTCATACAATAAGCTCTGCTATGGCGGGAGCAATATTTTTGATGAGGAGTTTGAAGCAGCCTCATTTTCAGTCTATCACAACCTGAACCGCTACCTGAGGGAATATTAGTATGCAGAATAACAATATATTTCGGCTTCTGGAACATAAGCTATATGGAATAAACCTGATCGAGGCCAGCGCCGGGACGGGAAAAACATACACAATTAACGGCCTGTTCCTCAGGCTCCTGATAGAAAGAAAGGAAATTGACATCAACGACATACTTGTCGTTACCTTCTCGGAAGCCGCAACAGAGGAGCTTAAAGACAGGATACGCAATGGCATAAGCAGCCTTATAAGCGCCCTGAATGGTGCTGAATGCAATGACGAATTCCTCAAAGCCTACACTGAAATAATTGGCGAAGAGGGTCGCATTGCCGCACTCGACAAACTCAAAAGAGCCCTCATAAATTTCGATGAGGCCAATATCTTTACCATCCACAGCTTCTGCCGCAGAATGCTGAATGAAAACGCGTTCGAAAGCGGCATTCTCTTCGACGTGGAACTTATTAAAGATGAAAGCGACATAAAAAGGGAAATTGTTGAGGATTTCTGGCGCAGACACATAATTACGCTGCCGGTTTACCTTATCCGTTACCTGCAACGTAATCCGGTGGACAGCATCAGCTTTAATTCCCTGCTTAAACTGGCGGAAAGAATCGAGGACCTTACTGATATAAAACTAATCCCGCAGGATGAATTCGACTCCACAGGGTCCGCAGAGTCCTTTGATATCGCACTAAAGGCGATTAGAAATACCTGGAAACAGCATTCGTCTGAAATAAAAAATATCTTCACAAACAAAGATGTCTTCAATCAGGCCAGATACAAAGCCGATAAAATTGCCGGGATACTGGACAGGCTGGATCAGTACCTGAGCGGCAATGAAATCCCGGAGCCCTATTTTAAGGATCTCGGACTGTTCACCTATGAAGCGGTAATCAAGGGCGTTAAAGCCAAACAGACACCCCCAAAAGATGAATTCGGATTCTTTGCACAGTGCCGGGAGCTGCTTGAGGCACAGGAGGCATTCAGGATATTTATCCCCTGCCTGAAGAGAAATTTCTTCAGGTTTGTAGTGGAAGAGCTTTCAAAAAGGAAGCACATAAAGAACGTTCAGTCCTTCAGCGATCTGCTCCTTAACCTGCATAATGCTCTCAGTGAAGGGCAAGGAAATAAACTCGCCGAAAAGATACGCAGTAAATACAAGGCAGCCTTGATTGATGAATTCCAGGATACAGATCCCGTACAATTCGGAATATTTGAAAAAATATTTTCAGGCGATAACACAACGCTCTTCATGATAGGTGACCCCAAGCAGGCCATCTACGGATTCAGGGGTGCCGATATTTTTGCTTACCTCAAGGCTTCGCAGGAGGCCAAATACGACAAATGGACACTTGGAACCAACTTCCGTTCGCAGCCCGACTTAATCGAAGCCGTCAACCTGATCTTTGACAAAGAGGACTCTTTCGTATTTAAGGAGATTTCATACTCGAGGGTCACAGCACCTCCTGAAGACGTAAAGCCACCTAAATTCCTAATAGTAGAAGGACAGCCTTACAGCCCCATGCGGCTATGGAAGATCAACAGGGATTCTGCCGGCGAGGTGCCCGAAGTACCCGGAATGAATAATGAGGACCTGGTATCGGCCTGCCTGGCCGGTGAGATCAGGCGCCTGCTGGACCTCGGCAGACAGAAACTGGCAGTCGTGGGTGACGAGCCCTTAATGGAAAAGGATTTTGCGGTCCTGGTCAGAAAAAATTCCCAGGCCGAAAAGGTACAGAAATCCCTCATCGAACTAGGCATTCCCTGCGTCATCTATAACTCGGGCAACATATTCTCAAGCCATGAGGCAGAGGAGGCCGAAAGGCTGCTTTCATGCATCGCCGACCCCGGAAACATAAGATTAGTAAAGGCAGCGCTTGCAACTGATTTACTCGGACTCTCCTGCCTGGAGATTGACGAATTAACAGAGGACGAACAACAGTTCGAAGCCTGGCTGGAAAAATTCAGGGAGTATAACAGGATATGGTATTCATCCGGCTTCATCCGGATGTTAAGAAAACTGCTTAATGATGAGAACATTTTGCCGCGCCTCATGGAATTCCTGGATGGGGAACGCCGCAACACCAAC
Source organism: Ignavibacteriales bacterium (assembly GCA_050258815.1). Classification (GTDB taxonomy): domain Bacteria; phylum Bacteroidota; class Ignavibacteria; order Ignavibacteriales; family SURF-24; genus JAAXKN01. The sequence continues at coordinate 15,062 of JBLMZM010000137.1, forward strand.
GTACTGCACCTGATGGAGCTGCTGCACCAGGCCGAAACCGGCGAAAAGCTTTCCCCAAGGGGCCTGATCAAATGGCTGCAGGAAAATATCAGCAGTGAAAACGACAAGGAAGAGCACCAGCTGAGACTGGAAAGTGACGAGAAGGCGGTAAAGATAATTACGATTCATAAGAGCAAGGGACTTGAATATCCCGTTGTCTTTATCCCCTTTATGTGGAGCACCTTCAGGGAGCGCAAAGAATTCCTTTTCCACAAGAACGAAAATAACAGCTATCAGAGGACCTGGGAACTGGGGTCGCAGCTATATGATCTACATAGGGCAATACACCAGAGGGAAAACCTGGCTGAGGATCTGAGACTTCTCTATGTGGCAATTACCAGGGCAAGAAACTGCTGCTACCTGGTGCTAAATGAAGAATTAAATGGCGTACTGGAACACCTGTTCAGCGACCTGAAGAGTCTGCAGGAATCCTCAGCCGGCTGCATTAATATTGGCGATATGCCCATCAGCTTAAGCCCGGCAGGCTCACCGCCCTCTGCTGACGAACTCCCGGAACTAAAACCCCTGGATTTTTCGGGTACTGTCAGCGACAGCTCCCGTATTGCAAGTTATACATCGCTACTTTATGGCCATTCAAACGTCATTACGCCTGTTGAGCAGGAACTCCTGCCGGAAGATGAGTTAACGGATGAGAATGAATCTATTGATGCGGAGCTGAATGAATTCAGCATTTACTCTTTCTATAAAGGCCAGCGGGCCGGCATCTTCATGCACGAGATCCTTGAAGAGGCCGATTTTTCGGCCGGTGACTTCGGTGAACTCGTAAAAGCTAAACTAAACAGATACAGATTTGATGAAGCCTATGCTCCCGCACTGAATACTATGGTAAAAAATGTACTTTCTGCCCGGCTTGCAGGCACACTCAGCCTTCAACAGGTGCCTTCACAAAAAAGGCTCCGGGAAATGGAATTCTACTTCCCGCTTAAAACCATAAACGTTCAAAAGCTGGCCGCAATATTTAAGGAATCCTATGCAGAAGACGAAAGGCTGAATGACTTCTACCTCTATATGGAGAAATTAAGATTCGGTGACATTGGTGGATTTATGAACGGAAAGATTGACCTCTTCTTTGAACATGATGGCAGATACTTTATAGCCGACTGGAAATCAAACCACATGGGCAGCACTGCCGCGTCCTATAACCAGGACAACCTGCTGCGTCTCATGAAAGAAGGACTGTATATACTACAGTACCACCTCTACTGCCTGGCAATAGACCAGCATTTGAAGGCTACAAGAAAAGACTATGACTACGACAGGCATTTCGGCGGAATATTCTACGTATTTCTGCGAGGCGTGGATGCGGCCTCGGGACAGGATAACGGCATTTTCTGCCACAGGCCCTCAAAAGAGGCATTATTTAAATTATCATCTTATTTAATTGATTCTGCGGACACAAGCTATGAATGAGCTCATACAACATTTGCTTAATGAAAAGGAAATCTGCTACCTGGATTACCATTTTGCCACGTTTGCAACGGGACTCACGGGTAAAGAAGACACCGAAATCCTTCTGGCAGCAGCACTGGTAAGCAGCAGGACAAGGCAGGGACATATCTGCATTGACCTTGAGGAATTTGCCGGCAGGAATATAATTGCGGGAGATGATAAAACACTCTGCCCGGGTCTTGAATTGTGGCTGGAGAAACTGAGGTCATGCAGCATTGTAGGCAAACCCGTTGTGGATTTCAAGCCTCTCATACTGGACGACAAGAACCGGCTCTATCTCTACAGGTACTGGGCCTATGAGCACAGGATAGCTCAGCACATTATGGGAATCATAAAAACGAGCACGCTGGAAGCAGATCCGGAAGAGTTTTCCTCAGAACTCGACAGGCTCTTTCCCAAAAGTAACGGGCAAACTCCCGACCTTCAAAAACTGGCGGCTTATACTTCAATAGTAAAGAAATTCTCCGTGATTTCAGGGGGACCCGGAACCGGGAAAACCACTACCGTGGCAAAAATACTGGCATTATTGACACAAATAGCCGGATTGAAAGGACAGTCACTAAGAATTTTACTTGCAGCCCCCACGGGCAAGGCTGCTGCCAGACTGCAGGAATCAATTAAATACTTTAAGTCCAGATCTTCAGGTCTTATTTCTGAAGAGATGCTCTCGGCAATTCCCGAGGAGGCCTCTACCATACACCGCCTGCTGGGCAGCGTACCGAACTCCCCTTACTTCAGGCATCACAGAAAAAATCCCCTGAACCTGGATGTACTGGTAATTGACGAGGCATCAATGATAGATGTGCCCCTGATGTCAAAACTTCTGGACGCCCTGCCGCAGTCAGCCAGACTCATACTCCTGGGCGACAAGGACCAGCTGTCATCGGTTGAGGCGGGGAAATTTTTAGGAGACGTTTGTACAAGTGCTCTCGCAGGAAGCTATTCACTGAAATTCTATAATGTAATCAAGGATATTACAGGCTTCCCTCCCGAAGGGGGCAGCCCCGCGCTTGAAGAAGAGGCTACACTTCGTGAGTGCTTCGTACACCTTACTGAGAGCCACCGCTTTGATAAAAACAGCGGCATTGGCATATTGAGTAAACTGGTTAATTCGGGCGACATTCAGGCTTCTGAAGAACTTCTTAAAAAAGGCGGCTATTCAGACGTAGTATTGAAAAATGTTCCATCAGCGCTCCACCTGGATAATATGATAAAAGAAACAGCCGTAATGAATTATACCAAATATCTGGAGGCAGAGGATCCGGCTGATGTATTCAGGCTCTTTGACAACTTCAGGATACTCTGCGCCATGCGCGAAGGCCCTTACGGGGTTAACGAGATCAACATGGCCGTGGAAACGGTACTTTGGGATAAAAAACTCCTCAGGGGGAAAAAGGACTGGTATAAAGGCATGCCGGTCATGATTACTGAAAACAACTATACCCTGAACCTCTTTAACGGCGACATAGGCATAGTCCTTCCGGATAGTAAACAGAACAATAAACTGAAGGCGTTCTTCCCCTCTCCCGATGGAACATTCAGAAAATTCCACCAGTACAGGCTGTCGGGCTACGAGAAGGTGTACGCCATGACCGTCCACAAAAGCCAGGGCTCTGAATTCAACAATATAGTGATGATTCTGCCCGACAGGCAGACCCCCGTTCTTACGCGTGAACTGCTGTATACCGGAATTACAAGAGCCAGAAAAAGTGTTGAGCTATGGACTTCAGACGATGTATTGCGCTGCACTATTAAAGAGACCACCAGAAGAAGCTCCGGTCTCTACGACGCCCTTTCAGCAGCTCAGACATTTTAGTAATCCCGCGTCTTCCGTTTTTACGCCGGAGGCCACGGCCGGATTATTCATCATTCATCCGGGACTTCAATTTTTCATTTTTAATTGAAGCCCCCGGGTCTTGATTAATAAGATTAATTCACCTATATTTTCCTCAGGTCTTAAAATATTTTGTCGTGATTTAAGGTGACTTGCAGCGACGTAAAAGAATTGCTAAACAGCCGGAGATGAGAAATCGCTCCAAAGTCGCCGCCCCAAGCGGCTTTTTTGTTTTAAAGATTTCACTTCAATGGCTTTTCAATGTTTACATCCGGTCAGGCAGGAAAGAAACACCCGTGCTTCCTTTTGGTTTGAGCACAATTCAGGCAAAATATTTTACCAGATATGTTTTCAGTAAACCAATAATTAATATACATTAAGGAGCACTAAATGAACGATCATTATTTATTTACGTCCGAATCAGTTTCAGAAGGACACCCGGATAAAGTCGCAGACCAGATATCAGATGCAATACTGGATGCACACCTAGCGCAGGATAAATCCTCAAGAGTAGCCTGCGAAACCCTGATTGCAAAAAATCTACTGGTTATTGCCGGCGAGATCACTTCGGGTGCAACTGTGGATTTTGAAGGCGTGGCAAAGGATGTGATTAAAAATATAGGCTATAGTGATGACGCTTCAGGCTTTAACCTCTCAAACTGCAGCCTTCAGACCAGCATAAGCAAGCAGGCACACGACATAGCAATAGGCGTTAACCAGCAGGATAATGAGGTAGGAGCGGGCGATCAGGGACTCATGTTCGGGCATGCCTCTACGGAAACTCCCGAACTCATGCCTCTTGCCATATCACTTGCCCATAAGCTCGTATTAAAACAGGCGGAACTCAGGAAAAATAACACACTGGCCTGGCTCAGGCCCGATGCAAAATCACAGGTGACCGTACGCTACTCAAACGGGAAACCGGTTGCGGTTGAAAGGGTAGTATTATCCACGCAGCACTCGCCCGAAATCGGCCTGGATGACCTCAGATGCCTCGTCAAAGAACAGATCATTGAAAGCGTTATTCCTGAAGAGCTCCGCTCAGAAGAAATCAAATATTTCATTAACCCTACGGGCAGATTCGTTGAAGGAGGACCATTGGCCGACACGGGTCTCACCGGCAGGAAAATCATAGTGGATACTTACGGCGGAAGCTCACCCCATGGCGGCGGAGCCTTTTCAGGCAAGGATCCTTCCAAAGTCGACCGCTCGGCTGCCTATGCCGCCCGCTACATAGCTAAGAATATTGTCGCGGCAGGACTCGCAGAAAAATGCACCATCCAGCTCTCATATGCTATCGGCGTAAGAGAACCTTTGTCGCTTATGTTAAACTTTCATGGAACAGGAAGGGTGAATGAAAACGCAGTGGAAAAGGTGATTCCGGAAATTTTTAATCTTACCCCCAGGGGTATCATTGAAATGCTGGATCTGCTCAGACCCATATACCAAAAAACGGCGGCTTATGGACACTTTGGCCGTGAACTGCCCGGGTTTACGTGGGAAAAAGCCGACAGGGTTTCGGACCTGCTCAGCTGCTTTAACATTTAATAAAATAGAACCAAAGCCCGCTCCTGTACGAACGGGCTTTGGAGAGTTTAATTTATGGTTGGTTTTAATATACCTTTTAATCTTGCCAGCTGCAGAATGTAAAATGCCTCTTTCTTGTACAAAAACTCAAGTTCCGTGTACATATAGCTGTCATTACGCCTGCAGATACTTTTATCGGAAAGCTCCCTGATTCGCTTCTTAACGTATTCCAGTTCAGAACACAGGAAACTACGCGTTACATCTTCTGCCGATCTCTCTTCCACCGGACCCCTCACAAATTAGGATAAATTACGTCAGTATGAGAAGACAATAAAATCTCTTTTACTCAACATAATAATCGTAAGCTCACGCAAATTGTTAAGCCTCCGGGAACAAAATAAGGGAAAAATTTTTGCACTATTATGAACCTGGCAAACCGGATACCTCAGTTAAGAAAAGCCGACATGTTTGCGACCCCCTTTTTTGCAAGCTCATATTCCGGATTGTTGTTTACCGACTCCATATAGTGCTTCAGGGCTTCCGTCCACGCAAAACGCCTCTCGTATGAGCGGCCCAGGTTAAAATAACCTATGTAGCGGTGACTCTCCGGAGTTATATCAAGCCCCTTCTCAAACCAGAATATTGCCTCCCCGACCCTGTCCAGATAGTATAGATTGGTGCCTATGTCATTATAGGCCGGCCAGTAATCGACATTAAGACTTATTGCATTCATGCATTCGGTTATGGCATTTTCATATTTCCCGATTGAACTGTAAGACCAGGCCAGATTCACGTACGCATCTGGTGTCGGCGATAATTTGATTGAAGACTTATACAGTTCTATGGCATCATGAAATTTGCCCTCCAGCTGAAGCTGGTTGGCCCTTGATATCAGAATATGAGCTGAAGTCATATTAAGCCTCCTCTTTATTAATACAACAAAAC
>JBLMZM010000138.1:0-12463 GCA_050258815.1 Ignavibacteriales bacterium
TTAATAAATATCCCAATCCTGCTCCCACACCGGGGGGACTGAAGTCCCCCATAAGAAAGAAGAGAGGGGGTTAGGGGGACTTCCGCTAATCCCTCGGCCTGAAGGCCGGGGCTACTGATAAGGGTTAAATCCATCTCATCTCCGTTCTTATCTATTCCGGGCTGAAGCCCGGGGTAGATATAGTGATCTGATTCAACCTGAATTGGAGTGTTCTGATTCATCACGTATTGGAGTAACCTCTTTTTTCCTATCCACCTGCCTAAAAGGCCGGGGCTACTGACAAAAGGGTTAAATCCATCTTATCCACGTTCTTATCTATTCAGGGCTGAAGCCCGGGGTAGATTTAGTTAGTTGAGTTAGTTAATGATGATCAGGGAGTCCTTCTTACACACCGGCCCCAAGGCCGGGGCTACTGATAAGGATTAAATTCATCTTATTCCCATTCTTATCTATTCGGGCTAAAGCCCGGGATAATAAAAGATAAAGGTGGATGTAAGAGTCATCCCTGGTCCCCGGCATTCGCCGGGTTGATATGTGCCCAGCGGGTTGATATGTGCCCAGTGCGTTTGTTTACCCGCCCGTCGACCGGCGAATGCCGGGCGGGCTCAATTACGCATGGGGCAAATTTATCTCCGGCGAATGCCGGGCATACAAACACAAACGTGCACAATCAAAAACATATTGAATAATCAGAGATTAGTTATTTCCAATCTCTGATTATTCGAAATAACGCTTTGGGAATAAAGGCTCCCAGATTCCGTAGACCGATGCACCTAAAATCACGATCCTTCGTGATGCCCATCATAGAGCTCTTCTGCATGATGCAGGAATTCCACGTAGTGCTTTACATAGTCCCTTCCGGCTTCTACATCGTTGATGTCATAATTCCTGCGCTTCAGCACCTCATTGAAATGCTGCTTTACCTGGGCAACGGGAATTTCCTTTCCTTCAAATGCTTTCAAAAGCGGATCAATATTTCCTTTCTCAATGGCAATATCAGCTGCGGGAATAACGGGACCCAGATCCCTGCCTGCCTGCTTTAAACCTGTATATGGCTCACCTTCCCCTGCCCTGTGTATCCTTACCAGAGTCTCAAAGAGATATGTATCCGCCAGATTGCGGGCCTTTTCATTAAGTTTCCTTACTTCCATTACGTCACTGAAAACTTCACGGATTCGGGGTTCATCCGGCTTCTGCACCCAGATCAGTATAAAATTAATATTGTTTGTTTTGAGAGCCTTCCGGGCTGCGTTTACTACCGGGCCATCAACGCCATCGCAATGAGCAGAGAGATCGCCTGTCATAAGTACTGCTAAAAATAATACCGTGAAGATAAAATACGATACGTGTGCTTTTTGGGATTTCATTATCATTCCTCCTTTGGGTTTATATAAATGATAACAGAAATCTAAAAAAGCCGGTTGCAAACAGGCTTGACTTAAGTCAGGTTTTTATATATTTAAATCCTGGTCAACTTTAAAACATAAACACGACGCCAATATGGGCGGTGATCATGTCTGTGTGTGAACGTGAAGGATTCATTATAACTTTGCCCTGCTCAATTCTTACTGCACCTTCTTTCAGGTAATCTGCTTCAGAACCTAAAAGGTACCTGACCTTAAGATCAACCCAAAGACTGTTTAATTTCGGGGCTCCGTTGTTATCCCCTTCTTTCTCGGGCATCTCGAAAACCTTGAACATAATGCCGCCGCCTCCGCCGTAGCTCCAGGCCCAGTCGTCAAAATTGGTTGAACTCGCTATCTCAGAATTTGCATTGCCCTCATTATTGACTTCGGTCTTTGTGAACAGGTATGACCCTCCAACCAGTCCCTCTATATAAGGCCGGAAGTTGCCCGCAGGAGGCATAACCTGAAGCAATAGATGAAAGCTGGCGATATTGTTAGTCCTGCTTACATTAACCGTTACATCGGGTATGGAGCTGCTGAACGGCTCCCTGCGGTCTTCGCTGCCGTAAGTCATATAGCTGCCATTCACGCCCAAGGTAAAAGGCATCGAAGGCGTTACATTCCAGAACACAACATAACCGTCAATTCCGTAACCCGTTCTGTCAACACTTTTTTTGAATTCTCCCTGCGGAAATCCCAGCATAAAATTCAATCCGCCCGACTGGGCAAAAGCACTCCCGCTGATAAGAATAATAAAGCCCACAATCAGTGCACGAAGTAGATTCCGGTTCATCCTTTTTCCTTTATTTAGTTAAAAAACTGGTTTAATATTAATGAATTTCTTGAGTAAATTCTATTTTTTCTAAAAGATAAGACGCACAAGGTTCATTTTAGTTGTATCTCCCGCCCTGCCAGATACTATACCGGTTTTTCCCCTGTAAGTATATCCTGTTATTTATTATTTTTTTAAAATTATCGTTACTAAAGAAACATTACCCTGTTTATCATTGTTATCACCTTAATAACGATTTTAATATGAAGGATATTGGAAAGGAATTTATAAACATAAATGAAAATTCTGCTTATTGCTGAACGACTGGATGAAATTACAGGCTTTACCGGTAATCTGCATAATATACCCGGTTTTTCCGTGGAAACAGATTTTGCAAAAGACGTTTCTAAAGCGCTGAATCTTATTGGAAAGGAAAGGTTTGACGTTATTATGCTGGATCTTTCCTCAGCAGGACAAAATAGCCCTGCCGCCGTAAAACGGATCAAACTTTCCTCACCGGGCATTCCCCTTATAGTTCTGGGTACATCCAACGACAGTAATTCGCTCCAGGAAGAACTCTTTAATTCGGGAATTCATGACTACCTGCCGAAGGAAAACCTTTCGCCGGCACACCTGCTGCATTCGATCCATTGCGCCGTACAGCAGAATGCCTCGGACATAAAACTGCGCGAAATGGATGACCAGCTGCGGCTCATCGCCCGCCATTCTCCCATAATTATTTTCAGACAGGACCTGCAGCTCAGGTATACCTGGGTCAACAGCCCCTTCCTGGGCTTTGAACCGGGAAAGATTATCGGCGCAACCGATAATGAACTCTTCCCTGCCGAGGATGCCCTGGTGCTAAAAATGCTTAAAAAACAGGTGATTGATTCCGGTAGCTATACGAGGAAAATCATAAGGACCTCCATTTACGGCAAACCTTATTTTTATGACCTCAGGATAGAACCGGATTATGACCCGAACGGCCATATTTGCGGCATTATCTGTACGGCTCTGGACGTAACAGAGAAAAAAAGCGTCGAAAAGGAGTTCCAAAGGGCGAAAAACCTGCTTGAAAAGATATTTAATTCCCTCTATGAAGCAGTATTCGTTATTGAACGGGATACAAGAAAGATCATTGCCTGCAACCCGGCAGTTGAAAGGATCTTTGGCTACAAACAGAATGAGCTTATCGGCAGAACAACCGAGTTCCTGCACCTGGACCATGAGCATTTTGAAAACTTCAGGCTGCTCAGCCAGTCATCATTACATTCCAAAGGGGTTTTTAAGCTGGAATACAGGATGAAAAGAAGGGACAATGTTGTCATTGATACCGAACATACACTCACATCATTAAGAAAATCCAAGGGATGGGATGAGGTACTCGTAAGTGTAATAAACGATATCACTGAAAGGAAAAAGGCCGAGAACGCGCTCATTTTCGGCAAGGAAATGGCTGAAAGATCCGACAGACTTAAAACTGAGTTCCTGGCGCAGATGTCACACGAAATCCGTACCCCAATTAACGTCATTTTGAGCTATTCAAAGCTCCTCAGCGAGGATCTTGATAACAAAAATGAAGAGGAAATAAGAAGAAGCATAATGGCTATTGATAAGGCAGGCAAAAGAATCATCAGGACCGTTGATCTGATACTCAATATGTCCGAGATTCAGACGGGTAACTATAACTCGTTTCCCATGGAAATTGACCTCTACCTGGATATTCTGCTGAACCTGTATCTCGAGTTTAGAAAACAGGCAAATGACAAGTCCGTGGAACTTGAACTGCTCGACTTTGCTGGGAATTCAAAGATTACGGCGGATGAGTATTCGGTTAGCCAGATATTCAGAAATCTCATTGAAAATGCGATAAAGTACACCAGCGAGGGAAAGATAACAATTGTGCTGAACAGGGATGATAATAACCGGCTTGTTGCTGAAATAAGAGATACAGGGATCGGCATTTCTGAAGATTACCTTACTAAGCTGTTTATACCTTTTTCGCAGGAGGACCAGAGCTATACCAGACCTTATGAAGGCAACGGACTGGGCCTGGCGCTAGTTAAGAAATATGTGGAACTCAATCATGCAACTATTGACGTGCAAAGCCATAAAGGTGAAGGATCTGTATTCAGGGTAATTTTCGAATAAATGCATGATGCATGGGAATCTTTTTTACCCATGCAGTCATGCATTCAGTAAAGCTTATCTTGTAAGGTGCCTGTATTTTATCCTGTGGGGCTGATCTGCAGCCGCTCCAAGCCTGGCTCTTTTATTCTCTTCATAATCCGAGAAGTTCCCTTCAAACCAAACTACCCTGCTCTCACCTTCAAATGCCAGAATATGCGTTGCAATGCGGTCCAGGAACCAGCGGTCATGGCTTATCACAACTGCACAGCCGGCAAAATTTTCCAGTGCCTCTTCGAGCGCGCGCATTGTATTTACATCCAGGTCATTTGTAGGTTCATCGAGCAGCAGTACGTTTGCACCGACCTTCAGCATCATGGCCAGGTGAACGCGGTTTCTTTCGCCGCCCGAAAGGAGTCCCACCTTCTTCTGCTGATCGGTGCCGGCAAAATTGAACTGGGCAACGTAAGCTCTTGAATTTACGGTTTTGCTGCCCAGCTGGATTGTGTCGTTCCCGCCTGAGATCGTCTCCCAAATGGTTTTTTCGGGATCGAGCGCTTCCCTGCTCTGGTCAACATAAGCCAGTTTTACGGTCTCGCCCTCTTTTATCGCACCGCTGTCGGGAGTCTCCTGCCCGGTAATCATCCTGAAAAGCGTGGTTTTCCCGGCGCCATTTGGTCCTATCACACCTACAATGCCTCCCGGGGGAAGTGAAAAGTTCATGTCATCAATCAGCAGTTTATCTCCAAATGCCTTCGAAACGCCCACCGACTCAATTACCTGGTTACCCAAACGGGGGCCTGCCGGTATATATATTTCCAGTTCACGCTGCATCTTTTCTGATTCCTGCTTCAGCAGGTTTTCATACGACGTAATTCTGGCCTTGGATTTTGCATGACGCCCCTTCGGTGACATTCTGATCCATTCCAGCTCCCGCTGCAGCGTCTTCTGCCTTTCTGTTTCCTTCTTTTCTTCCTGCTGCAGTCTGCCCTGCTTCTGTTCCAGCCATGAAGAGTAGTTACCCTTCCAGGGAATACCCTGTCCGCGGTCAAGTTCAAGTATCCATCCGGCCACATTATCCAAAAAGTAACGGTCGTGCGTTACGGCTATTACTGTACCTTCATACTTCTGCAGGTGATGCTCCAGCCATGCAACTGATTCGGCATCCAGGTGGTTTGTAGGCTCATCCAGTAAAAGGATATCTGGCTTTTTCAACAATAACCTGCATAGCGCAACGCGCCTTTTTTCACCGCCGGAAAGCACCTTAACAGGTGTTTCACCGGAAGGACAGCGCAGCGCATCCATTGCCATCTCCAGTTTTGAATCCAGTTCCCAGGCGTCCATGGCATCCAGCCTTTCCTGTACTGTGCCCTGGCGCTCCAGAAGACTCGTCATCTCGTCATCGTCCATCGGTTCGGCAAACCTGGCATTAATGGAATCGTATTCCCTCAGAAGATCCACAATCTCCTGCACCCCCTCTTCAACAATTTCTTTTACGGTTTTGGTTTCATCCAGCTTTGGCTCCTGTTCCAGGAAGCCTATAGTATAACCGGGCGAAAGAACCGTTTCGCCGTTAAAATCCTTGTCAACTCCCGCCAGTATTTTAAGAAGCGTACTTTTGCCAGAACCATTAAGCCCGAGCACGCCTATTTTTGCCCCGTAAAAATAAGATAAATATATGTCCTTTATAACCGGTTTCTGATTGTAAAACTTGCTCACTCCGATCATGGAATAAATAACCTTGTTAGGTTCAATAGCCATTCTGCCTGATTCTCCTTTTTTGTTTTTAATTCATACAGACTGGAAGTATAGGTCTAAAACATTAAATTGTCAATAAAAATCTGCTCCGGATTTCACACTGTAAACCCTTTCCCCCCTTTCAGTTCCAAACACTTCATGCTGTTAGCGTGGAAATTTGAGATAAATATATTTATGTTTAATTTTGCAAATTTTTCATACGAAATAAAGGACCAGTTACTCATGGAACCCAGAAAAGATTACAATCCCACCATGCATTCTGCAGAACATATTCTGAATCAGACCATGGTAAGGATGTTCAACCGCGGGCGCGCCTTCAGTGCGCATATTGAGAAGAAGAAATCCAAGTGTGATTATCATTTCGACCGGGACCTGACCCCCGGGGAGATAGCTGAAATAGAAAAGAAGGTAAATGAGGTAATTCAGGCCGACATGAAGGTAACCGAGGAATTCATGAGCCGCGACGAAGCCCGGATGAGCTTTAATCTGGAACGCCTTCCGGATGATGCGGGCGACAGGGTCAGGATCATAAAAATTGGAGACTACGACGCGTGCCCCTGCATCGGACCACACGTCAGCTCAACAAAAGAAATCGGAGGCTTCCGCATTATATCCTCCAGCTTTGAAAACGGCGTACTGAGGATAAGGTTTAAAAACGCGGAATAACCAGTTCCGTTATTTCTTTTTAAGAAACTATAATAATTGAATGGACAAGCAGCAAAGTCAGCCGGTCAGTCAGGTAAAATATTACTGGAAACCTCTCCTGGCAATTATATTCTGGGGAGCCTCTTTTATTGCTACAAAAATTGCATTAAAGGAGCTGGCTCCGCTTACAATTATCTTTTCCAGGCTCATTCTGGGCATTCTGCTGCTGGTTTTTCTTGCACTTACTACCGGCCATAATATAAGGATATCCCCGCGCAACTTCCTGCGTATTTTTGTCCTGGCGCTCATTGCATCATTTCATTTGTGGATACAGGTGACAGGACTCGAATATACCTCGGCCTCAAATACCGGGTGGATAATTGGACTTACACCCGTATTTATGGCTCTTCTGGGGGCACTGTTTTTCCATGAATCACTGAAATTTATAAGGGTTCTAGGTATAGTGATCTCATTTTCAGGTCTGCTCCTGCTCATCAGCAAGGGCGATTTTCACCACATTAACCTGATTTCAAATAAGGGTGATTTCCTTGTGCTGGCAAGTGCCTTTACCTGGAGCGTGTATTCCATAGTTAATAAAAAAATTTCCCTCAGCTTTTCTCCCCTGCTTACTGTACTCTTTTTATTCGGGATGATGGCAGTTATAATTTCCCCCTTTACAATCAGCAGTAAGTCCATTCAAACACTTGTGCATCTCTCTTCCGAAGGATGGCTAGCAATAATGTTCCTCGGTTTTCTGTGTTCGGGAGTAGCATATGTGCTATGGGCCCAGGCGCTGAAGGAAATGGAATCCACGACTGCAGGGGCATTCCTGTACTTTGAACCTTTCGTAACAGTATTTACCGCATGGCTGATACTCAGAGAGAACATAACAGTACTTACCATTTTAAGCGGAATAGTAATTACGGCGGGCGTGGTACTGGTCAGCATGAATTTCAGCAGGAAGGAAAAAAGCGAAAAGTAATTTGACTAATTCCTTCCTTTGAGATATTATATAGTAACTTACTAATTTCCACCGAACAATGCGGTTGCATTACTATGAGTATCAAAATTATATGGGAAGTAACCAGTCAGACATTCAGCAAGTGGAGTGACGACAAATCCCCTAAGCTTGCAGCTTCATTATCATTCTATACCATCTTCTCGCTCGCCCCGCTTCTGCTTATTATGATTGCCATAGCCGGTTTGATTTTCGGCACCGACGCCGCCCAGGGGCGGATCGTGGATGAGATGCAGTCCATGGTAGGCAAGGAAAGCGCAGTCCTCATTCAAAATGCAATTAAAAAGTCGAGCGACACACAGACGGGCATTATTGCAACCGTAATAGGATTTGTTTCACTCATTCTTGGAGCGACGGGCGTCTTCCTGGAACTGCAGGACTCACTTAATATAATCTGGAAAGTATCGGGAAAGCCGCCGCGGGGAGCAATTTTAACCTACCTGAGGAGCAGGGCGATTTCATTTTCACTGGTGATCAGTTTCGGCCTGCTGCTATTAATAACCCTGCTTGTAAGTACGGCAATATCGGCCCTGAGCGACTTTGCCGAGCGCTATATTTCCATACCCGGATATGTACTGAGCTACACCGATTTTATATTATCCCTGATAGTAATGATAGTCATTTTTTCGATGATCTATAAGATATTACCCGATGTGAAGCTTTCCTGGAAGGATGTGCGCATTGGTGCTATTGTAACCTCCGTTCTGTTCATAATAGGGAAATACCTGATCACACTTTATCTGGGCAGGAGTTCAGTCAGTTCCACGTTTGGTGCAGCCGGATCACTGGCACTTTTCATCATCTGGATATACTATACTGCGCAGATAATTTTCCTGGGAGCCGAATTCACGTATGTATATGCTGTCAGATTCGGTTCTGGGGTCATCCCCAAATTCCAGACTGCCTCCCGGGAAGATGAAAATTGGGCGGCAAAAAGCAAACCCTGAAGATCAGAAATAACCTTCAGGGTCTCAAAAAGTTTTAGTGAATGAAAAGCCTGCTAACGATATTTATACGCCGCTCACGGTCATTTTCTTCACCTTGAAAGAAGGCGAATAGATGGAACCGGATTTAACAGGATCATTGCCAATTATTTCAATGTTGTTAAGAATCTCGTGCATAGTGGATGCAATCGTAAATTCGTTAACAGGATAGGCAATTTTTCCGTTTTCAATCCAGAGGCCCTGTGCGCCGCGTGAGTAATCACCTGTCTGCAGGATTTCTCCGAAACCTGAAGTATTGGTAATCAGCACACCGTTTTCAATTGTTTTTATAATGTCCTCAAGCGAACTGGTTCCCGGCTGCAGGTAAAGATTGCTGACACCGCCGGAGTTTCCGGTCGTCTTCATTTTCAGTTTCCTTGCGGCATAGCTGTCCAGCAGAAAAGTCTTCAGTACCCCGTTTTCAACAACAGTCTTCCTGCTGCTTTTAACGCCTTCACCATCATAAGGGCGCGAACCCGTTTGTCCCGGTATAAGCGGATCTTCGATTATGGTGATATTATCACCCGCTATTTTCTGCCCCAGCTTATCGGCCAGAAATGACTGTTTCGTGTAAACATACTCTCCGGTTACAGCATTTACTAGAAACCTTAGCAATCCGTTTGCGACCTGGTTGTCGAAAATGACAGGCACAGTCTGCGTTTTGGGCTTCCTGGCTCCCCTTTTCATCAGCGTCCGTTTTGCGGCCTGTTCGGCTATTTTTTCAATATCATCCAGATCCCTGAACCTGTTAGCCACGCTAAACCAGTAACCCGACTGTTTTCTTGCCGAGTTAAGCCCTTCGGCAGCATCCGGAACCGCACATGCAGCATTTAACGCCCAGTTTGAAAAGGAGTATCCCTCGCAGAACAGGTGTGAATTGGCCAGAACCGTATGGCCAGAGCTGCTGACGACAGATGCGCCGTCGGGAATCAGATCCTTGTCGTATTTTAATGAATGCTTTTCCAGCTCCATAGCTATCTCAATCCTTTTCTCAACCGGTATATTTTCCTCTTCCGGATCAAAAAGTTTCAGATCCACTTCAGCCATTCCCAGATCCTCAGCCTCAGGCAGGCCGAAGAATTCATCAGTACCCGTATATTTAACAATATTCATGGCATCCCTAACCAGGTCCTGAACAGCCTCCATAGAAAGGTCGTTTGAGCTGACACTGGCCTTCTTCTTATCCCTGCTGACTGTAAGACTGAGATATTTTGAGTTTGCCTGTGCAAGCGTATCTATCTTCTGATTGCGTACGGAAACTTCCCTTTCGGTAGCAAAATTTATTCTGACAACAGCGGTTTCCCCTCCGCTTTTCTTTACCAGATTTACAATATCAGCAGCTAATTTTTTGTGTTCTTCTAATAACATTTTTTGCTCCATTTGATTTTACATACCACCGACTGTAATTTCAGAAACCTTTACTGTTGGCAATCCGACTCCTACCGGCACCGATTGTCCCTTTCCGCAGGTCCACATTCCGTCAGAAAACTTGAAGTCATTACCGACCATGGTGACCTTGGTAAGGACGTCGGGACCGTTACCGATGAGGGTAAAGTTCTTGACGGGATAGGTCATTTTTCCGTCTTCAATCATGAAGGCAAGCGTTGGGTTAAATACAAAGTCGCCGTTTGATATATCCACTTCTCCGCCGCTGAAAGTTTTGCAGTAGATTCCCTTTTTAATTGAAGCGATTATCTCTTCAGGATCCGATTTACCGTTCTCGAGGTAAGTAACTGTCATTCTGGGTATCGGGTAGTACTTGTAGGATTCCCTGCGGCCGTTACCTGTCTGCTTAACCTTATAAAAATTAGCGCTGATCCTGTCGTGCATATAGCTTCTCAGAATGCCGTTTTCGATCAGGGTGGTTTTGTTTGAAGCAACCGCTTCATCGTCAAAATTAATGCTGCCGCGGTCGTTTGGAATTGTGCCGCCGTCATATACGGTACACAGTTCAGAGGCCACCTTCTGGCCCACTCTTCCCGAATAAGCAGAGGTTCCCTTCCTGTTAAAGTCTGCTTCCAGCGGGTGCCCTATGGCCTCGTGCAGCAGAATTCCGGAATCCCCCGGTGATAAAACCACGGGCATGGGTCCTGACGGAGCATTTTTAGCTGTAAGCAGTAATAGCGCCTGTGCAACCGCTTCTTCGGCCATTTTGGTGTGACTTCTTACCTTCTTGAAGTATTCCATGCCAATTCTGCCTCCGCCGCTGATGCGGCCCGACTGGCGGTTACCGCCTTCTTCGGCAATTGCGGCCAGGTTAAACCTTATCAGGGGCTGGTAGTCTTCCATGAGCACGTTCTCACTGTTTGCAACAACAATGTAGCGTTCAGAATCGAGGAAGTTCCCATATACCCTGATCACCCTTTTATCAGTATCAAAAGCCCGGGCTTCAGCTTCCCTGAGCAGACGTATCTTATAGTCCAGGTCCATATCTTTCAACGGAACGCTGAGCTCATAATAATTTTTTACTTTTGTATCTGTAACGTTCAGAGATAAAGGCCTGCTGCCGGAATTTGCGATGTTTGCTGCCATGAGTGCCGCATTTCTGAGGCTTTCGAAGCTCAGATCCTCGGAATATGCGTATCCGGTCTGATCACCTTTCAGGACTCTTATGCCCACACCGGCATTGATATTCTTAGAGGCGCTCTTTATAATCCTGTCTTCAAGGGTAACGCTGTTATTGATGGCATAGTCCGCATATAAGTCGGCATAATCCCCGCCCTTTGAGAGTGCAATAGCCAGTAGTTTATTAATTGTTTCTTTATCCAGACCACCCAGCTGTTTGAAAAACTCATAGGAAGAAGACATGCCCGCCGGCTGTCCCGCAAATACCTTAGAGAGCACAGGGTTAACCAGAGTTGCACCTACGGCCAGAGTACCCGTAATTTTTAAGAAATCCCTTCGGGATAGTCCCGAATTACTATCATTCATTGTTAGCCTCCGTTAGAATAGAAAATCTTTATTCCTGGTTCACAAAAATATTTTAATTTGAGGAATAATCAAGGGAAGAATGCCACTATTTGAAATGCGGTATATATTCCTGAATTCCGGTTATTCCGGGTGATGTGCGGTAGAGAGGATTGCTCCTCTCAGGCATCTCCGCGGGTAAATTTATTTGTACTCAACCACAACGTCGCTAATTGGCCAGCGGGCGCGCAGATTAAGTGTATCGGGATGGAAGGTAAACCTGCCCGATTCTTTGAATGGATATGGTTTCCCGAAGTTGTAAACCCCGCTGCTGTCCTTATCTACAAAGCTCCAGACGACGTATTTTCCCGGCTGCACCTTGTTGAAATCGAACGTCTTCTTTTTGTTAACCCGTTTTTTATAAGTGGGTTTTTGTTCTTCAGTATTCTGCAGTACAACGACCAGGTTTTCGTCTTTCATATTTGCAGCAGGTATTACGCTTCCGGAAACCCCGGAGAACTCCATTCCGGTTGAAGTAGAGAACCTGAATTTGTAAACCGAATCGATCTTGTTGCCGGCTGCGTCGGCAAAGTTATTCAGGTTAAGATTAATATTGTAGAACATGCGGGTCTTAAGGCTGCCCACGACCTTCACCCTGAATGAAGCATCATCCAGGAAATTCACTTCTGAGGTCAGTCTGACCCCGTCCTTATCGGTAACCCATATTCCCTTTGCAGCCTGAAGCGAATCAAATCCGTCGTCAAAATAGAAATAGAAAACCGGATTATTCACTTCAACGTCACCAGCGCCGTCTGTGGGTTTAGTCTGAAACAGTTTAGGAGCCGAG
>JBLMZM010000139.1:0-6446 GCA_050258815.1 Ignavibacteriales bacterium
AGATATCTGACCAGGTCTCCTGTCTTGTAAAGCCTCTCTCCCTTAATTACTGCAAATGGATTCGGTACAAACTTCTCTGCTGTCAGTTCCGGCCTGTTCAGGTATCCTCTGGCCAGACCTATTCCTCCTATGTGAAGCTCTCCTGATACTCCAACCGGTACCGGCTGCATCCTCTTATCCAGCACATATAACTTGTAATTTGATATGGCCTTACCGATTGGTGGTGTAAGTCTCTTAATATTTTCTTCTATTCTGCACTGGTGAAATGCCGAGCAGACCGTCGCCTCTGTAGGTCCGTATGCATTATAATACTTCCTGCCTTTTGACCACTTTTCTATCAGACTCCATGTAGCTGGTTCTCCGCCTGTGATTAGAACATCAAGGTCTGGTAAAAGCTGATCCGGTATTACTGAAAGGAATGAAGGTGGCAAAAGTGTAATATTAATTCTTTGGTCTATTAAGCATTTAACCAACGCATCGCCTGAAAGAATGTCCTCTTGTTGGCACAGGCAAAGTGTTGCACCATTCAGGAGCGTCATAAATATTTCCCATACTGAAGCATCAAAATTCAGAGAAGCAAACTGCAGAACCCTCCTGCCCTGTGAGAAATTCAAAAAATTCCTTTGGCCTTGGGCAAGACTCACGACTCCCCTGTGACCCAACATTGCTCCTTTGGGTTCACCTGTGGATCCTGAAGTATATATGACGTATGCAAGGTTTTCCGGGAATGATTCAAGATCCAGGTTTGTTTTGTTTTCTCTGAAAATTAAATCAAGTGACGCCGGATAGGAAATAATTTTCCCGCTAAAAGACAGTGACTTATCATCGGTATTTTCATCGATAATCAGAATTTCCACATTGGAATCACTCAGCATATAGTTAAGTCTTTCTCTGGGATATGCGGGATCCAGCGGCACATAAACTCCTCCTGCTTTAAGAATACCTAGTATGGTGATAATCATTTCTGCAGACCTCTTCATCGAAATGCCAACTCTGCTTTCATACCCTATACCGTTTTTTTTCAGGAAATTCGCGAGTTGATTTGCTTGTTCATTCAATTCCCTGTAGGTTAAAGACCTGTTCTTTATAATAACAGCTTCACTTTCCGGGTGTTTTTCTGCCTGCAGTTCAAAAAGCTGATGTATAGTTATATCATATTCAAGGTTGCAATCAGTCTTATTCCACGTAAATAATATATTTTCCTTTTCCACCTCACCTAAAACAGCTGCTGATTCAATCTTTTTGTTCAAATTCGAAGTAATATCATTGAGAACATTAATAAAATGATGAATAAAGCTGTCGATAAATTCAGGAGAAAAAAGGTCTGTATTGTACTCTATTGATGCATTAATTACGGGTTCGCTCTCTGTCATGGAAACTGTAAGGTCATATTTCGCTGTCTGTGTATCAATTTCGGCACTTTCAATTTCCAGACCTGGTAATGCAAGGTGTTCTTTAGGCGTATTTTGAAAGACAAATACTGTCTGGAATAATGGAGAATGATCAAGACTTCGGTCAACCTTAAGTTCATCAACCAATACTTCAAAAGGTATTTCCTGATGGTTAAAGGCTTCAATCACAACTTCTTTCACCCTATGCAGCAACTCCTCGTATGTCGGGTTACCTGCTAAGTTATTACGAAGCACAAGAATATTTACAAAAAAGCCTATCAGGTTTTCAATTGCAGAATTGTTGCGGTTTGCAACTGGTGTTCCGATATTGATTTCTTCCTGCCTGGTATAGGAATGAAGAAGTGCCAGGTATCCCGTTAAAAGGACCACAAAGAGTGTTGAATTTTCCTTTCTGCTGATTTTTTTTAACTCGTAATACAATTGTCTGTCAACCGTGAAGTTCTTCTTCAACCCATGGAAACTTTGTACTGCTGGTCTCTGCTTAAGTATAGGTAATTCCAGAAATTCATTGCACCCTTTCAGTTTTTCTATCCAATATTCACGTGAACTTCTGATCTCATCACTCTGTATCCAGTTATTGTGCCATGCAGCGTAATCGGCATACTGAATAGGTAATGGAGCTAAATCAGATTCCACTCCCAATGCATATTTTTTATATAATTCACTCATCTCACGGATTACAATATTCATTGACCAGCCATCACTGATGATGTGGTGCATAGTTAAAAGGAGTATATGCTGGGTCTCATCAACCCGCAAGAGTACACATCTTAAAAGAGGTGCTTTGGATAAATCAAATGGGGTTCTGACTTCTTCTAATATTTTCTTGTTTAAATTATTTTTTATCTCATCTCCATCTGTTCCGGTTATATCTGCAATATTCAGGCGAATATTAGCCGATGGAACGATTACCTGGGAAGGGTTTCCACTTTCATCAATAAAATACGTCCTCAGTATTTCGTGGCGATGAATGAGCTCATTAAAACTATTCTCCAGGGCGATAGGATCGAGATATCCTGTAAGTTTTACAGCTGCAGATATATTGTAAAAAGGACTATCCGGCTCCAATTTATCCAGAAACCAAAGGCGTTTCTGGGCAGATGAGAGCAAAAGCCTCTTATCACGGGGAATCATATTAATTTTATTTTCCTCTGCAGAAGCACACTTTCTGTTATGGAATATTTCCCCATAGTTTTCTGATAAATGCCGGGCAAGTTTTGAAATATAGGGATACAGGAATATGACTTTTACAGGAATATTTGTATTAAAAATGGACTGCATTCTGTTTATTGTAATTGCAGCCTTGATGGAATCGCCGCCTAATTCAAAAAAACTATCATTTACGCTTATCTTTTCAACTTCCAATACGCTTTCCCAAATCCTTACTAATTCCCGTTCGAGAAAAGTAGACGGAGGAACAAAGTCAATTGCAGATTCTATTGAATTTTGTACCGGTGCAGGGAGTGCCTTCCTGTCGATTTTCCCTGAAGCTGTCAGCGGAAAGCTATCCATTATCACTATTACTACCGGGATCATATATTCTGGTAATTTACCCCTCAGGAAATTCTTAATTTCTGACGGCGAATGGATCGAGCCATTCTTAGGTATGAGGTACGCAACTATCTTTTTATCATTTGGCACATCTTCGCGAATTATTACAGCAACTTCTTTAACGTCTGGCAGCTCATTTATAGCAGATTCAATTTCGCCAAGTTCAATCCTGTAGCCTCTGATCTTGACCTGATTATCACTTCTTCCCAGGTATTCAACATCACCGTTTTTGGTATATCGCGCAAGATCACCGGTTTTATACATCCTCGTCCCCGGTATTCTGCTAAATGGATCGGGTATGAATTTTTCAGCAGTTAATTCTGGTCTGTTGAAGTATCCTCTGGACAGGCATTCACCAGAAATATACAGTTCCCCGGGCACTCCAACGGGTTGAGTTCTGCAATTCATATCAAGTATATAAAATGAAGTATTGCTTATCGGCTTTCCAATAAGGGGAACATTGTCTTTTCCATTGATTAAAAATCTTGTTACAATAACTGTAGCCTCTGTGGGACCATATGTATCATAAAATTTGATTATTTCAGAATTCGCCAATGTTTTCCACATAACTTCATCTATTGGTTCTCCGGCAACCATAATGGAATGCGGCATCCAGTCTTGCTGATTTAATAACCCGCTTCCCAAAAGGATCCTTAACTGAGATGGGACGATATCCAGAACATCAACTTTATATTGCCGCAAATATTTTAACAGAGCATCCCCATCCCTCCTGATTTCCTCAGGAATTATATTTATCGTCAATCCTTTTAACAGCATCAACAGATGTTGAACCGAAATATCAAATATTACCGGAGCATTCATACTTGCTGTTAGATCCGGAATCGGGATAGCTGAATAAATACTGTTATACAAATCTTCTAATAGATTCATCATTGAGAAGTGATGGATCATTACACCTTTTGGCCTGCCGGTAGATCCGGAAGTAAATATTACATATGCAAGGTTTTGTGAATCAATATTGATTTCAGGATTTATTTCTTCAGACTTCGATAATTTACTTTCTGACTGATCAATACTTACAATCATGGTATTTACAGAGGATAAATTTTCCAGCAACCTGTTCTGAGTCAATACCATTGGTGTACGTGTATATTCAATGATCATAGAAATTCGTTGAACAGGTGAATTCACATCCAGTGGGAGATATGCACCGCCGGATTTTAATACGCCTATTATTCCTGTAATAAGATCAAGCGAACGCTCCATATAGATGCCGACCAGAGTATCTGGTCCAACTCCTTTTGATCGCAGGAAATGAGCTAACTTATTTGCCTTGCGGTTCAGTTCTTCATAGGTAATACTATTGCCATCATATGATACTGCAATTTTGTCGGGAGTAGTTTTAACCTGTAATTCAAAGAGATGCTGAAAAGTTTCATTATGCTGATATTCTGATGCTGTACTGTTCCATACTCTCACCATCATATCTATCTCACTCTCCGAAAGAATCTGAATAGCTGAAACCGGGAAATCATGGTTTTCAGGTACTAACTCAACTAAATGTTTAAAGTGCCCTGCCATCCTTCTTACTGTTGCTATTTCAAAAAGATCGGTGCAGTATTCCAGGGAGCATTCATAATGATCTCCCCTGTCTTCCATTGAAAGAAACATATCAAATTTTGCTGTACCTCTTTCATAATTCAGAATTTCAACGTCAACTCCAGGCAATATGAGAGAGTGCATGGGCCTGCTCTGATAATCGAACATTACCTGAAATACCGGACTGCTGCTGGCATTATGGTCGGGAGCAACAGAATTTACGACTTTATCAAATGGACACTCCTGATACTCAAAAGCTTCCAGTACCGTATCATTTGTCCTCGTTAATACATCCTTTATTGATGGATTTTTAGTTAAATCGGTCCTGATGACAATGGTATTTGTAAACAGTCCGAAAATATCCTGGGTTTGAATATTAGACCTGTTTGCAACTGGAACACCTATTCCAAATTCTTCCTGACCTGAGTACCTGTGCATTAACAGTTCAAAGGCTGTCAGAAAGAACATAAACTCACTCACTCCCTCATGAAAACAAAAGCTTTTTACTTTTTGGACTACATCCCCGCTTATGGGGAATAGATAATGCGCCCCGGTATATGTCTGTAAAACCGGCCTCTTTTTATCCAGCGGTAAACTTAGCTCCAGAGGAATTCCTGCCAGTTTGGTTTTCCAGTACGTCAGCGCTTTATTAAATTTTTCACTTGCAAGATATTGTTTCTGCCACAAGGCATAATCGGAATACTGAATTGACACTTTTTTAAGCTGTGGGTCTGTATTATTTTGGTATGCCTGGTATAGAACAGAAAGCTCTTCTGTAAATATTCCGATTGACCACCCGTCTGAAATAATATGGTGAAAAGTCAACAACAGAAGGTAATCAGTATTGTCTATTATGATCAGGCGTGCACGGAATAGTTTATCTTCTGCTAAATTAAACTGCCTGTTCCCTTCTTCCAGAACAATTTGTTTTATTATTTCATCCGGAGTACCCGGACCCTCTTTATCCATTTCAGTAATTAATAGGAACTGGTCATCCAAAGGCCTTATTATCTGAAATGGCTCCCCATTTCTCATCTGAAAGTTGGCCCTAAGAATCTGGTGCCGCGATACGATAGCCTGGAGTGCATTTTTGAATGCTTTCAGATCAAGAATTCCCTTAAGTCTGATTGCCGCCGGAATATTATAAAATGAACTATCAGGTTTGAGGTTTTGTAAAAACCAGATTCCCTTCTGGGCAGACGACATGGGATATTCTTCAGCAGTATCGTTTTTCTGAATCTTACCGTTTTCCAAACTGCTGCTGTTCTTATTCAACCGCCGGTTAAGCAGTGCCAGTTTCTCTGGTGAAAGCCCGGATATCCTGTTCTTAATATTTTCCATATTCTTGTGCTTCTATTTACTGGATTATGAGAATATAAAATCAATTACAGTTCCCCATTAAAACCTTTTAAGAAACTAAGATAGCTCATCTTCATCGCTAAGCAGCTTACTAACCTCTTCATCAGATAGTTGTTCGATATTTGAAAGTATTTCCCCTAATTTTTCATCATCCACATCTATTTGACTTTGCACAATTGCATTGGCTAACCCTGCAACATTAGGACCTTCAAACAATTTCTTAAGCGATATATCTGTCTTATAGAATTCATTGATCTGGGACAGTACTTTAATGGCCAATAAAGAATGCCCCCCAAGTTCAAAGAAATTATCATACAAACCAATATTTTTTATTCTAAGAACATCTTCAATAATACCTGCTATGCTTCTTTCGACTGGTGTTTGGGGAGCTATATATGATTCTCTTAAGCCTGGCTGATTGATATCGGGTAATGGCAAAGCCTGTCTGTCTATTTTACCGGCTGGTGTCATCGGGAAGGAATCCATGATTATCACTGACGAAGGGATAAGGAAACCAGGCAGTTTCTGACTGAGATAATTCTTCAGTTCAAATATTTCACATTT
>JBLMZM010000140.1:0-43599 GCA_050258815.1 Ignavibacteriales bacterium
GATTCATGACTCCCGTGCTTAATAACACAATTCAAAACATGGATATTTTTTTCCTTTTGTTTTATCGGATAGTTTGTCTATTTTTATCTCAAAATATGCCGAAAGTTTCAATTCATGACAAATCCTAATAGATCTGCAGAGGCTCTCTTGAAAGAAAACGAGCAGCTGCGGGACGAATTAAACAGAATAAAAGGGAATCAGGATATAGTTGGCTTAAACACACTAAGGGATTCCTTGAGCGATACGGCTTTTGAATTGTCCAGTATGAAATTTGCCCTTGATGAAGCCGCTATTGTTGCTATAACTGATACAAAAGGTACAATAACCTACGTAAATAAGAAGTTCTGCGAGATTTCGAAATATAATGAAGAAGAGCTGATTGGGCAGAATCACCGCATCATTAATTCCGGTTTTCATTCCAAAGATTTCTTTAAAGAGATGTACAGGGTAATTGCAAACGGGCAGGTCTGGAGAAATCAGATAAGGAACCGGGCAAAGGACGGATCTATTTATTGGGTTGATACTACCATTGTGCCACTTACTAACAGGGAAGGTAAACTTACAAAATATCTGGCAATCAGGTTTGACATTACAGGGCAAAAAACAACCGAGGAAAGACTGCGTAACGATGAGGAAAAGCTGAACAATACATTAAAGGAGCTGGAACGCTCAAATAATGAGCTGGAACAGTTCGCATATATCGCCTCACACGATATGCATGAACCCCTTAGAATGATCGGCAGCTTTGCAAAACTTCTCAGGCAGCGCTACAAAGATAAGCTGGATGACAGGGCTGAGGAGTATATAGATTTCATTAACGAGGGTGTAAAGCGCATGCAGAATCTTATAGAGGACCTCCTCAGGTATTCACGCGTAACTACGCGCGGAAAATCACTTGAAGCTGTAAACAGCATGGATGTAGTAAATACTGTACTTGAAAACCTGCAGCTTACTATCCGGGAAACCGGGGCCCGCATTCATACCTGCAAGCTCCCCGTCGTAAAAGGTGATGATATACAGCTGATGCAGCTATTTCAAAATCTGCTCAGCAACGCTATTAAATTCAGCACCCCGGGAGTACCAGAAATCGAGGTCTGTGCCCATCAAAAAGACAGTGAATGGGTATTTTTTGTTAAAGATAACGGAATTGGGCTTGATCCGGAATACAGGGACAGCATTTTTGTACTCTTCCAGCGGTTAAACGACAGAGAGGACTACCCTGGGACAGGAATCGGACTGGCAGTCTGCAAGAAAATTGTGGAACGTCACGGCGGCAGAATATGGGTGGAATCTGAATCCGGTAAGGGATCTATCTTTTATTTTACCCTGCCTAAAACCTGATTTTATAACCTGAACCCGGATTATTTTCCGGGTTTCCGGTATTTACAGGCCCGGCCTGCGCCGCCTGTCGCCGTAAAACATATCCTCATCAAAGTGCTGGTGACTGTAGAAATCACCCGTATCATCTGAAGTATAAATTATATCCGGTTCCATTATTTTGCGTATCCTGTTCTCGAATATGCGGGTCACCATTCCACCGTCATAAACAGGATATTGTTTGATATTATTCATGCCAATTGTTTTAACTATTACTTTATCGTCTTTGGCATCAACTGCGGCCAGACCTATTGGTATCAGTAAGTGACGGTCATTCAGATCCCCGCCATTCTTATAGTTTACTATAACATCCAGATATCTTACCTTTAAGGCCGCCGGGTCTACAATCAGTTCATCAACCGTACCGAATTTTTCTCCGTCACCGCCGTAGACATCCCAGCCACGCACATCCGGATCCTTATCCGATACCTCGAAATAATCCAGTTCACTCAGTCTGTACAAAAGCTGTTTTTCTTCCATATTACACTCCTGTCGTATCTTCCTTAAATTTACTGTTTTGCCTCGGTTGATTTTGATTTTTGCACCATTGCCTGCAATATGCTTTTGGACTGGTCAAAGTATCTCTTGACTTCTGCCTTCTGATCCATAATCCTTTTTTGCGGTACGATTGCCTGTGCATATTGCATCAGTTGCGCCGCCTGATCATTAAGTTCAGGATATTTCTTCTCCTGAATTGAGTTCAGCAGGTTAGCGGCAGACACAAAAGCCGTTTTAATTCTTCCCGATTTCTCAGTTGGGCTCCAGTTATTCTGTATACTGTCCGACATCTGCTGCAGTCTTTTTCTGTGTTGAATAATATTATTGTCTGTCGCTGCATCCCTGTCGGCTGTCGCCCCGATTGCAGCTGTCAGCAAATGCAGTCCGTAACTGGTGTACTGGGGCGATCTTTCGGTATCTTCCTTGTTTCCCACGCCCGAAGTGCCATTCAAAAAAGCGACAAACTCCATGACGCTCCCTGCTACCCTGCTGGTATCAACTACTACTGCAGTGGTTTCCACCGGCTTTTTTGAATCAGTCAGACTTTTAACTATCATAAAAATAATTGCCAGTAAAGCAACCGCATATAAGATATAGGATATTGGTGATGTTTTTTTGGGCTGGATCTTTATATCTGCCATATTACCCTCCTTTGTTTGAATTTCTGGAACCGGAATATAAAGTCCTCAACTTTCCCCTCCACTGAATAGTGGAGCTAAAAACCAAACCGGATGGTTCACCATAAAGGGCTCTATTCCTTTACTTTCCGGATTTCAGCTATATACGTATTAATATATTATTTTCTTCATTTGATACAATGACATTTGAGACAATTTCACACGCATTAATGTATTGTAGGATATTTTATCAGGAAATGCATATCTTTGATACCGTTAAAAATTTCAACTGAGTATTAATCAAATTAAGCTAAAGAATGCGTAAAAATTTAATAATTCCGGCCATTTTGCTCCTGTTGTCCTTTCTAAGTCTCAACAATCAACAAATATTTGCCGCTGCAAGGGGCAAGCTCAGGGGAATTGTTACCGATTCAACTAATGGGGAAACAATTTCATATGCAAACGTTCTTATCAAGGATACCCGTATGGGTTCTCCAACCGATACAAGAGGCTATTACTTCATACCATCTATCCCGCCTGGCAGCTATTCAGTTTTGGTATCGTGCCTTGGATACAAATCCAAACTGTTACAGGTACAAATTTCTGACGGGGAAATAAAACAGCTCAACGTTCAGCTGGTACCCGGAAGTATCAGGATGGAAGAGGTATCAATCATCGGGGAAAAATCGGTGCGGGAGAATGAGGCCGATCTGGGTCTGCAGAAGATCAACATCAGGGAAATTGAAATGATGCCAACGGGCGTCGAAGCAGATGTATTTAAGGTTCTTCAGGCTTCCCCCGGTGTCAGTTCAACCGGTGATGTTACCTCCAGATACTTTGTGCGTGGAGGCAGCAGCAACCAGAACCTGGTTCTGCTTAATGGCGTTACTGTCTACTACCCCTTCCATGCCCTCGGAATCTACAGCACTATTGACCCTGAAATGATCTCGGGAGTAGAGTTCTATAAGGGAGGATTCGGACCCGAATTCGGCGGCAGGCTTTCTTCTGTGCTGAATGTGATTACAAAGGACGGCAATAAAAACAGCCTGCATGCTGCAGGTACAGCAGGATTGTTGTCCGGTAAGGTTTCAGCAGAGGGCCCAATACCCGGGGGTTCATTCCTGGTAACAGGAAGAAAGAGTTATTATTCAAAGGTGCTCAAAAATTATCTTAACAACCAGGAAGCGCCCTTTGACTTCTATGACCTCTCTTTCAAGGTAAATTATGCCAACCCGGGATTCCTGAATAACGGGAAGATAATTGCCCACGGCTTTTTCACAATGGACAGAGTAAACAACGATGATCCATTAAAGGAAGACTATAACATTAAAAATAACATTTGGGGGCTAAACTGGTACCAGATTTGGGCCAGTCCTTTATTCTCCTCTATTACCCTGTCTTCCAGTACATTTGAAGCAGAGGTAATACCAAACCTGAGCCAGTCAAAACCGAGAAAAAATACAGTAAATGACCTCAGCAGTAACTGGAACTTCACATATATTTATGACAGCCGCGACGAACTGAACTTCGGTCTGGATCATAAGTTCCTTAATACCGATCTTTCAATGCAGAACCTGTATTCTAAAAATATAAGCTTTAATAAAAATGGATATGAATTGAGCGGATATGCTAATTATAAGTTTTACAGGTATGAGAACGTGGGACTGAACCTGGGAATGCGCATTAACTTTACTTCGCTCTCGGTCTTAAGACCTTTCTTGCTTGAACCCCGCATTAATGTTACCTATAAGCCCGTTCCCTATATAGCCCTCAAGGCCGGAGTCGGCAGGTATTCACAGGAAATGATTACCATCTCAAACGAGAATGACCTGATATCCATATTCGAGCCATGGACAATCATTCAGGATAATGTTGCTGCAAGCGAAGGCACCCAGTTTACGCTCGGAATGAGCACATACCTTTCGGAAAACTTTACCATTGAGCTGGAAGGATACTACAAATATCTGACTAACCTGACGGAAACGAATTATAATAAGTTCCTCGCCAGCGACCCGGATTACATTAACGTTAACGGTGAATCATATGGACTTGAAGCATTGATCAAGCTGCAGGCTTCGGACCTGTTTCTGAAGACCGGATATTCTCTCAGCTGGGCTTATAAGATTGATACCAAAGGGGCGAAGTACTATCCCAAGTACGACCTGCGCCATTCCCTTAATATACTTACCGGCTATAATCTGGGTGCAGGCTGGGAGGTAAATGCTACATGGTTTTTAAACTCCGGACTGCCATTTTCGCCGATTACCGGATTTTATGACAGACTTAATATTGATGATGTATGGTCGGTACAGAATCTTAATAACTTCACATCCTCTACCATATGGGATAGAAGGAACCTGAAGAGACTGAGTATTTATCACAGACTGGATATCGGGGTTTCGAAAAAATTCAGCTTTAACTTTGCCAATTTTATCTTTGATGCCAGCATCATGAATGTATACGACAGAAAAAACATTTTTTATTTCGACAAGGACTCAGGAAAGCAGGTCAATATGCTGCCTTTCCTCCCCTCAGTTTCATTGAAGGTTGAACTATGAAAAAAATACTATTAATAATTTCTCTTGCTGTTATAGCATTATTCAACATCTCGTGCGAGGAAACCGTCAATCCCAAAGCGGAATTCAAACAGCAATATATACTTACGTGCATTATAAATGTTTCTTCGGACACGGTCAGGGCAGTCATCAGCAGAACCTATGACGTTGATGGTTTTAATCCCGATATTAACAATGTTGATCCTGCTGTTTCAGGAGCAGTAGTAACAATATATCAGGGGAATCAGTCATTTCAGCTCCGGGAAGGTTCGCGCATAAGAACAGATACCAGCCGCTACAGCAATAAGCAGCAGTATTATTATGCTACAGGCATAAAATTCCTCGCGCAGAAGGATATAAAGATTGTTGCGCAATTGAAAAGCGGAGAGGTTCTTTCAGCAGTTACTACACCGCCAGAATCAAATGATTTCAAATTTTCTTATACGTTTCCAGACGGAATTGACCCTAAGGTGAACTGGTATCTTGCCGGGGAATATTATACATTCAGCTGGGAGCCCGTTAACAGCGATCATTTTGCATTCCCCCGCCTGAGCATACTCTACCGCAAAGACATAAATGGCAGGAAGGTGGAATTTCTGACTCAGGTGCCTGCGACCTATATAAAACAGGGCGATAAACAGATACCCTACTACCCTCTGTATTCACAGGCAGATTCCTGCTCATTTGAATACCGTTGCATCGATTCAGCACTTCATAAGGTTGCAAACGGGGATCCAAACACTACCGATTATTTCCTTAAATATGTGCAAGTTGATATGATGGAATTCGACAAGGCACTTACCAGCTACTATTCCAGTACAAAAGGGGTGCTCGATAATTTTTCGATCCGATCTGATGAAACGGTATATTCAAATATTAATGGCGGACTTGGTATCTTCGGTTGTTACAGGATTACTTCGGTCCGCAAACTGCTGGATGCATCTTATGTGGTAAAACTTGGTTACAGGTGGGATCAGTCTTTTAATTAGTTTTTTATTTTCACCGGATCTGTTTGATGCAGATCCGGTGAATTACAATTCTTATAATCCTAATTCGGCCCTGTTGGCCTTCATGGCATCTATACAAAACTGAATGTGTTCATCGAGAGGAATTCCAAGCTCAGAAGCCCCGTTAATAATGTCATCCCTGTTTACTGCACGGGCAAATGCCTTGTCCTTCAACTTCTTCTTGACTGATTTTACTTCAACTTCCTCTATCGACCTGCTGGGTCTTACATATGCTACTGCCGTAAGAAAACCGGCCAGTTCATCACACGCAAAAAGAGTTTTTGCAAGAAGAGTATCCCTCGGGACTCCCGTATATTCGGCGTGTGACATAATGGCTTGTCTGAAATTTTCATCAAAACCCCGGGCCTTAAGAATTTCATTACCTTTATAGGGGTGTTCCTCCATCGATGGATACATCTCATAGTCAAAATCGTGCAGCAGCGCCACATTCCCCCAATAATTCTCATCCTCGTTGATTTTTTTAGCATATGCCCTCACACAGGTTTCAACTGCATATGCATGTTTCAAAAGACTGTCGCTTTTAGTGTATTCCATTAACAGCGCGAGGCATTCTTCTCTGCTGGTCATCAGGCTCTCCTTTTATGGCTTAAAACTGGGACATATATCACCAAGCACACATTCCAGACATTTAGGTCTGCGTGCAATGCAAATTTTCCTTCCGTGATTTATCAGATAATGAGATGAGTTGATCCATTCTTCTTCAGGAAGCAGCTCTTTCAATTTCATTTCAATTTTTTCAGGATCTTCGGAATCAATAAAACCGAGCAGATTCGAGAGTCGCTTTACGTGTGTATCTACCGCAATTGCAGGAATTCCGAAGGCATTGGCAGCTACCACAGAGGCTGTTTTCCTGCCTACTCCGGGCAGAGTGGTCAAAGCATCAAAATCGGCCGGAATATTGCCGTCATATTTGTCTATGAGCATCTGGCAGCAGTTTTTAATGCTCTTTGCCTTCTGGCGGTAAAAGCCGGTTGAGAAAATATCTTTTTCCAGTTCTTCATTCGAAACCCTGAGGAAATCTGCGGGTCCCGTATACTTTTTAAACAAATCCTTTGAAACAATATTTACCCGCGCATCAGTACATTGTGCAGACAGTATTGTCGCAATTATCAGTTCAAAAGGTGTAGTGAAATCAAGGGCTGACTTAACCTCGGGATATTCCATCCTCAGGCGGTCAAACACCTCTTTTGCGTGCAGTTTTTCTTTATTGCTCGGCATCTCTGTTAAATCTCTTATCTTTTATTTGAAGTCTTTCGACCGGGATATCATTAATTATGTGGCTTTGAATAATTTCTTCCACGTCGCCAATTTTTACTCCCCCATACCATACCTGGTCGGGATAAACTACAACAGTGGCTCCGAATTCGCACGCATCCAGGCAGCCGGAGGTATTAGCACGCACAAGATGCTTGAGTCCAAGTTCCTTTAACCTTTTCTTGAATTTCTCCCTGATTTCCGGGGAGCCCTTATCGGCACAGCATCCCCTTGGGTGACCCTCGGGCCGTTTGTTCTCGCATACAAATATATGCCTGTCAAACCGTTTCATATCAATCTTTCTGTTTTTGTTCAAAACAAAATAATAAAATTTTAGTTTCCTAACAGAGAAAATTTAATTTTTGATTGTCACTTGAAAAAAAATGTCCTATTTTGCATCTGGTTACGTTTTGCAAGGAATGATTATTGTCCGGTTTTCTGGAATGATTCACAGTAGTTATCTTGTCATTAACTATTTTTACCGGAGGCATCATGGGTATTCTGGGCGCAGGAGAAATAATACTTATCCTTTTATTTTTTTTCGTGGTGGCCGTTCCCTTTGCATTAATGATAATAGCCCTTGTTGATATTATGAAAAGCAGTCTGCAGAGCAACGATAAGCTGCTTTGGGTACTGATTGTAATACTTGTTCCGGTATTTGGTGCTATTATTTATTTTATTATGGGTAAGCGCCGGAAGGATGTGGTTTCTTAGGGACCCTCTCCCCTGAAGCCATTGGATTGTTAAGTTTTCCCGGTCTGTTCAGCAGACCGTGCGCAGTCACCAGGAAATTCAACAGACCACATGCAGCCTGGATTATATGCAGTAATTTTTCTTATAAATTGCAGGATATCAGCAATATGGAAAAAAAGCGTAAACATTCCCATGAAGAAATGAAGAAGAAGGCACAGGAATTAAAATCCCATAGTGACTACATGCATTCATTCGGTTCCCTGGTAAAAGGGTTTCTGCTGTCAATAATAAAAAAACCCAATCACTGAAAATCGCCTGACGGACCTGATACCCCTGAAAACAAAAAACCCCTTTTAATCAGGGGTTTTATCGTAGCGCGTACGGGATTCGAACCCGTGATCTCTGCCTTGAGAGGGCAGCGTCCTAAGCCTCTAGACGAACGCGCCAGTGTATATTCTAATAATATGTAATATCATTAAAATTTCAATTACAAATGTAATAAATCCTTTATATTTATCCAAAGCTTATTTCAGTAAAATCATTTTCTTTATATTGACAAAGCTGCCAGCCTTCATCTGCACAAAGTAAACACCGCTGGTAAATCCGGCCCCGTTGAAATTTACTTCATATTGTCCCGGTGACATATTATTGTTAAGGAGTGTGGCCACCTCACTTCCAAGGGCGTTAAATACCTTTAAGACCACATATGCATTCTCCGGAACGGAAAACCTTATCAGGGTCGAAGGATTAAAAGGATTCGGATAGTTCTGGTATAAATTGTAGCTGAAGGCCTTCCCCCTTGATTCAACTGATGTTACCCTGGGATTTGCAGTAATGGTACCCGACATTCCAATGCCTCCGGGACTCCCATGCGGGATACAGTAGAATCTGTGCAGTCCGGGCGAAGTAATTACTTTACTGAAACTTGTAGAAGAGGCGCTGATGGGGGAATTCCATGAATTGCTGCCCTGCGTACTATCAGAGGTTGTTGTATGTGTACCGTTAACCCACTTCCAGGTTACCGTATCCCCTACCGTAATCGTAATACTGGCAGGTGTAAATGCAAAATTAGCTACGCTGATAATATGATTGGTCTGTGCCTTTAATGTGCTGAAAAGAAACAGACCGGTAAACAGATAAAACAGTACTTTCTTTGTCATCACAAATATTCTCCTAAAATTTTTATTAATCTCTGTTTATTTCGGTTATAGTGAAGGTCCATTCTTCAAATCATTTCAATTAATACTTTAATTTGAAAACAATTATTCTTAATATTGAAGTAAAACTATAATACTGTTGTTCAGGCAAACCAGGTCTATTCAGATGCAGCACAATTATATTCACTGTTATATTATGAGAACGAGGGTTGTCATGAAAAAATTCCAGTTATTTACTCTTATTTTAATCTATTTACAATTTAATGGTACTATCATGTCACAAAACAATGAAAAACTGATAAAATTACCACTCAGTAAGATCGCCGAGGGACTAAAGTTTCCGGAGGGACCCGCCTGGAATGGCAAAGATACACTTTATGTTTCCAACTGCTATGGTGACTGGATCACACGCATTATTAACGATAAAGTGGATTCGTTTGTCTCAGCCCCTTCGAAACCCTACTCTTTTGAAAAAACCAATGGGCTCACGGTTTATAAGGACGGCAGCATCTTTGCGTGCGAATTCGGCAAGGGAGCCATACTTAGATTCTTCCCCGATGGCAGCTGTCAGGCTGTTTCTGAGGGTTATAACGGCATAAAGTTCAACCGCCCTAACGATCTGGCCTTCGATCCGAAAGGCAATCTGTATTTTACTGACCCTAAATCCTACGACCGGAATGTCCTGGATGGGTCATTATACATGATCAGTGCTGATTTTAAGACTACAAAGCAGGTATATACAGGACTTGGCTTCCCGAATGGCATAGCTTTTTCAAAAGACGGGAAAAGTGTATACGTTTGCGAATCCGCCTTCCAGAGAATAATCAAATTCCCGGTAAATGAGGATGGGTCGCTTGGTCAGTTCTCAGTTTTTGTGGACCTCCCGGGCGGTGATCCGGATGGAATTGCTTTCGATGATTCCGGCGATCTTTATGCTGCTCATTTCGGCGGCGGCGGAGTATACGTAATTTCACCCCTGGGCAGTATCAAATATAAAATTGAATTACCGGGGAAAAAGGTAAGCAATGTTGAATTTGCAGATGAGGACATGAAAACGCTCTATATTACTGAAGATGAAACCAATGCAGTTTACAGGACCAGAGTGGAAGTACCCGGGATGGTCCTGTTTTCCTCCCCTGGCAGATAAGCAACCGGAATTCTGCTAAATGGAAATTTGTTAAATCAATTTTGAATCCGGGACACCATCCCGGATTCTGATTTTTCTGCTATGCTTCCGTTGGAGCTTACAGGAAGCCTTACTATAAATGCTGTACCGGGGTTATTCCCGCTTCCCAGGCGGGAAGGGCTTTCAACTTGTATATCACCTGCATGACGCTGGATTATGTGGTGAACTACCGAGAGTCCCATGCCTGAACCCTCAAAATTTTTATGTTTAATGTTCGAACCGCGGAAAAATTCGTTAAATACCTTGCCGGTTTCTTCCCGCGGTATTCCAACTCCATTGTCGCACACCTCAATAAAAATATTTTCGCCATCGGATTTAAGCATTACTTCTATTTTTCCCTGAGACAAAACGTTTTCCTGTCCGATATATTTTATAGCATTACCAATAAGATTTGAGATTGCAATTTCAATCAGAGCCCTGTCGGCCTTCAGAGGAGCCTTTGATTCCCTGTTATCAAAAAAATTAAGACAGATATGCTTCTGCTCAAGCGTTGCCTTATATTGCTCAATAATATTACCGATTACCTCTTCGGGCCTGACCTCATCTGCCCCGATATCATCCAGCATTCTGAGCCGGGAAATCCGCAGACTGTTATTAATCATGTTTATGGCCTCATCAGTTCTTATCTTTGCCCGGTTCAGCCGGTCAGAAATTTCTTGGTTCACTGGTCCTATAAAATTCCCCAGTATCAGGTCCAGGAACGAATGTACGGCTGTAAGCGGTGATTTAATCTCATGAACCACCCCCATTATATACTTCTGTTTCTCTATTTCAGCTTCTTTCAGTCTGCTTAAAGCCTCCATCAGTTCCTGTTCCCTCTTATATAACTCACGTGCTATCTTATTAGCTATGGTTACACTGACAAACATCATGAGGCTGAATACAATCAGGAATATTATTATAAAATTAAGGTTGTTATAAAAAGGATGACTGAGAAGCCCCTGAAGCCCGTTGTGCGGAATAAGGCCGGAATATTCACCGAAGATCATAAGTGCAAAAAGAAAAACAACCACAACGGAGATGGAATATATTACAAATCCCGGCAGTATCAGGCTGCCGATAATCATATGGAATATAAAGAACATATAAAGGGGATTTTCTATGCCGCCCGTGTAATAAATCAGGAAAATCAATGCGCAGAGATCCAGCTCAATCTGGAGAAGTGAAAGGTGAAGATTGTTAAACTTATCCGGATCCGGTTTTACAAAGCGGCGGATATATTGGAAAAAAATGTTATATAGCAGAATTGAAAGCGTAATTATAATAATGGCAGTCAGCTGAGTTCCGGTCAGGGGTATTTTTAAAATGAATTCCAGACCGAACAGCATGGCTACAAGCATTGCAACAGCGCCGTATCTTAATTTAATGAACCAAAGATTGCGCTCAATTATAGCTCTCCAGAATTCCTCGTAATGACTTGCCCAGGCAGGAATTAATGATGACATCAGTACCTCTTTATTCCTGTTTAACTCTGTGACCCCGTGGAAATATGATGATAATCTAGAGTATTATTTCATTTTAGTCAATAGTATTTGCAAATCAATTAAATAGCATTGAAAAATACAGGATCACGCTTTATCTTTATAGCTGTCAATAAATAAATTTGAAAATTGACGGAAATATCGAATATTTGAACATCGAATCACTTTTAATAATATTATGAAATACAATATTCTTCTAATTTGCATCTTTTTTGGTTTCGTGATTGCTGTGGGCTGCAAGGATACGGTTACTAATTCGGACATCGATTCGAAGGTAATTCCCTCCAGTAATGTGAGTTACAATGAGCACATCCAGCCCCTTTTCGAAGTTAAGTGCAATAACGCAGGTTGTCACGATGATTCTAAAAGAGCAGCCGGCCTGAGCCTGACCTCTTATCAGAATACAATGTCTGATCCTACAATGATTGTTCCGGGATCTCCCGATAACAGCCGTCTGGTCTGGGCAATCCGCCCTGGAGCCTCAACACCGATGCCTCCTCTGAATTATCCACAGCTGACGAAAAACCAGCTGGATGGAATTGTTACCTGGATAAAAGAGGGTGCAAAAGCCAATTAAGACTGATTCAGGTATTTACCTGTTGGAATTGCGCCTGAGTGAATCAATGATTATTGACTCTAAACGCTTCAGACACCTGCACCTGGAAAAGGGATACTATTATTATTCTGGCAGTGCACAGAAAAACCTCAGTTACAGAATTAACCGCCACCTGAAAAAAGATAAGACCATTCACTGGCACATTGACCTTCTGACATCCAGACCTGAATGCACAGTAACAAAATACTGGATAATCGAAAATGTGGATAAAAGCGGCGAATGCAGACTTGTAGAGAGATTAGTAAAGGAATTTGGATTGAAACCAGCAGTCAGAAATTTCGGTAATTCGGACTGCAGCAGGTGTATATCACATTTGCTGGAAAGCGGAGTCAATCCGCTTTCCGGCTTTTCTGTTTGATTTTTTCAGGGCTATTTATTTATAACCACTTCATTTCTTTGTACCAGTCGCAGGTCCTCTGAATACCGTCTTTTATGGATATTTCCTGCCTGTAGCCCAGTTCCTTAACGGCTTTTGAAGTATCGCACGTCCATGCCTTCTGCACAAGATCTC
Source organism: Ignavibacteriales bacterium (assembly GCA_050258815.1). Lineage (GTDB taxonomy): Bacteria > Bacteroidota > Ignavibacteria > Ignavibacteriales > SURF-24 > JAAXKN01. The sequence goes on from JBLMZM010000140.1 coordinate 12,974, forward strand.
TGGCTTTTTCCAGGTTAAGCGTTGCAGGTTTTGAACTGAACATTGCAAAAAACTGTGCAATAGCGGCAATTGTGTAGACCACAAAATGAGGCACTTTTACCTTTAGTGCTTTTTTATGAAGTACTTCCGAAGTAATCTGCCCTATCTCTTTCCAGGTATATGTCCTTTCAGTACTTATAAAATAAGTCTTGCAGACGGAATTTTCGCTGATTGCGGCCTTGTAAAAGCCTTGAACCAGATCAAGTACGTGGATTAAGCTGAGAGGCTTGTCGTGCAAACCGATTGAGGTCATAAGCCCCTTGTTAAAGGTCTGGAAGAAAATAAATATTTCAGTATCCCTTTCGCCATACACAGCAGGAGCCCTGCATATAGTAATGGGCAGCCTGTCCATGTAGGTTTTGGCCAGGTTTTCCTCTTCCAGCTTGCTTTTGCCGTAAGTTGTAATCGGATGACAAATTGTTTCCTCGTTAACTGGCTTTCCGTCCAGCGAGGGTCCACACGCTGTCTGGCTGCTTACAATTAGAATTTTTTTAATTGTATCTTTTATTTCCAGTGCAGCTTCCAGTATTGTGCGTGTAGTTTCTACATTGCCCATGTAATACCCTTCGGGCTTTTTAGATTTAACAACACCGGCAACATGGAAAATATATTCCGCCCCAATGAATGCTTTTTTCAGTCCTTCCTTGTCAAATAATCCGCAATCCACTATTTCCACACTCTTTCCGCTCAGCCATTTAAGATTACTCGACTTCCGGGTAATACACTTTACCTTAAAGCCCTTGCTCAGGAGAAGATCAACAAGGTGGCTCCCGACGAAACCGTTTGCTCCTGTTACGACGGCAATCTTATTAGTATCCATATTAATTTCCATTTGATTTTAAGTCTATTTAATTATACATTTTGCAGTAAAAAAAAACACAGCGAGTGAAACCAGACAAAAATATAAAGAAAGATTTTAATTTCATACTAAGTAAATCAATTGAGGAGGAAAATTTTGGATCTATTTACGAAGTGTTTTGAATTTACCAGAGCAGATGAGATAAAGGCATCAGGTCTTTATCCATACTTCAGAGAAATTGAAGAAAACGAAGGACCTGTTGTTACGATGAAAGGCAGAAAAGTAATTATGGCAGGATCCAATAATTATCTCGGTTTGACTGCTCACCCACGCGTAAAAGAAGCAGCGATTAAGGCCGTGGAAAAATATGGCACTGGCTGTTCCGGTTCACGTTATCTTACAGGGACCATTGACCTGCACGTGGAAATGGAAGAAAAACTGGCAAAATTCCTGGGAAAAGAAGCCTGCCTGCTCTTCAGTACAGGCTATCAGACGGCTCAGGGAATTATCCCTACTCTGGTACAGCGCGGGGAGTATGTTGTGTCCGACAAGGACAATCATGCATGTATAGTTGCCGGTAATCTTATGGCAAAAGGCGCTACAGCAGATATTGTGCGCTACAAACATAACGACATGAATGACCTCGAAAGAGTAATAAAAAAGCTTCCTTATGAGGCTCCAAAACTTATTGTAACTGATGGTGTATTCAGTACGGGCGGTGAAATTGTAGATCTCCCTACTATGAACAGAATAGCCAAAGAAAATAACGCCAGAATACTTTGCGATGACGCCCATTCAGTTGGCGTAATCGGCAAGGGCGGCAGAGGTACGGCCAGTGAATTTGACCTGGTTGATGATATTGACATGACCATGGGAACATTCAGTAAAACATTCGCCTCTTTGGGCGGTTTTGTGGCTGGTGACGCAAAGGTAATAAATTACCTGAAGCACCATTCACCTGCGTTGATCTTCAGCGCCTCTCCAACTCCGGCTTCCATTGCAGCAGCAATAGCAGCCCTCGAAATCCTTATTGAAGAACCTGAAAGGGTAACCCGCCTTATCAGCAATGCGGCAAAAGTAAGAAGCTGCCTGAAAGATGCCGGTTTCGACGTAATTGACAGCAGGACAGCAATTGTACCTGTTATCATCGGCGATGATATGAGGGCATTCCAGATGGGCAAAATGCTCTTCGAGGATGGAGTGTTCGTAAACGTATTTATTTCTCCGGGAGTGCCTCAGGGAAGACAAATGATGAGAACAAGCTATATGTCGACCCATGAAGATCAGCACCTGGAATATATAGTAGATGCTTTCAAACGGAATGGCAAAAAACTGGGAATAATTTAGTTAATTCTCTACCCCGGCAATTATTTGCTGCAGGCTACCTTCAGCTCCGGATAATGTGGATTTGTATTCGGGACTGAAGGCCTGAAATGAACATCGCAAATATTGTGCGGATTTATGAATTAAAATTTCTACGTAATAAGCATACTGTTAAAAAGTATGCTTTTTTTTTAAGGGGAATTGCATGGGAAATATTACAATAAAGACTGTTGAGTCTAAAAAGGATCTGATGCAGTTTATCAAACTGCAGTGGAAATTTTATAAAAATGACAAATACTGGGTTCCGCCGCTAATAATGGACAGGAAGAAAATCTTAAGCAAAGAGAAAAATCCATTCTATAAACATGCTGAAATGGAAATGTTCATTGCTGAAAGAAATGGGGAACCTGTCGGCCGCGTTGCAGCCATCAAAAACGACCTGCATAATAAGTATCACAACGATAAAGTAGGGTTTTTCGGCTTTTTTGAATGCATTAACGACCAGGAAGTGGCAAACTCCTTACTTTCAAGGGCAGAAGAATGGCTGCGTTCTAAAGGCTGCGACGCCATGAGAGGACCGGCTAGTCCATCCAGCAATGACGAATGGGGAATGCTGCTGGAAGGTTTTGATGACGAACCAAGACTCCTGATGCCGTATAACCCTAAATATTACCTGGATCTGTGTGAGAATTACGGACTTAGTAAGGTAAAGGATCTTTATGCATATAAACTGGAAAACAAAAAGGTACTATCCAGCGAAAAACTGAAACGTGTGGCGGAATTGGCAGCAAAGCGCGCCGGACTTGAGATAGAAGCCCTGAATATGAAGGACTTTAACGGCGAGCTCGAAAAAGTAAAATATGTCTATAACAAAGCATGGGCTCCCAACTGGGGTTTTGTTCCTTTGACAAATGAGGAACTGGACGCAATGGCAGAGGACCTGAAGCCATTGGCAGAACCATCTCTGGTAATCTTTGGCAAGGTAAAGGACCAGCTCGTTGGTTTCGCACTCGTTATACTGGATTACAATCAGGTATTTAAGCAGATGAACGGAAGACTGTTTCCGTTTGGCTTTCTGAAACTTTTCACACAAAAGAAAAAAATACGCTGGGTTAGAATCATTACACTCGGTCTGATCCCTGAATTTCAGAAAAAAGGCCTGGATGCTACATTTTACTATGAGATCGTCAATCGCGCCCATAACCTGGGTGTAGATCTGGGTGAAGCAAGCTGGATACTCGAGGACAATGAAATGATGAACAGGGGTGCAGAGGTGATGAATGGTGAACTGTATAAAAAATACAGGGTATTCCAGAAAAGTATCTGATAAGCGGACATGATGATTTGCAGCTTAGGCGCCCCCTGAAGGGGCGCTTAAGATCAGATTAGCTGTCCCAAACCTTCATAAATACTGCAGCTTTAAACCGCTGTTAAATAGTAAATTATTCTTAAGGATAACCTCATTTCCCATTAAGGATCTCCCTATGAAAAAAGTATTATTCTTTCTCTGCCTGCTGCTCTCTCTTCCCCTTTATGCACAGTACAGCCCGGCTGACTATGATCTGGTACAGACTACATTCGCCAGGAAATTTGACCGTGGCATCATGGAAAACTATCTTTCCTCTCCTATAGCCGAAAGGGTCAAAGCCGGTCTGCTCAGCATAAGCAACAGCACTGATACAACATTTATTCCTTCCATACTAAAACTGGATTATTCTAAATACGGCAACTATATTTCCTTTGCACTGGGACAGTTGGGACCCTCGGACCTTTCACTTCCCTTCCTGCTGGATAAAATCGATTCAAAAGAAGAAAACCGCTTCCGGGAATCTGCCTTCGAGGCATTAGGAAAAACTGCCGGTAAAAGCACACTCGATCTGCTTATTGAGAAATACTTCAGGGAAGGGAATAAGAATTTTAACGGCCTAACACTCGCAATTGCAAATTTTAATTCAAGAGGAATCAAGTCAACAACGGGTAAGGAAACCGAAGTTCTCAGGCAAGAACTGACAGATAAAAAACTTCCGTTGAAACGCAGAATAAATGCTGTATATGCCCTCTCAAGGTCAGGCTTTCCGGTAACAATGGAAAATGACCTGCTCAGTTTACTTTCGGAAAAAGAGAATCACGAAGATGCCGTTATACTTAAGCAGTATACACTCTCTGCACTCAGGAAACTAAAAACCTTCTCAGGCAGCTCATTGCTGGCAGACTCACTTATTAAGAATACTGACTGGAGAATAAGAACTGAAGCGGCCAGGGTATTGTGCTACAAAAAGTATAATTCGCGCGACGAATTGGATTCATACCTTCAGCTTCTTGAGGACAGAAATCCAAATGTCTCCAGACAGGCTGCTATTTCAGTAAAGGAAGTAGTGCCGGATAGCGGACTCCTTGGTTATCTTAAGGATGAGATCAGGACCAGAATTCTGCACTCCGCGTATACAGCAAATACACTTGGAGAATTGTTAATTAGCTATGCAAAGATAAATCCGGGTAATATTTTTGAGCTCATAAATGAAACAAAAGGAAGGGTAAGGAATATATTCCTGTTCAGGGCTATTGCAGAAGACCATTCTTCACCGGAGAAGAATCTGGCATTTTTACTTGAAAATGCATCTGCAAAGGATAAGAATGAGCGGCTCGAACTTCTTGGCGGTTTACTTGAGCTGCAGAAATACTTCCCTGATGACCAGCGCCTGGATAGCCTGCTAATGCTAAATCTATCATCTGACTTTGCCGCTGCTGTTTCCGTAACTGCAGACGGCCTCGATTCCCTGTTTATAATCAGGCATGCCCCTGAACTTAAAAAAATAGTAAAAAGGCAGACGGCGCTATACCTGGACAATCCCTATTTTATGGAAAGTAATTTTTCCCTGGCAAACCTTGCAAAAAAGATCGGTCCCCAGTTCAGGCTCGAAGTGCTGAACTCAATGAAAATGTCGGCACTGCATTCAGTAAGCAGTTTTGCATTCAGGGAACTGGGTAAGAACTACCCTCGCAAAGATGACCTGCTGAATTTCGGTAATTTCTGGAATAATGCATTTAAATACAAAAGTGCCAGAATAACAACCGATAAGGGCAGCTTTACTATAAAGTTCTCTCCCGAAATGGCACCAGTTTCAGTGGGCAGTTTCTGTTATCTTGCCTTGAAAGGGTTCTATAATAACATTATTTTCCATCGTGTGGTGCCCGATTTTGTGATCCAGGCCGGAGATCCTGATGGGACAGGCTGGGGTGGACCTGACTACGAAATCATTACCGAAGCCTCCCCCGTTCCATTTGACGGCGCTTATGTAGGGATGGCAAGTGCAGGCAGGGATACCGAAGGCTCCCAATGGTTTGTTATGCATAGCAACTTCCCACACCTGAACGGGCGTTATTCAAATTTTGGTAAAGTAATTGAAGGTATGAATGTGGTGTCAAGAGTGGATCAGGGCGATAAAATCCTCAAAATTGACCTAAAGTAAGAATATTATAACCAGTTATAAAAAATCCTGATGTCTGAATTCAGATATCAGGATTTTTTGTTTAATTTCATCTTCGATAATGCCGGCATTGAAATAAGCCGGTTATACTTTAGGGCTGCTGAACAGCTTCGTCATACTTAGAGATATGGGCAGGATCGATTTTCTTTAACATGCTGAAGATCGACTTATCAGGGTAGTCACTCAGATAATTTATAACCTCAGAATTCTTTGCGTCAAAGAAAACCTTTAGAAGCACTCCCCTTATATCCAGTTTTGCTCTTGTAGCATCCAGATCCTTAACAAGCTTGGCAATATTACCCTGGGCTTTTTCTTTATACTTGGGAATTGAAAATATGTCCAGGCCGTTGTAATGGTAATCAAAATAATCTTCCCTGAAGGTCCTGAACTTTTCACTTACCAGATCTTCAATTAAACCCCTGCGGCTATAAGGACTTGTGCTTTTTTCCCAGCCTTTGGGAGTAGTGCTGTTCTGTCCTAACAGCGTAAGATTATAAGCCTGTGTAAAAAGCGGTGATCCTCCCAGCATTGTATATGAATCGGCATCCAGACCAATGATCAGATAAGCATAAAAATCTAAAAAGCTGGTCAGGGGGTCAAAAATATTCGAATTAAAATACATCGACTGTCCGCGCTGGTATGTGAAATTCCACGCATTATCCATAACATTGAGCATCAGTGAAGACCTGGAGCTTTTATAAATAGGTCTCAGACTGGTAACATTCACCTGTGCTGAATAATGGGTATCATCAGTTGCGTTATCTAAAAATATGTTGAATGAACATTTAATCTTGCTCCCCTCCCAGGTTTGACCGGAAAAGCGGTTATTATTCAGATAATCCTGGATCTCCTGCGCAAAATTTCCAAGCAGATCTTTATTTGTGGTCGGCAGGCTTTCATAATTCACCTTAACGGTAGCTTCCAGTTCTTGAGCAAAGAGGTAAGCAGGCAGAAGGATTAATAGGAGAGTTATTAAATATTTCATCTCTGTTTCCAAAAATTATTTAAATGTTGATTTAATATATAAATTTGAATATTATTATGCCAGATGTTTATGACATTTCCATGCCTCCTGTTTTATACACATATTTCTTCTTAATTGTTTCCTCCTCACTTTTTTATGCACAACTAAATCCAGGTGCGCGACAGATAGCTATGGCCAATTCTGATGTTGCACAAAGTAATGATGTTTTTGCGGTTTTTAATAACCCGGCGGGCCTGGCACAGGTCGGCTGGAGAGAGTTCGGTATATTTTATTCCCCTTCCCCATTCGGATTGCAGGAGCTTGCCCAGGGTGCATTTGCCTATAATGAGCCGACCGGTATCGGATCGTTTTCACTGGGAGCAACAACGTATGGTTTTGAACTGTACCGTGAAAACAGGTTATCACTGGCATATGCCTGCAAACTCCCGGCAATATGCCTGGGCGCTGCGGTTAATTATAACAATGTTTCCATTAAAAACTACGGTGCAGCCGGGGCTGTTACATTGGATCTTGGAATACTGGCAGGTTTAACAGATTATCTAAGCTGGGGCCTCTCCATACATAATTTATTTCATTCATCCTTTGGAAATGAAAAAGATCAGATTCCTCAGATTTTCAGCTCTGGTTTCAGCTACAGAGCTTCAGACGAAATTACACTGAATGCATCCCTTGAAAAGGACAGGGCGTATCCCCCGTCCGTAAGAGCCGGGATAGAGTATGATATTATCAGATATCTTGCACTCAGAATCGGACTGTCCACCGAACCCGATAAGTTTACGGCAGGCATCGGACTGAAGTATTCATATTTCGAATTTGACTATGCAGTCTTCAGCCACCAGGACCTCGGAATAACACACCAGGCTGGTGTACTTATAAGCTTCAGAAGTGATGATAAAAGTTCACATAAATAATATCCTTTTCAAATCCCAAACAGACTTCTTCCATTTATAATAATAACAATGACCACTAAACTTCAGTACAGTATAATAATACTGCTAGTTGCAATTCCCTCTGCACGGTTTTCACAACAGGATTCCTCCTGTGTGTTACCGGACAAATATCTTATCCAGCAGCTGGAAGGAACCATACCTTTTATAACGGGTCCTGAGCAATATGATTTCCTTGAAGTCACTTCCGATGACCCTGTCAACATTAATACTGCCGGATTATATGATCTTCTGAGGGTTCCTTTCCTCGGTTTCAGCGGTGCACTATCCATCCTGGAACACAGAAGAAAGTATGGACCCTTCTTCAGCACTAATGAACTGCACTCAATCAGTGATCTCTCTAACCTCAACATCTATTGCATTTTACCATACTTAACTACAGGGAATACTGAACTGACCAAGGCCAATCCAAACAATTTAAGCAATAAGCCAAATTCTGCCGAGGACTTTCATGCAAGCCTGCGCACAAGGATATCCGGTAACACGCTTAATAATAAAGCAGTTACGGAAAACAACTATAATGGTTCACCTGCTAAAATTTATAATCGCATTCAACTATACAACCATAGCAAATATATGCTAGGGCTCACTTTTGAAAAAGATGCGGGAGAAAAAAGCCTTACGGATTTTACTTCATTTTATCTCTCAGTCAGGAACTTCAGCTGCTTTAATGCTATAATAGTTGGGGATTATAGCGTTCAGTTCGGACAGGGACTCGCACTATGGGGCCCGTACGGATTTCTCAAGGGCAGTGAAGCAATAAATAACCTGCATAAGCCTGAAAGCAGCATCATCCCATACACAGGAAGTGATGAAAACAGGTTCTTCCGCGGAGCAGCATTAAGCATTCCCTTGAGTAATTTTACTCTTACACCTTTTTATTCTGCAAACCGGCTCGATGCATCTGTTGACACCTCAACGGGTAAAATTACTTCCCTGCTGACTTCTGGATATCACAGAAGCACCGGTGAATTGGACAGAAAAGACAAGGTAAAGGAGTCCATTTATGGATTAAGGGTTGATTACAACACAAACGACTTCAGGGCAGGTATATTGTATTACAATTCAGAATTCAGCCACTCCTTCCTCAATGAGGCACCGGATGACCTGTCGGGAAACAGGTTCGGCATATTTTCCTTATCCTGTAAATTGCATTATGAAAAACTGTTCTTCTCGGGTGAGGCTGCCTTCTCCAGGTCAAAAGCTGCATTCATCAATTCATTGGAGATTAAATTGAATAAGAATATATCTTCTGTGGTTTCAATAAGGAATTACCCCTCCGGTTTTACGGCGCTGCATTCCAATGCTTTCGGAGGTAGCTCAGGTGCAGCTAATGATGAATCGGGGGTTTATACCGGACTTAGAATCCAGAGTACTTATGGTAAAATTAACATCTACTTCGATCAGTTCAGGCATGTCCGCACCTCTTCTGCCTTCCCGTCAAATGGTAATGACCTGTCAATTGATCTCTCCCTCCCCCCGGTTTACGACCTTAAAATGAGTCTCAGGTACAGGAATGGTTATGAGGGAATAGTTGAATGGGACAATATTTCAGGTAAAACTGAAAGGATTGTAAGAACCTATAGGGCAGAAATTCTATATGATTTTTCTCACAGATTCTATCTTAAAAGCCGTATTGACTTTAACAACTATAATATTACTGGCACCGGAATAAAAGAGAATGGTTTTGCTGCTTATCAGGAAACGGGTCTGTCATCTGGTAACTTATTCTCTTTTTATGCCAGAGTTACATACTTTAATACGGATTCTTATTATTCAAGGATATTTCAGATGGAAGGAGACGTACCGGGCATTCTGGTCTCCACAATGCTCTATGGGAAAGGGATCAACTGGTATGTTAAATTTCAGTACAGGCCGGCTGCCGGACTGACACTGGTATTTAAATATTCGGAAAAGTATAACTCGCTCAGAACTGCTTCAAGTGGTGAAGATATAACAACTGACGGCTACAGTTTTCAGGCTGAAATTAAATTATGATATAAAGCAAAGCCTGCTTTTACGCAGGCTTTGCTCATCCTTGAATTATTACCATTCTGAATTAAGACCATGTTCCCTGATGCAGTGGGTTTCCGTCAAGTCCATACTGCCACCACTGTCCCCCGCCATTAGCATCCCACAGGGCCTTGAATGAAAGTGTCTGTCCAAGATAGAAGAGCACCTGTCCGGTCTTATCCGAATTATTGGTCAGTTCTGTTCTTGTAATAAGTTTGCCGCTGTTATCGAAGGCATTTACGCTTCCTGTCAGAGATCCGTCGGGATTCTGCTTCCAGGCATATTCACCCTGAAGCAGCTGGGAATTATTTGCGAATAATTTCCAGTTGCCAGTTTTGCCATCAGCACTCGTGGTACCCTCCAGAGCAAGCCAGTTGTTGTAACTTACTGAATCACTGGTGCCGCTAACTGTAAGTTTCCATAGAAAACTTCCATCCTGCTGAGGTGTAGCATTCAGTGTCATGGTCAATGTGCCATTAAGGAATTTCCTGCTCCAGATCCCGTTATCATAAGTAGCCTGCACGTTGGCAAACAGGCTGGAATAATTCAAGAACAGGTTCATTGACTTCACATAACCATTTACCAGCATTAACATCGGGTTCTGTGAGGATGAAACAGGACCGTTAAAGATCACATTTGGCACCGGAGGAGGTGTCTGGGTGCCGGTATCTGCCGGAGAGGAAGGATTCGAATCCTTTTTTGAACATCCGGCAGCGAAAATCAAAAGAGTCATTAATATTGCAACTGTATAACCAAAACGATTTCTCATGCTGTTTCTCCTTTTAATTAAAAAATACCATGGATCTGCCAAGGGAATGAAATAATAGTTATGCCAATTAAGATTTGTTTGCCGTAATATTCCCCTCTTTTACTCTCCCTATATAAATATGATATGAAATCTTTTTTATGTTTGCAAAAATTTTGTGATGGTAATTTTTATACATAAAAACAGCCAGGATATAGCAGGGCCTGATCTAGTAACTGTGAGGACCTGCTGGTTTGTTAAATTTCAGCATTTTATGGTCTCACTTTGAAAGCATATTTAAAAGACATCTTCTCCGGCTAAACCGGGGGTTGTAATGAATAATCTAAACTTGTATTTTTCTTGCTAACATAAGAGGAATTCTCTAATTTTCATTGTAAAGTTTCAGCTATTCACAAAAAAGGACTCACATTATGCGTACTATCGTAACAATGCCCGGTGACGGTATAGGTAAGACCGTTCTCCCTGAAGCTATCAGAGTATTAGAATCAGTTGGTTTTAAGGCAAATTATGTCCATGGTGATATAGGGTGGGATTTTTGGATCAAAGAAGGTAATGCCCTTCCTCAAAGAACTATTGATCTATTAGCCGAACACAAGGTAGGACTTTTTGGTGCTATTACCAGTAAACCCAAAGATGCGGCCGCCAGAGAATTGGATCCTTCGCTGCGCGATAAAGGTTATGTTTATTTCAGTCCAATTGTTGGTCTGCGTCAGCATTTTAATCTCGACATATGCATACGTCCTTGTATCTCCTTTAAAGGAAATCCTCTGAATTTTATAAGAAGAAGCAATGACGGTTTTGAAGAGCCCATGGTGGATGCAGTGATCTTCAGACAAAATACAGAGGGTTTGTATGCCGGAGTTGAATGGACCAATCCTCCCAAAGTGGTTCGTGATGCGCTGGAAACCCACACAAAAATGAAATTTTTCAAGGATACTCCAAGCGAAGATCTGGCAATTTCAACCCGTATAGTTACTCGTAAGGCAAGCAGGAGGATTTTAACTGCTGCGTTTGAATACGCTAAAAAATACGGATATAAGAATTTAACACTATGCGAAAAGCCGAATGTGCTGCGGGAAACCTCCGGTATGATGTTTAAGGAAGCCAGGGAAATTGCCAAAAATTACCCTGAGATTGAACTCTGGGATACAAACATAGACGCACAGATGATGTGGCTGACAAAAAATCCCGAAATATATGGTGTAATAGTGGCTGAAAATATGTTTGGGGATATTATCAGTGACGGTTTTGCCGGATTAGTTGGCGGACTTGGGTTTGCCTGCAGTGCAAATATCGGAGAAGAAGTAGCCGTATTTGAACCTACCCACGGCTCTGCACCAAAGTATCAGGAACTCAATCCTTCTATAGTTAACCCCATTGCAATGATTCTCAGTGCATGCATGATGCTCGATCATATAGGTGAAAATGAAAAAGCGGGTAAAATACGCAGTGCTATTGGCAAGGTAATTGAAGAAGGCTGCGTAAAGACATACGACATGATGAAGCTTAAGGGCGGACCCAACGTTTTTGCAAACGGAGCCTGCACTACTCAGGAAATGACCGACGCTATAATTGCAAAACTGTAAGGAGAAAAAATGCGAGAAAGAATATTAAACATATGGCCCGAAATTAACTGGATAAAAGACAGTGAATTACGCGAAAAAGTAACCAATTGCTGGGTCTATGCAGTAGAAAACAGCGTACTTTCCCCTGAAGATCTTCAGGTCATTCCTTTTTCCCTGCTGCTGAAGAACTGTAAGATCTCATTTATGACGCATAAACGTACCTGCGTCAAACTTGCCGTTGAGATGGCAAACATTATGCAGGAAAACTTTGGCAATGAGATTAAAATCGATATGGATACACTAATTGCCGGAGCAATACTGATAGATGTCGGCAAACTGCTCGAATATGAAATGGTGGACGGCAAGCTGGCTACCAGCCATGCCGGAAAACTCCTCAGGCATCCTTTCAGCGGAATTGGTATTACAGACAGATTCGGCATTCCCCCTGAAGTACAGCACATAATCGCTACCCACTCAAAGGAAGGCGACCTGGGAATGAGAACGGTAGAATCTATCATCGTTCACCATGCTGATTTTGTTAGTTTTGATCCTTTTAAGGCCTAGATAAATAGAATTGACGGAATATGACCTGCCGCAGAAGCACTAACCATCTTTTGCGGCAGATCGATGCTGAAAGATTTCCGGAATAAAATAAAATATAACAGGAGATGAAAACATGTCTCAAACCCTGATTGAAAAAATTGCTCAGAGATTTGCCGTTGGCCTGGAAGCTTCTCATGAGGTCCATTCGGGAGATTATATATCTATTAAACCTGCTTATGTGATGACACATGATAATACCGGAGCTGTAATACCCAAGTTTAAGAGTATTGGCGCTGCCCGCCTGGCTAACCCTTCTCAGGTAGTTAATACACTGGACCACAACGTACAGGATAAGAGTGAAAAGAACCTGGAGAAATACAGAAAGATAGAAGAATTTTCAAAATCCATGGGCGCCGATTTTTATCCTGCCGGCAGAGGGATCGGACATCAGATCATGTGCGAAGAGGGTTACGCTTTTCCAGGTACAATGGTCGTTGCCTCAGACAGCCACTCTAATATGTACGGGGGTCTGGGATGCCTCGGGACTCCAATCGTAAGAACGGATGCCGCAGCTATCTGGGCTACCGGAAGAACATGGTGGCAGGTTCCTCCCATAGCTAAAGTAGAATTAAAAGGAGAATTGCAGAAGGGTGTGACGGGTAAAGACGTTATTATCGCCCTCTGCGGGTTCTTTAACCACGATGAAGTTCTTAATCATGCAATTGAATTTACAGGAGACGGCGTAAAGTATCTGTCCCTGGACGAAAGACTCACCATAGCCAACATGACAACTGAATGGGGTGCCCTGGCCGGTGTTTTTCCTATTGATGAGGTTACACTTAGCTGGCTCAGAAAACGCGCCTCGTACCTGCAGTCACGCGGGCCGGCAGGCGTTAATTCAGATGCACTGGCAGGCAGCCAGAGTATCCGCATAAATGAAAGTAAAATTGCCGGACTGGAAAAGGATTGCCTTATGGCCGATCCCGGAGCTTTCTACGCCAAGGAAATAACCATTGAACTTAGCTCAGTTGAACCATACGTATCGGGACCTAATACCGTCAAGGTAATGAACCCCGTTTCTGAAATAAAAAACAGGGATGTAAAAATTCATAAGGCTTACCTTGTATCATGCGTTAACAGCCGCGTTGAGGATATCGCTGAAGCCGCTTCTATTGTCAAGGGACATAAAATTCCCGGAGACGTCAGTTTTTACATAGCTGCTGCCTCAAATGAAGTACAGGCAGAAAGCGAGAAGCGCGGTGACTGGCAGACACTCCTTGAAGCCGGAGCTATTCCGCTGCCTCCCGGATGCGGACCATGCATTGGCCTTGGAACCGGTCTGCTGGAGGACGGAGAAGTAGGTATATCTGCCACGAACAGGAATTTTAAGGGTAGAATGGGTTCTCCTAATGCACAAGCTTACCTGGCCTCCCCTGCCGTTGTTGCAGCCTCTGCTTTGGCCGGAAAGATTACTTATGACTGGAATGGAAAGTCGTCAGGAATCCTTGGAACAATCAAAGAAACAGTTGAAAACAAGGTACATTCGGGTGAAGTAAAAATAATTGATGGTTTCCCTGAAAAACTGGAAGGCGAACTGATTTTCTGCCATCAGGATAACATGAATACCGACGGCATCTACCCGGGTAAGTACACATATAATGACGATTTTACTGCCGAACAGCAGGCTTCAGTGGTCATGGAAAACTATGACCCTGAATTCGGCAAGATTGTAAACAAGGGTGATATACTTGCAGGCGGATTTAATTTCGGAACCGGAAGCTCAAGAGAACAGGCTGCCACGGCCCTGAAGTACAGGGGCATCAGTCTGGTTGTTGCCGGCTCATTTAATGAAACCTACAAGAGAAATGCGCTGAATAACGGTTTTCTGCTTATTGAAGCACCCGAACTTATCGGTGACCTTAAGTCCAAATTCGGCAATGAAAGGCTGACTGTAAAAACAGGCATAGTTTGCAGTATCGACTTCAGACACTCAATTCTTACAGCCGATGGTAAACAGTATTCAATTGGCCCTGTTGGTACAGCCGCCCAGGAATTAATTGTATACGGTGGCCTCGAAAACTGGGTGAAGAATAATCTGTAAAATCATTTTTATACAGCCCGCTCAATTTTGCGGGCTGTATAATCAGTTTCCACGGACCAGCCGGACAAAAAAGAACCGCAAAAGCAGACATTTAATACAAATAATAGCCCTCCTTTTTCAATTCAGAGCATACTAATATTTTTTATTTATCACTATTTTTTACACTTTAAAAAGTTTATTTTTGGTAAAAATAATTTATCTACCCGTGGATAAATCCCCGGGCAAAAGCAAAAAAGCCTTACTTTGTTACTTCTGCCCGGCTATTTATTTACAAGAAGAAAAGGTACAATTAAACAATAACAGAGGTACTATGGAAAAGTCAATCTCACGTCAAATTGCTGAATTTGCAGTTAATCTGAAATATGAGGACCTTCCCCGGGAGGTGATCCATGAAGTTAAAAGGTATTTATATGATTCCATCGGTTGTGCCTACGGAGGCTACTCTACAAAGGACGTAAATATTCTGAAAAGCATTTATGAAGAAATGGGAGGCAGTGAAGAAGCCACCCTTATCGGCTTCGGGCACAGGATACCGGCTGTAAATGCTACCCTCGTAAATTCTCTGATGATCCGCGCACTCGACTTTAATGATATCTACTGGAAAGAGGATCCATCCCATCCTTCAGATATTATTCCTGCAGCACTTTCAGTGGCCGAGATGACCGGAGCCTCCATGAAAGAGGTAATTACCGCAATAGTACTGGCTTATGAATTTGAACAGCGCCTGTGCGAATTTGCCGTACCTGGAGTACGTGAACGTAAATGGCATCACGCTACCCTGACTCAGTTTGTTTCACCCATTGTTGCGGGTAAAATACTTGGACTGACAGTCGACCAGATGGTGCATGCAATCGGTATAAACGGATGTCACAATCATACAATCGGATGCCCCACGGCCGGAAAACTTACAATGATGAAAAATACAGTCGACCCCATGGCCGTCCAGTCCGGCGTGTTTGCAGCACTGATGGCAAAAAAGGGTTATACCGGTACCGAAGCTGTTTTTGAGGGGAAAGAAGGCTTCATGGATGTATTCGGACCTGATTGGGACACAAATAAACTATTTTGCGACCTGGGTTCAAAATATAAAATTCTTGAATGCAGCATGAAGGCATTTCCTACTGAAGCCTTAACTCATACACACATCACCTGTACGCTGAAAGTTGTTACAAAGAACAATATCAGCTATGACCAGATTGAATCTGTTACAGTTACAACAATTGCCAGGGCTTGCGATATTTTGTTCGATCCGCACAAGTATCGCCCTGAATCCAGGGAGACTGCCGATCATTCTCTCCCCTACTGTATTGCAGCAGCTCTGGTAGATCATAAAATTACAACTAATTCCTTCTCCGATGAGAAGCTTAAGGATCCTGCAATATGGGAAGTAATTGACAAGATCAGGGGTGAAGCTTCACTTGAGTTTGAAAAGATGTTTCCCGCAAAACAGCCTTCCAAAGTCGTCGTAAAAACAAAGGACGGAAGGGAATTTACAGAATACCTGGAATACCCCAAAGGTGATCCGCGAGAACCGATGACCATGGAAGACCTGGAGAACAAGTTCAATGCTCTTTCTTCCAAACTTATTTCAACTGACAAACAGAAAGAAATTAAGGATATTATTTTCAGCTGCGAAACACTTTCAGCTAAAGAGTTCATGAATAAACTGGTTGTCTGATAACATATGTAATATCACGTGCGAAATTATGTTCTGCTCATTTACAATTTAATTTACAATTTTTAATTGATGAGAGAATTTCCAATGGAACAAATAAGAAAAGCTTCCGCCGGTAAGCAGGGTGATAAGATCCGTTCGGATTGCTTTATTGAAATCGAATTAAGGCATTCAGGCGGTATTGAACTGAATATGAAGAGTAAAGTAGATTCCATGTACGGAGAATCTATAAGAACTCTGGTTAATGAAATGTGCGCATTTTTTGAAATTAAGGACGCCCGCATCTGCCTGGAAGACAGCGGGGCCCTTCCCTTTGTACTTGCCGCAAGATTTGAATTAGCCGTAAAACGCCTTTTCCCTGACCTCAGGAAAGAATACCTCCTTCCAATGAACAAGAATAACTTTTATGGAACTTCAAAGGATAAACTCAGGAGGAGCAGGCTGTATCTGCCTGGCAATGAGCCGAAATTTTTCCCGAATGCAGGGCTCCATCAGCCAGATGGTATTATTCTGGACCTGGAGGACAGCGTGGCTCCGGCTGAAAAAGATGCCGCACAGCTGATGGTACGTAATGCGCTTAGAAGCGTTGACTTCTACGGCGCCGAAAGAATGGTGAGAATTAACCAGCTGCCAAAGGGGAAACAGGATTTGAGCTATATTGTCCCCAATAACGTACACGTAATCTTAATCCCCAAGTGCGAATCTGCCGAACAGGTTTATGACGTGGAAAATGAAATAATACGCCTGCAGAATGAGTACCATTTAGAGAATAAAATTTACTTTATGCCAATAATTGAAAGTGCTCTTGGCGTTATTAAAGCTTATGAGATCGCCTCAGCTTCAGATAATAACTGCGCCCTGGCTATTGGACTGGAAGATTATACTGCCGATATCGGCACCCAGAGGACAGACGAAGGGAAAGAAAGCTTCCTTGCCCGCTCAATGGTAGTTAATGCCGCCAAGGCTGCCGGTATTCAGGCCATTGATACGGTCTTTTCAGACGTAAACGACATGGAAGGTCTGCGCAAAAGCGTCATTGAAGCAAAGTCTCTTGGATTTGAAGGCAAGGGCTGCATCCACCCGAGACAAATCCAGATTATTAATGCTGCATTTGCTCCGGATGAAGCTGAAATAGACAAGGCAAAGAAGATCGTGCTTGCCTATGAGGAGGCTGAGAAAAAGGGCCTCGGAGTTGTTTCACTTGGAAGCAAAATGATCGACGCCCCGGTGGTTAAAAGAGCTCTCCGGACTATTCATCTGGCAAAAATTAACCATCTGCTCGACGATAACTGGAGAGAGGCTTAGTAAAGCAATTTAAGACTACAATGTTATTGCAAACTAAATAAAGAGATTTAAGATGAAACTCGTAAAGAATGCCGCCGGAAGAATGGTTCCCGCGGAAATAAACGGCGAAAAACAGATCCCTTATCAGGGAGTAAACAAGTACAAACCTGAAGGGTGCAAGGCAAAGCCACAAATCAGAACCTGTATTGATTATCCCGAAGATGGCAATAAGCTGGTGTCTGATCTGAAAGAAGCATTGCAAAAAGCAGGGCTAAAAGACGGGATGACTATTTCAACACACCATCACCTGAGAAACGGGGATGCACTGACTAACCTGCTCTTCGATACAATTAAGTCTATGGGCGTTAAGAATATACGCTGGTTCCCAACCGCATCCTTCCCCTGTCATGAACACCTGATCCCCTATCTGGAAGACGGCACAATCAGCCATATCGAAGGCAGCATGAACGGACCCCTCGGCAGGTTTACCTCTAAGGGTAAGATGAAAGGCATAGGAGTATTGCGCTCACACGGCGGCCGCTATCAGGCGGTTCAGGATGGTGAAGTACACATTGATATTGCCGTAATTGCCTCCCCTACTGCCGATCCATTTGGAAATGCAAATGGAGTTACCGGGAAATCCGCCTGCGGCCTTATTGGCTTTGCCCTGGCTGATTCGGAATACGCCGACAGCGTAATTGTAGTTACCGACAACCTTGTCGACTTCCCCTGTGTACCCTGGCAGATTCAGGGTAATAATGTGGATTTTGTAGTTAAAGTGGATTCGCTCGGGGATGCTTCGAAAATTGTCTCCGGAACTACTGAAGTCACAAAGAGCCCTGACAGGCTCCTGATTGCTGAATATGTGGCACAGTTCATTGAAGAAGCCGGAATAATGAAAAACGGATTTTCTTTCCAGGCTGGCGCCGGAGGTACAAACCTTGCGTTCGTACTTTTCCTCAAAGAGAAAATGAAGGCTAAAGGGATAAAAGCAAGATTTGTAAGGGGCGGAAGTACAAAGTATCTCGTTCAGCTGCTTGAGGAAGGTCTGACTGACTACATTTTGGATGGGCAGACATTTGACCTGGAGGGCGTACGTTCAATGCGAGAAAACCCTAACCACGTTAATACAAGCCCGTTTACCAGCTATAACTTCCATGGTAAGGGAAACTTCGCCAGCCTGATAGATACGGCTGTACTCGGAGCTACAGAGGTCGACGTTAACTTTAATGCAAACGTCGTGACACATTCCGACGGATACCTGCTTCATGGCATAGGAGGATGGCAGAACTGCCTTTATTCAAAATGTACAATACTGGCAATCCCCTCCTTCCGCGACAGAATACCGGTTATTGTTGATGAGGTTACCACCCTGTGTGGTCCGGGTGAACTTATTGACGTAATTATTACGGAAAGAGGAATTGCCATTAATCCTGCCAGAAAGGACCTGCTGGAGGCCGTTAAAAATTCCCGGCTGCCGATTAAGCCAATTGAACAGATCCGTGATGAAGTTTTCGGCATCTGCGGTGGAAGCCCCGTTAAACCAAAACTTAACAGGGAAAAAGTAGTCGCCGTTGTTAAATGGGTGGATGGGACTGTTCTGGATTCGGTCTTTGAAGTTGAAGAATAAATAACATTACTAAACCAATTGCGGAGTATTAATGATCTTTTCCAGAAAAACATATATTCCTTTGTTTATTGCACTGTTATTTTCTCAGTGTGCAGTAAACCTGAGGGCACAAAGCTCACTGCACGTGTTCAGGGGTAATCTGCAGCACGATGGCGTTTATAAAACGAAGAACATAAGCGAAAAGAGTAAATATAAATGGGGCTTTAAGACCGGTGGCATGGTCAGAAGCACACCCGCCGTAGCAAATGGCATAGTGTATTTTGGGAGCGGAGATAAGAACTTCTATGCCTTAGATACTGCCGGGGGAAAACTAAAGTGGAAATTTCAAACCGAAGGAGCAATTTCCTCATCCCCTGTCCTTTCCGGAAATATGGTCTGTTTCCTGAGCAGTGACAACAATTTATATTGCCTCAATGCACAGGACGGCAAATTACTCTGGAAATTCAAAACGGGCGAGGATCTGAATTCATCGGTCGTCTTTCGCAGGAACGGCGGCTGGGATTATTACCTTTCATCTCCTGTAATTTCCTTTGAAATGGTTTATTTTGGCGGAGGGGATGGATATTTGTATGCTCTTAACCTGAAGTCGGGTGAAATGAAATGGAGATATAAAACCGAGGGCTTAATCCGCTCTTCCCCGGCAATTGACCTGGGGACAATATATTTCGGAAGTTTCGACGGAAACCTGTATGCACTCGATGCACTCTCAGGCAGGGCCAAATGGAAATTCAAAACTGCTGGAAGCCAGTATTTCCCCAAGGGTGAAATCCAGTCATCTCCCGCCATCTCAGACAGTATGGTTTATTTCGGCAGCAGGGATGGTAATTTGTATGCTGTAAATGTTCAGACAGGAGAAGCCTCCTGGAAATTTGACCACGAGGGTTCATGGGTAATTACATCTCCTGCGGTAGCAAACGGACTTGTATTTGCAGGCAGCTCTGACGGACAGTTCTTCCAGGCACTTGATGCCAAAACAGGAAAAGAAAAGTGGAGATTTAAGACCTCGGCTAACGTCTTCTCCTCTCCTGTCGTTACGGACAGCACGGTATATTTCGGGTGCTGGAACGGAATTGTTTATGGAGTAAACATTGACTCGGGTGTGGCCACCTGGGGGTATTACTTTGAAGGTCCCGTACAGTCATCACCTGTAATTTCCAACGGCGTAATGTATGTTGGCTGCGATGATGGTTACATGTATGCCCTCGAATAATTATTATTTTGAAACTGAATTTGGTGAAAGATGAATTGGGATCAACTGTTATCAGGAAACAGACTTGGTGAAATTGGAAAGAATACTCCCCAGCCGGTAAATGACGGACGGAGTGAATTCCAGCGGGATTTCGACCGTATTGTTTTTTCTTCTGCATTCAGGCGCCTTCAGGATAAGACTCAGGTTTTTCCTCTTCCGGAAAGCGACTTTGTGCACAACCGGCTTACCCACAGCCTGGAGGTATCCTGTATCGGCCGCTCACTGGGAAATATAGCCGGAGAAAGGGTTATTGCCCGGCACAAGAATCTGCAGGACAATTTTACTAAGTTCCATTTCGGTGAAATAGTCGCTGCTGCATGCCTGGCTCACGATATTGGCAACCCTCCTTTCGGGCATTCGGGCGAAGATGCGATTTCAGAATACTTTAAGCACGGAGGCGGCAGGATATTTGAAGAACAACTGGCCGACATAAAAAAGTGGAATGACTTCATCAAGTTCGAGGGTAACGCTCAGGGTTTCAGAATCATTACAAAACTGCAGAACCCTACCGTGTTCGGAGGCCTGTGCCTGACTACAGCCACGCTGGCCTGTTTTACCAAGTATCCGAAGGAATCCTGCATTGATACCGGGGATCCTGAAGGTGACAGGAAAACAAACATAATGTTCAAAAAATACGGCTTCTTTCAGGCTGAAAAGGATCTATTCAGGAATATTGCAGACAAGGCAGGACTGATAAAAAAAGGGCCCGGTGATACTTTTCTTTGGAGCAGACACCCTCTGTCATTCCTGATGGAGGCAGCCGATGATATTACATACAGGGTAATGGACCTTGAGGACGGATTCCATCTGGGACTGATGTCCTTCGACGATACACAGGCACTGCTGCTCGAACTGATTAAAGATACTAAACTGAAGGCCTATGAAGGACGCGATAACAACGATAAGATCGGTTATCTCAGAGCCAAGGCAATGAATGCGCTTGTAAACCAGCTGGCCGATGTCTTTGCCGATGAGGAAGATAATATTCTGACCGGCAAGCTGGAAAATGATTTAATTAATATTATTCCTTCGGGACCCGCACTGAGGGAAATTAAGAATATTTCCAAGGACAGAATCTATTCCCATAAGAGCGTTATTGAAAGGGAAACCGCGGGATATGAAGTACTCGGGGGTCTGCTGGACATATTTATTACGGCCGTAAATGCTCATTACGAAGGCAATACCAGCCATAAGAATCTGAAAGTTCTTCAGCTCTTGCCCAAACAGTTCCTAGACATGAATGGAATCCCGGATCCTTCGTTATATCACAGGCTCCTGAGGATCACCGATTTCGTTTCGGGAATGACCGACTCCTATGCAGTCTCTCTTTATAGAAGAATTAAAGGCATTTCACTTTCAAGCACCTGATTATAACTTAAAGGCATTACCATAAACCGTAATGCCTTTAACAAATATATTAGTACTATTCTTCCAGTGTGGAAATATTTCCCGGGTCCTGCCCCAGTGCTTGTGCTTTAAGAACCCTCCGCATTATTTTCCCGCTGCGGGTCTTTGGTAAAGTATCCACAAAGTCTATCTTTTCCGGTTTTGCAATTGGACCTACCTCATGCCCCACGTGCTGGCGCAGTTCTTCGGCAAGAGCCTCACTTTTTTCAAATCCCGATTTCAGTATCACATATGTATATATTGCATGACCCTTGACTTCATGCGGAAGGCCAATTGCAGCAGCTTCTGCGACTGCCGGATGGCTTACAAGTGCACTTTCAATTTCCGCTGTACCCAGGCGGTAACCTGATACTTTTATCACATCATCCACGCGTCCGATAATCCAGAAATATCCGTCTTCATCCTTTCTTGCAGAGTCCCCGGTCATATACATACCCGGAAATTTGCTCCAGTACTGATTTACATACCGGTCAGGATCCTTATATATAGTCCTGATCATGGCAGGCCAGGGCGTTTTAATGACAAGAAATCCTTCCTCATTAGGAGGCACCGGGTTACCTTCCTCATCCACCACATCCATTACAAGTCCCGGGAAGGGACGCGTACCGGAACCCGGCTTCAGAGGTACCGAAGGCACCGGAGTAACCATGAACATCCCTGTTTCAGTCTGCCACCAGGTATCCATTATTGGGCACCTCTCCTTGCCGATTACCCTGTAATACCACTTCCATGCTTCAGGATTTATCGGTTCACCTACTGAACCTAAAATCCGGAGCGATGAAAGATCATACCTGTTTGGCCATGCTTCACCATACCTCATCAAACCCCTGATAGCTGTAGGCGCTGTATAGAGAATATTTATCCCGTATTTTTCTATCATCTGCCACCACCTGTGGGGGAATGGATGGGTTGGCGCACCTTCATACATAAAAGAGGTCGTACCATTAAGTAAGGGCCCATATACAATGTAACTGTGCCCGGTTATCCATCCCGGGTCAGCTGCGCACCAGTAACGGTCCTCTTCATGAATGTCAAAAACATACTTTAATGTGGAATATACACCTACCATATATCCGCCATGAGTGTGCACAATGGCCTTCGGTTTTCCCGTAGTGCCCGAGGTGTACAGAATAAATAACGGATCCTCGGAATCCACCACCTCGATCTGGCATGTATTGTTTGCAATGGGAAGATTCATGAGCTCGTGAAACCACATGTCCCTTCCGGCTTCCATGTTGACCTCTTCACCGGTCCTTTTTACTACCAGCACACTTTCAACCGTTGCAGCCCTCTGAAGCGCCTCATCGGCAATTTGTTTAAGGTGAACCGTCTTACCCCTCTGAAATGATCCGTCAGCCACAATAAGGACTTTCGACTGGCTGTCCTCAAGTCTTTCATGCAGGGCTTCAACGGAAAATCCGCCGTATACTACAGAATGAATTGCCCCTATCCTTGCGCATGCCAGCATACCAATTACAAGCTCAGGTATCCTGCCCATGTACAGGGTTACCCTGTCGCCTTTCCTGACGCCAAGACTTTTAAGAATATTTGCAAAACGGCATGTATCGCGCCTTAGAGCGAAATATGAAAAGCTCCTGAATTCACCATTCTCCCCTTCCCATATCAGTGCGAGTTTGTTGCGGCGGTAAGTTTGAGTATGCCTGTCGAGACAATTATAAACAATATTGGTCTTTGCCCCTGTAAACCATTTATAAAAAGGTTTCTGACTATCATCGAGTACCTTATCCCATTTTGTAAACCAGTGCAGCTCTTCAGCTTCCTTTGCCCAGAATCCCTCCATATCACCTCCTGCAGTTTGAGTGATAAGATCCCAATCCTTTGCGTGTGAATGGTTGATTACTTCTTCGGAAGGATAATATACTTCACCGGTCAGCTGCTTTCCTTCTGCCATAACGTCCTCTCCTTAAATGACATTAATTGATTGATAATAACTTAACATCCTGATCATTAAATTCGAAAACCCGTATGAATATACTTCGACATTTGCCCTTGGGAGAATTATATCCGACAGGATTCCTGTTACCTGGAACTAAGGACGAAAAAATATAGTTGAATAATATTATATGAAAATAAGTTAGCTCCTGGAATATATAAAATCAATAGGTGTACTAATTAAGCAGTCATTGACAGATGATTAACAAATAAATACGGCGCATTTTGAGTAATAACAGACAAAATACATCAGGCAGTTCATGTGTATTGTTATTCACATATCTATTTCTGATCGTGATAAGCATAATGCACTCCCACCCCGGAAACCTGAGGTTTGGTAATATGCACCTGATCTGCCCTGCCGGTGCAAACTATCAGGATCCATACTCGGATGATGATTCAAACTGTCTGCTGCTTCAACTTAATAATTCCCAGAATATTTCATTTTCTCCCGGTGATCTTTTTACTTTTAATCTGAAAGGCTTAAAGAATTATATAAGAACCGGTAATTCTGCTGCTTACAGGTATAATTTTTCCTCTCACCCGCTATTGCGGGCACCTCCGCAACCCGTCTAGCAAACAATTTCTTGCTTCTTTCTAAATAATATTTTAAGATTTATTAACTTGCCATGCAGTGGATTGATAATTATCACTCCCTTCATTCCGTTAATATTTCTTATTACTGTGTAGCTAACATACGGGGACGATATGAACAAGTACCTGTTTTCTGCAATAACTGTTTTTGTGCTGACAGCTTATAATTATCCTCAGTCAAATGTAAATCCGGATATTAGTCTGATCGGTACGTTCGATATGTATACAAACTTTATCAAAGATTCGCCTGAATATCACAAACTGAACTTTGCAACACCATCTATGGAAATGCTGGTTGAGGGCTATCTTAACCCTTTTGCCAGAGCATCAGCAGTTATCTCATATGAGGATGATAAATTTTTCATTGAGGAACTCTATGCACTGGTGGAAAGAGGACTTCCCCTCGACCTGCAGGTCAAGGCCGGGAAATACCTTGTCGGCTTTGGCAAACTGAATACTGTACATCCCCATGCCTGGCCATTTCTGGAAAGGCCCCTGTTCCATCAGATATACTTCGGAGCCGGCGGTTTTAATGACATTGGTGTAAACCTGAGCATCATTCTGCCAACAGGCGATACCTACACAAACCTGGATATTGGAATTTATAAGGGAGACGCCATTGGGAAGTCTGAAGCCAGTAATCCTGATGATCCGGAAAGCATTAAGGCGCTCAGGGGAATAAGTCCTGTATTTGCAGGAAGACTGGGATCTTTCTTTAACCTGGGCGATTTTTCCAATCTTGAGGCGGGTCTGAGCGCTTCATACGGACTCCATTCAAGGACACTGTTCAATGTTACAGGTAACCAGCAGGCGCCCTTTGAAATCAGGTCCCTCTATTACACCTATTTAGGAGCTGACGTAAAATACAAGTATAAACCAGATTCCTATACTGCCCTGACAATTCAGGGAGAGGGATTATTAAGCCATCGCGACGTATCTCGCCCCGGAAAGATGGGTGTTAATTCAAGAATGGATACTGAGGAAACAATCAATACTTTCGGAGCATTTGTATTTGCAGATTATCTTTTTAACAAGCAGTTCAGCGTTGGTGCAAAATATGATTTTACATACGGTATTATTGGTGACTTCCCTTCTGAATATACCGGTCCAAATGACGATAAAAACAAAACCCATGCTGTTTCCGAATGGTTCGCTTATTATCCCGTTGAAGAAACGATAGCGCTGCGCCTGGAAGCACAACACCTGTTTTTTACTTTCTCTGATCAGCACACAAGAAGCAGTGAAACAAAACTTACGCTGCAGCTTTTATTTTCGCTGGGCCCGCACAAGGCTCACCCGTTCTGATATAATAAATTTGAAAAGCTTTGAAATATGGAAGGACAAATATGAAAAAATTAATAATTCTCTTTTTATTTATGCTGTACAGCCTGAATTTTGCCGAAATAAGGGCAGTAACTTCAACTACTGTCATTTATGACCTTGTCAAGGAAATAGGCCGTGATAAGATTAAGGTCGATTACCTGGTGCGCGGAGACCAGGACCCGCATTTTCTGGAAGTAATGCCCAGTTATATGATGAAACTCCGTAATGCTGATCTCATGTTCGAAATCGGGCTTGGACTTGAAATGTGGTCCCAGCAGCTGATAAGCGGGTCCCGCAACAGCAGGATAAAAATCATAGACCTGTCTCAGGATATTCAAAAAAAAGAAGTGCCTTCGGGAAAGGTAAGTGCATCACAGGGGGACGTGCATCCTTATGGAAACCCACATTACTGGCTGGACCCTGAAAATGCCAAGGTAATGGTGCAGGAAATTTATAAGGCACTAGCCTCGGAATCCCCCCAGGATGAGGGCTACTTCAAAAAAAATATGGATGATTATCTGGGCAGGCTGAATTCGAAAATCAACGAGTGGAATGCCAGGATGTCACAAAATAAAGGGAAAGCATTTGTCTTTTTTCATGCAAGCTGGACTTATTTTGCCGACCGGTATGGCATAAAGATAGCCGGATACGTTGAACCAAAACCTGGAATTGCTCCCACCCCGTCACATAATGCCGATATCATTGATATTATTAAAAGGAATAATGTCAGATATATCATGATGGAAAATTTCTACAGCGACAGCGCACCTAATCAGATTGCCAGACTCACGGGTGTAAAGGTAATCAAGGTACCGACCGGCGTTTTCGGTATGCAGGGAATTAATTCCTATATACAGATGATGGACTATATCGTTAACCAGATTACAAAAGCAAGCTGAGAAAGGCGAATTATGAAAAGTGAAATTGTCAGGTTCCGGAGTGTTACTATCGGATATGGGAAGACCGTTATACTGAAAGATATTAATTTTTCAATTTTTAATAATGACTTCATCGGACTCGTGGGCCCAAATGGAGCGGGGAAAACCACACTGCTAAAAACATTGTTGGGCACACTTAAGCCTCTTGGGGGGACAATAGAAAAAGAACCGCTTAAATTCGGATACGTGCCGCAAAGAGATGTGGTGCAGCCCCTGCTGCCATATACGGTTTTTGACGTTGTTATGATGGGCAGATACTCCCTGCTCGGAATGTTTAAGAATCCTACCGGAGAGGACGCTGTCATTGTTGAAAGGTGTCTGGAATGCGTAGGGATAAAAGATCTGAGAAAAAATAATTACAACAGTTTGTCCGGTGGCCAGCGTCAGCGTACGCTGATTGCGAGAGCCCTGGCCGTAGAACCCGATATTCTGATTCTGGATGAACCGACGAACGGAATGGATACCCCCTCTCATTATACGCTTCTCGATCTCATCTCTCAGCTTCACGAGGAGCAGAAACTGACAGTCATCCTGGTCAGCCATCTGCTAAGCGATGTGGCAAACATCGTAAAAAAACTGATACTGCTGGACAGGAATTATTTCCACGCAGGCAGCATTGACGAAGTATTGTCTGAGGAAAATCTGAGGCAGACCTATTCCTCAAATTTCCTGGTAACAAAAATTAATGATGAATATATAATAACTTCAAAACACAGGGCTTAAATTGGATATAGTACATCAGCTGCTTCAGCTTTTTCCTTACGCAGTAATGGGAAGCATTCTTGCCGGTATCATCTGCGGATTTCTGGGTGTTTTTGTTGTCTCACAGAGAGTAGTTTTCCTGGGGGCTGTGCTTACTCAGGTTTCAATTGCAGGTGTAGCATTCTCTTTCCTCCACTTTGTAAACCTGGAAGGAATCTTTACTACGGTGTTCGGGATACAGGCAGGTGAACATTCATTTCTGCATAATTTTGAACCAGCTTTTTTTTCACTCCTTTTTGCCATCATTACAGTACTTATCTTCTCACAGACTTACCGGCAGAAAGTATTGACACAGGACGGCATACTTGGAATAATTTTCGTAGTTGCAATTGCAGTAAGAATCATGTTTATTCAGAAAAGCCCTGTGGCTGAAGTATCCGAAGTCGAGTCAATTCTGAAAGGCGATATTCTTTTTATTGGTGCGCGGGAGTTTTACATGCTCCTTACAATACTGGTCTTCATTATTGCAGTATTTACAGTTTTCAGAAAACAGCTGAAATTTGTTTCCTTCGATCCCGAGTCGGCCAGTGCACACGGCATTAATTCCAGAGTGTGGCTGCTTTTCTTTTATCTGTTTGTGGGTATTGGTATATCACTTACGACCCGCTTTGTAGGTGACGTATTTGTCTTTGCATACCTGATAATACCATCTTCAATAGGCTTGCTTCTGGCAAAAAAAGTAAGGACTGTATTTATTACAGCTGTACTGGTGGGGGCCATAATACCGCCAGTATCCATTTATATCGCCTTTAAACTGGATTTCTCAAGCGGTCCAACTGCCGTAGTGTTGGCTTTTTCAGTTTTCCTGGTCACACTTCTTATTAAAACACTGAGAGGTTAAGAGAAAAGCATGACTGTATGGTCTATCATATCCATACGGTCATGCTTTTTAAGACACTCATACTATCCGCTGGTTTCAGTGTTATTTCTCTAATTCCTTTTTCAGGTACACCCCTGTTACACTCCTGGGATTCCTTACAATATCCTCCGGAGTACCTTCGGCAACAATTTCCCCGCCATATTCCCCTCCGCCTGGTCCCAGATCAATGACCCAGTCGGCTACCTTAATTACATCCAGGTTATGCTCAACAACCACAACAGTGTTTCCCTTTTCAACCAGTTTATTCAAAACTCCTAGCAGAATCCTGACATCTTCAAAGTGAAGACCCGTTGTAGGTTCATCAAGGACATAGAGTGTTTTACCGGTTCCGACTTTACTGAGCTCTGTCGCCAGTTTAACACGCTGGGCCTCTCCGCCAGAGAGCGTTGTAGCCTGCTGCCCCAAAGTAATATATCCCAGACCCACGTCGTAGATTGACTGGATCTTTCTTTTTATTCTGGGCAGGTCCTCGAAAAAGCCGAGGGCTTCCTCAACCGTCATCTCCAGAACGTCAGAAATCGATTTTGTTTTATAAAGAACTTCAAGGGTTTCCCTGTTGTACCTTTTGCCGTGGCATACATCGCATTCCACATAAACATCAGGCAGGAAGTTCATTTCAATCTTTTTTAATCCATCCCCCTGGCATTCTTCGCACCTGCCGCCGGACACGTTGAAACTGAAACGTCCGGTGCTGTATCCGCGCATCTTGGCTTCAGGAAGCTGCGCAAACAGATCCCTTATATATGTGAATACGCCCGTATATGTCGCGGGATTTGAACGCGGAGTACGCCCGATAGGAGACTGGTCTATTTCAATTACCTTGTCAATATTCTCAAGGCCGTGTACTTCTTCAAAAGGAAGAGGAACCACCTTTGACTTATATATTTTTTTCATCAGAATACTGACGAGAGTCTCATTAATCAGTGAAGACTTACCCGAACCGCTGACACCTGCAATAGCAGTGAATGTACCAAGAGGAATTCTGAGATCAACTTTCTTAAGATTATTTCCCTCGGCTTTTGTTATTACCAGCTTTTCGCCTGTACCTTCTCTTCTTTTTTCGGGAATCTCAATTTTTATCTCATCTTTCAGATATTTTAAAGTAAGCGATTCAAAACCGTTGTTTGAGTTGAGTACATGGTTTGTTTCACCTGCAAGACACACCTCGCCCCCATGAACTCCGGCTCTTGGTCCAAGATCCACGATGTATTCGGCGCTTTCAATTGTCTCCCTGTCGTGTTCAACCACAACCACAGTATTGCCCAGCTCCTTGAGGTTTTTCAGCGAATCTATCAGTTTAATATTATCGCTCTGGTGCAGACCGATGCTTGGCTCATCAAGAACGTACAATACCCCCGCAAGCTGCGAGCCTATTTGAGTAGCCAGCCTGATGCGCTGTGTTTCACCACCGGAGAGGGTCCTGGCTGACCTGTCCAGTGTCAGATAATCCAGCCCGACATTCAGCAGAAAGTTGAGTCTTGATGTAATTTCTTTCAGTATCTGGCGGGCAATTATTTCATCTCTTCCCTTCAGATTAACACTCCTGAAGAAATCAAGGGACCTTCTTATAGAAAGCGATGTAACCTCGCTGATGTTCAGTCCCTTGAACTTGACGGCAAGTGATTCTTTTTTGAGCCTTCCCCCGTTGCATGTCCTGCAGGGCAGAGTATTCATGAATGACTCGGCCCACTCCCTTATTTTATTGGAGGAAGTAGTATCATAGTAGTGTTTTACGTAATTGACTACACCCGAATATTTATGCACATAGGTAACCGTTCTGCCTCCGCCAAAGGTGTAGGTAAATGGTATCTTATCCTTTGTGCCATAAAGAAGCAGGTCCCTCTGGGCCGGGGTCAGATCCCTGAGCCTTGTATCATAATTAAATCCATAGGTATCGGCAACGGCCTTAACCTGGTTAAAAAACCAAATCTGACGGGGTTTACCCAGCGGAGCCAGGCCCTCCTCATTTATGGATTTATTCCAGTCGGGAATTATAAGGTCGATGTCAATTTCCTTCTTCTCTCCTAGTCCGTCACAGTCAGGACAATAACCGTAAGGCGAGTTGAATGAAAAGGAATTTGGTGCAAGTTCCTGGAAACTGATACCGCAATTCAGGCATGCTAGATTTCTGCTGAAAATAAAATCTTCAGTTCCATCATTAATGATAATATTTCCTGAACCGTAATTCAGTGCTACTTCAACCGATTCCGATATCCTGGCCCTGGAGCTGCTATCAGCCTTAATTCTATCCACCAGAATCTCAATATTGTGGATCTTGTACCGGTCCACCTGAAATCCTTTGGTGATTTCAAAGAGCTCGCCATCCACCCTTACCCTCAGAAACCCGTCCGTGAGAATCTCT
>JBLMZM010000141.1:0-10710 GCA_050258815.1 Ignavibacteriales bacterium
CGGGCAGTGCTTTGCCCTTCTTTACTACAAACACTTTCTGTCCTTTCAGGTCAGGGGCCAGCGCTTCTGTTGGGATCAGTATTGCATTGTCAATTTTTCTCAGAAGAATGTCAATATTGGCAAAAGAACCGGGATAGAGCTCGGATTTGGTGTTTGGACTGATTGCCCGGATCTGCAGCGTTCTGGAAGCGGGGTCCACCTTTGGTTCAACGGCATATATTTTCCCGATAAACGTTTTATCGGAGCCCTGGACCCTGAATTTTATTTCACTGCCGCTTTTAACTACTCCAAAATATTTTTCAGGGATTGTGAAATCGACCTTGACCTGACTGATATTCTGCAGGTTGGCTATTCTGTTTGCTGAGCTTATATAACTTCCCTCACTAACTGATTTAAGACCAATTATGCCGTCAAAAGGTGCGCGGATCTCTGTTTTATCAATCTGTGCCCTGATCAGCTGTACGTCTGCTTCAAGCGTATTCAGGTCATTTAATGCGGCTTCATAGTCTTCCTGGCTTATGGCTTCGCGCTTCAGCATGGCTTTCTGACGGTATTCCCTGTCCTTTGCCAGTTTTACCTTATAATTGGCTTTAAGCAGCTGTGCCTGCAGGTCAGCGTCATTTATTTTTACGAGCAGGGTTCCTTTCTTAACAAAGCTTCCCTCTTTAAATAATATGCGAACGATCTTGCCGGGGATTTCGCTCCTGAGTTCAACTTCCTCATTTGCGAGCACCGAGCCCGTGGTAGTTATCTCATCATCCAGCGTTTCAGGCTTAATGACATAACCCTTCACCGAAATTTTCATATCACCCCTTCTCCCTGTGCCCTGTTCCAGACGTTTTGGTCCTCCTTTCATGAGGCCCATCTTAGGAAGAGCGGCAATAAAAACTATAAGGAGCACTATTCCGGCAATAATTATTTTTTTAACAGATTTGTTCATTTCCTTTCCTTGGATTTTGGTCTGTTCTCCGACCAGATACGGTTTTCATTAAACTTTTACATCATTTAAAACAATTCAACTAATACAAAGATCACTAATTAACTCTAAAGATCAATGTATTATGGCTTCTTATACCATCCCCCAAACAATATATTATCAGTTAAATTTGACACATTGAAAATTATTAAGGTTTAAAAGATATTTTATCCGCAGCTATATTTCAATGGAAATATATTATTATTTCCTATGCGCATATGACCCCATATTGAAAAGTAAAATATTCAGGCGTTTTCGAAGCCAGGAAGCCTGGGAAAAAGTAAAAACGGCAGACTCCGGACATAAGATACAATGAGCCGGATTTTTCTGATATTCTGTTATCAAAATTCATTGATATTTGTAAAAATATCAATATTTTACGTATGCTGTATTGATGTTGCTTAGCCATGATTCGAAACGATGACTTTCTCTTCTTCTGATAACCCTGAATGTTATATCACATTAATAAATCATAAAAATAAGGATTACACTATGAGATCACTTGTTATTACTGTTATTACTATGTTCATGGTGCTGTTACTCTGCCCCGGACTTTCCCATGCACAGTTCGATATCCTGAATAAGGTAAAAGAAAAAGTTCAGCAGAAGGCAGAGGAAAAGACTGATGAAGCCATCGACAAAAGTTTAGAGGAGGCTGAAAAGAAAGCCACACAAAAGGATGATAATGAGCCGGGAGAAGATACAAAACAGAAGAAAGAGGCAGCTGACGAAGAAGCCGATGGTGAAAAGCAGGCCCGGAATGATGAAAAACCAAAAGTCAATGAAGCTGGCCTTAAGAGTTTTTCCAAATATGATTTCGTCCCCGGCGAAAAAGTAATCTTTTACGAAGACTTTTCGCAGGATAACGTGGGCGATTTCCCCGTAAGGTGGAATACCAATGGTTCAGGTGAGGTAGTAACTATAAATAAGTACCCGGGCAAATGGCTGAAGGCCAAAAACGGAAGCCTTTATGTGCCTGATTTCCCAAAACCCTTCCCGGATAATTATACAATTGAGTTTGACATGGTGTATAATTCGAATAATAAGGACAACAATTCCATCGGCGACATCAATTTTTGCCTTATTGCTTCTGACGAGGCAAAAGAATACCTGCAGCATACCTATGCATATGCAAGTTCAGGTACTCAATGCGCAAATTTAACTATGGGGATAAGAGTGGAAGGCCCCTCCCGTTTCCTGGCTGAAAACTACTTGAACGGAGGATCAGCCGGAGTCAGTTCGGATCTGGACAATAACATTACTGATGGCAAGATGGGCAAGATAGTCAGGGTATCCATTGCAGTTCAAAAGCAGCGTTACAGGTTATGGATTGACGACAGGAAAATATATGACCTGCCCCGGTTCGTCCCGCAAGGCAAATATGACATTTTCAAGCTGGGTTTATGGGGTTTTGACGACCAGAACGAGACCTATGAATTATTACTTTCAAACTTCCGTTTTGCTGTCGGCGCCCCCGATATGCGCAGCAAGCTGATAACAGAAGGTATACTTGTAACACGCGGTATTACATTTGATTCGGGATCGGACAAAATTAAACCGGAATCGTATGGTACGCTGAAGGAAATTGCGGCAGTACTTAAAGAAAACTCAGACGTCAGGGTAAAAATTGTAGGTCACACCGATAGTGACGGCAGTGATGCAGCCAATCTGGAGCTTTCCAGGAAGCGTTCAAAGGCCGTTAAAACAGTATTGAATAGTGAATTCGGCATAGAATCATCCCGCATGGAGACAGACGGCAAGGGTGAATCCGTACCGGTATCGGAGAACAATACTCCCGATGGTAAAGCCAATAACCGCAGAGTCGAGTTTATAAAACTGTAACCGGCCAATAATTCCTCTCCAAAACCCCAAAGTGTTTCCTTAACCTTTGGGGTTTTTTGTAAAATCGCATCCGCAACAGCAGATATTATCCTTTAACTATCATAGCCTCACGCTCTGCTGCTAAAGCCCATTGAGAAGTGCTGAGAACCAGAATCTGCTAACACGAATATCAGTAAAGGGCATAAAAAAAGGGGAAACTTTTGGTCTCCCCTTTCAACAACAACAATAATAACTAACAAACAATTACTTTTTAATTTGCTTCAGAGCAGTCTTAGCCTGCTCATTTTCAGGATCGAGCTCCTGAACTTTCTGCCAGTACTGTAAGGAATTGGCATTGTCTTTTTTCAGGAAGTAGTAGTAACCAAGATATGAATAGGCTTCAACCAGGTGGTTCTTGAACTTTGCCTGCTGGTCGGGAGCCATTTTTGAAACAACGTCGATGAATTTTTCATAATGGGGTTTTGCAAGTCCCTGCTCCGATTCAGGATCAAGCTGGGCGTTGCTTAGTGCCCTGTAATAATAACCGATAGGCTGATCCGGATTCAGCTGTGTAAATTTAGCATAAACTGAATCGGCCATTTTGAAATTCTGCATTCTGTAGTATGCCTGGCCCAGGTTAAAGTATTCAAGTGCATTCAAAGGCTTGCCGGTAGCAGATTCCTTCAGTGAATACTCGTTAGCCGCAGCTTCCCAGTTTTTGTTCTTGAAATACATGGCAGCTATATCACCATGAAGCTCGGTCTTGCTGCTGTCCATTGCAATTGCTTTCTTATAGTTTTCAATTGCCAGCGAATCATTTCCTGATTTAGCTTCCAGCTTGCCTACAAATTCATAATCGGTAGCTGTAATTTCTTTAGGGTCCACCATCTTAAAATACTGGTCGAAGGCAGGAAGGCCATTCTGTGCATCATCAACTGAGAAATAAGAATAAGCCAGTATGTGCTGGAGCTGAGCATCCTTGCTCTTATCCTGTTCAGGCACCTGCTTTATTACATTGATTGCCTGAGCATAATCCTTTGCTAAATACAAAGAAGTAGCATAGCGCACACTTTTTTCTGTAGTTGGTTCAGAGAACTGAATGTACTTTTCAAACATTTTAGCGGCTTTATCGTACATTTTACGGCCATAATAGTATTCGCCAAATTCCTTGTATGCAGGAGCATAGGCCGAATCAATCTGGATGGCTTTCATGAAATTAGCTTCAGCATCGGGATAGTTCTTGATTTTTGCATAAATCTGACCTATTCCTATATAGGCAGGCACATAAGTCGAATCATAGTCAATGGCTGTCTGGTAATTCTGGATTGCGAGGCTGCCGTTAACCTGTTTCAGGTATATATCGCCAAGTCTCTCAAACACTCCTGAATTCCTCTTGATCGTCCTGTTGATTTTTTTAAGCAGGTCGATGGGGCGGCTCATATCCTTTGAATCTGAATCTATATAAGCATCGGCGATCGCCAGAACTACATTAATATCTTTCTTATCAGAAACATCGAGGGCTTCATCGAACTGTTTAACAGCGGCTGTTGAATCGTTTTTCATCAGCTGGACCTGGCCCAGGCCTACATAATTAAGCCCGTTCTTTTTATCTGCATCCAGACCCTTCTGGAAGTCGGCCTGTGCAGCATCAAGTTTATTTTCAATAATATCGAGTTTTCCAAGATAGAAGTAAGCGTTGGCGTCCTTCGGATTGGCTTTTACCTGATTCTCAAAAAAGCTTCTTGCTTCCTTGTACTTTTCCACATTGATCATTCTCTTTCCCTGATCCAGGTTCTGGGCTGTTATTGTGGAAACAGCAGCAATAGTTATAAATAAGAATTGCAGGCAGTTCTTTAATGATAATTTGTTAAGTCTTTTCATTTGTCCTATTGTTCTTTGTTTATGTGGATATTTTCGCTTCTAATCTCAACTAACCTGACGGGCATCGTTGCCGGAACGAGTCCTGCTTTAAGGAATATTCTCTGTCCCCTGTCACTGGCCAGGAAGGAAATAAAACCTGAACCGAGTCCTGCCCTGGCCTCACCGCTAAGCACATAAACCTCGCGGGTAAGCGGATAGACTTTCTGAGCAATATAGGCCTGATACGGCTGATAGAATTCTCCCGGCTTTGCTGTATCCGAAGCAAGGGCTACAACTTTAATTTTGCGTAAAAAGCCGTGTGTCAGCGTATCATGTTTATCACTGATCCAGTTAACACCAATAATACCGATTGCATTCCTGGTTTTTGCAACATAATCCACAACTGCAGGGTTATTATTCACCGCGTATGTATTTTTAGCCAGCGGGGCATTATTAATCTTATTTTTTACATACCTGGCAGTACCGGAGTTTGCGTTATCGAAAACAATCTGTATATCAGAAGCACCCGATTTTCCGCCCAGCTGGTTCCAGCGAGTTATTTTACCGCTCATGATATCTCTGAAATTCTGCATTGTAAGAGTGGTATCGCTGTTGCTGTTATTTACTATAACTGCTATGGCGTCATAGGTGATTTTTCTTTCGATTGGAACAATTTCGCGTTTTTCAAACAGTTTTTTTTCTTCGCCTGTAAAAGGTCTTGACATGATAACAACCCTTGCGCTGTCGGCAAGCAGATCGCTTATGACCTCGGCTTCCGGCTTATAAGAAGCGTTAATTTTGGCATAGGTATAGATTTTCTGGAAAGTATCGATCTCGGAGTCAATGACGGGCTTAAAGGTCTCGTCAACGCTTATAGAAATTTCGCCGGTAGTAGGAGTGTCAGTCTCTTTCGGATTTTCACTCCTGCATCCGGCTAAAAGCATTATCAATAAAAGTATTACCGGTATTGTCAGTTTAATTTTCGTCATCTTCAATATCCTGATTATTTTTGTGCCCAATATATTTCTTATACACCCTATAGAGTCTATAAGTCCCATACACTACAATAGCAATTCCCAATATTTTTCTGTAATCTTCCTGCAATCTAAGTTGTATGAAGTCGGCAAATAGCACCAACAAACCGGCAGAAATGTACACGAGAACCATAACGATGCCCGTAAAGAGATTTAACTTATTTACAAAGGCATCGTTTTTTGGCATCTTTATGCAATATAATAGTTTTTACTGTAATTTGAACTGGAACGGGATAGTCATACGGACTCTGACGGGTTTACCATTCTGCTTGCCAGGTCTGAACCTGCCAAGAAGCTTGCAAACTCTGACAGCTTCTTCGTCGCAACCGGCGCCAATACCTTTAACAACTCTTACGTTGGAGATATTACCGTCTTTTTCAACGACGAATTCAACCATAACTTTTCCTTCAACCTGAGCTCTTTTTGCAATTTCAGGATAAACTACGTTTTCTCTGATAAACATCAGGAGCCCTTCTTCTCCTTCCGGATAAGAAGGCATTTCCTCAACGAAGGTAAAAGCTTCTTCCTTGACTTCCTCTTTAACTATATCCTGCTTAGGTGCATCCTGTACCTCAATAAGGCTATAGTCAACGCCGCCTGCCTGGCCTTCCTGAGTCTTTGCACCCGGATCAACGTTGTGCAATTCCTCGACGGTAGGAATGTATTCATCAGTTACCTGATCATCCGGCTTTACAACCGGAGGAAGGAATTTGATTGTAGATTTCAACGGTGGCGGAGCCTCAACCTGTTCAATGACTTTCTTTTCGTCGATTGACGGCGGAGGTGCCAGGTCGGTAATTGTAACGACCTTCTTCCTGTTGACCTTTATCTCATCCTTCGGTTTTACGTAGCTGATGATAACCGGCGCCGTAGTACCCAAAACGAATACAATAATAGCAATCCATACGGCAATTGTAAGGTGCTTTGCATACAGTTTTCTCAACAGGTATGCGCCGTATTCCTTATTCTTGCCAGTAAAAACTATTTCGTTAAGGTCTACATTATACGAAATTTGATGATTACTCATAATTATTTTTTGCCACTTAAAATTTGTTATTTGTTTTTAATTAAATCAAGGTCCATAGGAGCCACATCAACAAGGGCATATCTCTTAATATTACAGATATTCATTTCGTCCAGTATATCCACCACATTCTTATATGTTGATTTGTCAGTCGGCTTAATCAGTACAATGAGGTCCTTTACCATCTGATTCTGATCCAGCAGTACTTTTCTTATGCCGGCTTCAGAGAAATTAGTAACATTTACTTCAGGATCTGTAATACCCTTGTACCAATATACTTTATCACTTTCGCCCAGTATAACTGTCATAGTCTTGGACTCTTTAACCTGCGGCGCATCGTCGATTTCACCAGCTTTTGGTTTTACCGGCAGGTTTATTTCCATTGTCTGCGGCTTACTGAAGGTGGTTGTAAGCATAAAGAAAGTAACCAGAAGGAATCCAAGATCAACCATCGGCGTTAAGTCGATTCTGGTTGACATCTTCTTGCCTCTTTTCTTTTTACCTTTGCCGTGCTTACCACCTTGCGAGGTATCTAATTCAGCCATTTTTTAAAATTCCTCTATTTTTTTTCTTCTTTTTTATACTTTGTATTCGGGTTGGCTTCCAAATTCGTAATCAAATTGAATTTGTTAACGTTTTTCTCCTGCAAGGTACCCATTACCTTCTTAACAGTAGGATAAGCGCAGCCACCGTCACCATTTATAGCTATTCTGAGCCCCGGATTTGAAAGACGAGCCTGCATAATCCATACACCCAGTTCGTTGTTCGTGGAGTCCACGGGAATACCTGGTTGTTTGAATTCTTTTCTCTGAAGTTCTTCCAGAGCTAGCCAGCCTTTCAAAGCGTTGATAGGAAGTCCGATACTTGACGTAAGCGTAAAGGTCTTTGCCTCTTCAGGAGTAAACTGAATGTTATATTTTTCGGAGATCTTCTGGAGAAGCTTTTCCCTGGAAAAGTTCTTGTTGTCAATACCGAAAAATACCTTTCCGTCTTTTGTCACAGTAATATTCATGATATCCGTATCAGGCAGCTTGATTTCCGAAATAGAAGACGGAGTAGCTACAGCGATCGAATCATCACTCTTGAATTGCGTCGTTAACATAAAGAATGTTAACAATAAGAACGCAACGTCGCACATTGCAGTCATATCTATTAATGTGCTTTTACGGGGTACTTTTACTTTTGGCATATTCTATATTATACTAATATATTTTTTAAATCATTAATTATGGTGAGCAGCAAAATTCTGAACAATAGCTACACCAGCTTCATCAATACTGTATGTAATCTTATCGATCTTTGTTGTAAAATAGTTATAAGATATAATAGCTAATGCAGAGGTACCGATACCTAAAGCGGTATTGATAAGAGCCTCAGAGATACCGTTTGCTAAAGCAACTGCATCAGGAGCACCGGCAGTAGCAAGAGCGGCGAAGGCCTTGATCATACCTAATACCGTTCCTAACAGACCCATAAGAGTAGCGATTGAAGCGATTGTAGCAACAATAACCAGGTTCTGTTCGAGCATAGGCAGTTCAAGTGAAGTAGCTTCTTCAATTTCCTGTTTGATAGCTAAAACTTTCTGATCTCTGTTCAATGACTTTTCAGGTATCATTTCTTTGTACTTAAGAATTCCGGCTTTAATAACATTAGCTACAGATCCTCTCTGCTTGTCGCATTCAGCAATTGCAGTGTCCAGATCTTCCTGTGAAAGTTTTGAATGAACTTTGGCAACAAAAGAATTAATTCTTCCTTTTCCTTTTGCACGGCTGATTGTAATAAATCTTTCGATTCCGAATGTAAGAACCATCATTAAAAGTGATATCAATATAGGCACAATAATACCGCCCTTGTAAACTACTCCAAGATAGTTACCTGGCTTTGGGTGGTTAGCTGGGTTATTGCCCTGAAAGTTCTCTGGGTTACCTAAAACAAAAACATAGATAAGGATCGCAACTGTAATTAAAAGTGGTATCACAATACCTGCAAAACCTGTGAAGGCAGATTTAATTTTCGAAGATTTCACGTCTTTCTCCTAAATTTAAAAGAATTGTTTGTTATTTAATTGTTCTTGATTTTTGTTTGAATTTCGCACTTCCGGAAGTGATTATCTTATCCATTTAAAACAATCATTTTTGTACTTAGGACAAGCGAATCCACTTAACATTCAGTGGTATCAAAAATAGTTATTACTATATTTGATATAATACAAGTCAATTTATGGTGTAAAATTAGTTAAGGATTTTCGAATTAGCAATAGATAAAATAATAATTTTTACGGGACGCAGAAAATGGAAGTGCCGGTTTTATGACAAAATTCACCCGAAAACGCAAAATCCTTTTATCCTCCTGTGACCTTAGCATATAACATAAAATCAGTTTAATATATCGATAATGTTCACATAAATCAATACCATCACTTGTTAATTATTAAACAATATCATGAATATTTCAGTTCCAGACATTCCTGCCCGGCCGCTCAGCCCCCTGCCGGATTCAGCTTTCCCGGATTTTGTGCCCAAAATCATAAGAATCGGAGACAATTTATAGTTTGAAAATGCAAAATTAAATCTTTATCTTGCTCCTCAGATAATCTTTAACCAGGATTAAAACAAAATGGAAACAAAATACATTAACTTCTTCGAGCATACCGGCTTCAGGATACTGAGGAGCTATTTTGTTTCCCGTTTCGAAAACGTATTCTAATTCATACCGCTCTCCCTCGCTTTACCGTTCAAGAATAAATTAATAATTATCACTTTGATCATTAATTAGCGGAGAGAATATGGATTCTGTATCAAATATAAATGTCACTTACGATCGTATCAGTGCTGACAGCGTGCACGAGGTTCTTAAAAAGAAGATGCTGGTTGACGGTTTCGACCTGGTTTTCGATCATCAGCGCAGTCATGGGGTCCACCTGGTGGATGCCAGGACCGGCGAAGCATACCTCGATTTCTTCTCATTCTTTGCGTCCTCCCCTGTCGGACTGAATCATCCTAAGCTTAATAACCCTGAATTCCGCGAAAAAATAGGATATATAGCTGCGCTGAATAAACCATCCAATTCCGACCTTTACACGGTGGAAATGGCTGAATTCGTGGATACGTTCTGCCGCGTTGCCGTCCCGGAACACTTTAAATACCTTTTCTTTATTGATGGCGGATCACTGGCTGTGGAGAACGGACTCAAGGTTGCATTCGACTGGAAAGTCAGGAAGAACTTTGCAAAAGGATATAAGGAGGAAAAGGGACAGCAGGTAATCCACTTTAAGGAAGCCTTCCACGGCAGAAGCGGCTATACGATGTCGCTGACAAATACAGACCCGAATAAGATACTCTATTTCCCCAAGTTCAACTGGCCGAGGATAGTAAATCCTAAGCTTAAGTTCCCAATTCAGGATAACCTGAGTGAAATCATAAAGATGGAAAACCAGGCCATAGATGAAATATATGCCGCAATTAAGAATAACCCTGACGATATGGCCGCACTGATAATTGAACCCATACAGGCCGAGGGTGGAGACAATTACTTCAGGAAGGAATTCTTCCAGAAACTGCGTGATATTACTCTTGAAAATGATATTCTCTTTATGTTCGACGAAGTGCAGACGGGTCTGGGACTCACTGGTAAAATGTGGGCTCACGAGCACTACCTGGTCCCCGATATAATGTCTTTCGGCAAAAAGACACAGATATGCGGCATTATGGTAAGCGACAGAATTGATGACGTTGAAGAACACTGCTTCCGCAAATCCAGCCGCATCAATTCCACTTGGGGAGGCAACCTGGTTGATATGGTACGCTCAAAGAGGAACCTGGAAATTATAGAGGAAGATAACCTGGTCGAGAACGCCGAATACACGGGCAAGATACTGCTGGACGGGCTTCTTAACCTGCAGGAAACTTTCCCTAAACTGATTTCAAATGTGAGAGGACTGGGACTCATGTGCGCATTCGACCTGCCCGATCCTGAGCTCAGGAAGGAGTTTATAA
>JBLMZM010000142.1:0-65121 GCA_050258815.1 Ignavibacteriales bacterium
AGGCATTATACCAGAAAAGTGCCAGGCTGCCCAGTAGAACGGCGGTCAGGCCACCCGTTAAATATAAAAGAAACAGACCTGAGAAACTCCAGCCCACTACAAGGGAAAGCGCTGTTTTCGGCTTAATCGCACCAGAAGGAATTGGTCTCATTTTAGTTCTGTTCATCAGAGCATCTGTATCTCTTTCCTGATAGTGATTGAGCGCTGAGGAGCCACATGCCAATAAAAAGACTCCCAGAGCCGGCAGTATCATTTGCCAGCTTAATTCCTTTACTGCAAGAATATAGCCTACAGAAGTAGATACAGCTACAAAAAAAGTAATTCTTACTTTACCAAGTTCGAGCAATATATTAACTATTCCCTTGTTATTATTAGTTGTTTTCAAAACTCAATTTCTTTCTTAAATGCTTAGTTATTTCAGGCAGCATTTTAATATCCGGGAATATTACTGATTTTTGACCTTGGAGCTGTCGCGTGCATTTATATTCCCTGAATTGCTTGCTGTATTTACCGGCTCATTTCCCCTGTTAAGCCATGCTTCAAATTCATCCTGTGGAATAACCACGACTTTATTTAGCATGTATGAATGATTCATCCCACAATATTCGGCACATTCCACCTGAAAAACCCCGGTTCTTTCAGCTGTAAAGACCATATAAGTTTTTTTACCGGGGACAACATCTTCTTTTACACGGAAAGCCGGCACATAAAAGCTGTGAGTTACATCCAAAGAATTCAGTTCAAGTTTAACGGGTTTTTTCACCGGGACATACAAAGTATCATACTTCTTGCCGTTGGCATAAGTAAAGCTCCATTTCCACATCTGTCCGGTTACTTTTACATTCATTGCCCCCTGAGGAATTTTCCTTAATTCAGCAAAAGCAGTAAATCCGTAATAAAACATTGAAAGCGCAAGTAAGGTCGGTACAGCAATCCAAACGACCTCCAATACGATATTCCCTTCTATATTTGAAGGATTTGGGTTTTTCTTGCGGCTGTATTTAATGACAAAAAATATCATCGCAAACGTCACACCTAATAATATTATTACCGATATGGTAACGATATATATAAATGTATTATCAACAGTTTGCGCATAACTTGAAGCTCCCGACATAATTTTCTCCCTACCTAAAAAGAATGTCTGAAAAAGTAAATATAAATACGGCTGTCAAAGTCAGTACGGCAATTGCTATAAAGACCTTGAATACAACATCATCAAATTTAATATGCATAAAAATATTTAGTACCAGTGTGGATTTTACTATAGCTATTAGAACCGCAATTGCGAGTGTGATACCGCCAAAGTTAATCCCTGCAACCGATACAGTTATTGCCGTAAAGGCCAGCAATGCAAGCCACACAAGGATATATGTACTGTAGTTGACAATATGAGGATGAGAATCTTTGCTGTTATTCATATTTTACACTCACCGTAATAAATAAAATAATGGGAATAAAAATATCCAGATAATATCCACCAGGTGCCAGTATAATCCGGCATTTTCAAGTTTCACATAGTCGGTGCTGGTTATCTTGTCCCTGATTATGAAAGACAAGATAGTGCTCAAAATTATTATACCAATTACTATATGCAAACCATGAATTCCTGTCATTACATAATAAAGTCCAAAGAATAATATTTCTCCCGGAGAACGGTTTATCAGTTCAGAAGATCCGGGATAAATGCCATGATGAATTTCTGCAGACCATTCAAAGTATTTATTAACCAGGAATGCAAAGGCAAATACTATGGTGAAAGCTAAAAGAATTATGGAAAGTCTCTTATTACCCTTCTGCAGAGCAGTAATTGACATTGCAACAGTTAAACTGCTTGTAAGCAAAATCACTGTATTCAGAGTACCAATTATGGTATTTAATCCCTGTCCTGCAGTATGAAATCCCTCATTATTAAGATATCGGTATACGCCATAGATCAGGAACATACCACCAAATAAAAGGAGTTCTGTCAGCAGAAACAGCCACATTCCAATCTTGGCCCCTTCCCTGTCTTTATGGACATTGTGCTCCTGAGAGGACCCTTTATGAGATTGTTCTTTAACTGTAACATTTACTTCCATTGCCGGATTGACATTTCTATTCACTGTTTCTCCTCCATTGGATGATAATCCTCTTCTTTGGCATTCTTTGCTAGAGCTGTAAAATCATATGGATCATGTGTAATTACAGGTATTTCCTCAAAGTTTTCCATCGGTGGCGGAGATGGGACTGTCCATTCCAGTGTAACTCCTCCCCAGGGGTTCATCCCAGCTTTCGGCCCATTCTTAAATGCCCGGAACAGGTTTACGAACATTACAATAAAACCTGAAATCATAACCCACGATCCTACTGTAGCAAATACGTGAAGGCCATGATATTCTGGCAGATAATCATAATACCTTCTTGGCATTCCCCGATAGCCCAGTATAAAGAATGTAAAATAAAGCATCAGAAAACCTAACGTTATCATCACAACTGCCGTCTTAGCCACCTTTTCATTATATAATTTACCGAACATTTTCGGGAACCAGTAATGAAGTGCGGCAAAGAAAATGAAACCGGTACCGCCAAAAACCACAAAATGAAAATGAGCCACGACAAAATACGTGTCAGTTAAGTGGACGTCTGTTGCAAGGGCACCTACAATTAATCCTGACAGGCCACCAATTGAAAAAACAAAAATAAAGGCCAGGACAAACAACAGGGGCGTCCCAAGTTCAATAGATCCCTTATACAGTGTAGCAACCCAGTTAAATACTTTAACACCGCTGGGAATTGCAACCAGAAATGTAAACAGTGAGAAAATCCATCTTGCCGTATCGCTCATACCGGACACAAACATATGATGTCCCCATACGAAATAACCTACAAATGCAATTGCAAGGCTTGAAATTGCAATCGCCTTATATCCAAAAATCGTCCTGTGAGCAAATGTCGGAATTATTTCGGACACGACTCCCATTGCGGGCAAAATCATTATATAAACGGCTGGATGCGAATAGATCCAGAACATATGCTGATACAAAATCGGATCTCCCCCCAATGAAGGGTCAAACAGTCCGATCTTGAAAAGCCTTTCAATCGCTACCAGAGCCAGCGTAATACCAACAATAGGAGTAGCAATTAGCTGTATCCAGGCAGTAGCATATAGCGACCAGGGAAACAACGGCATTTTAAACCAGCCCATCCCTGGAGCTCTTAATCTATGTATTGTCGTTATGAAATTCAGCCCCGTCAAAATTGAAGAAAAACCCAGAATAAATGCCGCCAGTATCATCCAGGATACATCAGTACCCGTTCTCAGGCTGTATGGCACATAAAAGGTCCATCCGGTATCAATCGGTCCACCTTTTAAGAACAATGAAAGTATGGCAAATATTCCTCCGGTCATATATAACCAAAAAGAAAGCAGGTTTAATCTTGGGAATGCAACGTCCTTTGCCCCAATCATAATTGGCAGAAAGAAGTTGCCGAATACTGCCGGAATACCCGGAATAACGAACAAGAATATCATTATTAAACCATGAAGGGTAAAAAGAGAATTGTATGTCTGGGGCCCCATGATTGTGCGCCCCTGGCCTAACATCTCAAGCCTCATCAAAACCCCAATCGTTGCCCCGGCACAAAAGAATGTAGTTAATGCTATGAG
Source organism: Ignavibacteriales bacterium (assembly GCA_050258815.1). Classification (GTDB taxonomy): domain Bacteria; phylum Bacteroidota; class Ignavibacteria; order Ignavibacteriales; family SURF-24; genus JAAXKN01. Next base: position 3,650 of record JBLMZM010000142.1, read on the forward strand.
ATACATCAGTCCTATTCTTTTGTGATCTGTTGTCAATATCCACGACAGGATGCCGGTGTGGGGCCCCTTCTCATCATAGAAATCTACATAATTACCTTCAATTACGTGATTTGCCATTTCTAACTCCTCTCAACACTTTTTTTCATTCTGTTCTTAATTGTTAAAACCGCAAAAAATAATGCAACAGCGAATAACATTAAACTCCCAACAACTTTAGTAATATTAAAGACATATTTTCCTCCCTGGGGATCATAGCTATAGCAGAAGGCCAGTATCTTGTTTATGGTTGGTGTCGGGGTGCCTTTTTCAGCTTCCAATACTGCCATTTTCAGGTCAAACGGAAGGAACTGCGTACCGAAAATGTATCTTGTAATTTTACCTTTAGGTGAAATGACAATAAGAGATCCCATATGAAGAAAATCGTTCTTACCGTCACTCTTAAAATAAAATCCCACAGCATCGGTCAGTTTATGTATACTCACACTATCACCCGTCATGTATGTCCATGCACTTGCCGGAATCTGCCTCTTCATAAAATTTGAGTGTTCGGTTTTCCACTTACGTGCTTCAGCGGGAGTATCCTTTGGATCAAAACTTATAGTCCATACATCGAAATCTTGCCCGGGATTGAGATCAACTCTGTCAACAACCTCTGCTACTCCGCTCAACAAAGGACTGCAAATGCCGGGGCAATGATAATAAACCAATGCCAGCACAACTGGCCTTTTTAACAATTGATTTAGTTTTACCGGATTCCCGTTTTCATCCCTGAAGTTCAGATCCAGAGGTATAAAACTACCAAGCTTCTCGTCTATTCCTACTTTTGTGTGGTCGTTATTTGCATCTGATTTTATTGTTGTGTTAAACAGCAGCAGGAACAGCAATAACGAGAAGACAAAAAATATTCTCTTACTTTCATATCTTTTCATCTTATCAGCTACTCCTCTTTGAGTATAATTTGTTCAAATATTGATATAAATCATTCCATTCTGTCCCTGATAAATTAACAATATTTGACTCAAATCCGTTCATAATCGGAGAGGAAGATACTGTTTTAATAAAGTCACCAACACTGGCATTCCAGGTATTATTAGTGTTCAGAAAGCTCAGGCTTCTTATTTTGTTATTACTGACTCTGTTGAAAAGCTGCGCACCCGGTTCATCGGGATTACTATTAATATATGCGAGAATACCATATACATCTTTTACTTTAGGCAATGCTTCAGCAGTGATTCTGTTAATGGCCGAGGATACGGGAATCTGAGAGGCTGTTTCAGAGCCCTGGGATAAACTATAAGTTTTATCCATTTCTGCTAATTCCTGGTCCGTTGGCTTTGGAAAGTCGCCGGCAAAGGTTCTGACATAGCTTATCAAATCAATTCTGTCCTGCACAGGCAGATATTCAAAAGCCGGCATCCCGCTGTTCGGTATACCTTTCATCAGTGTTTTAAACATATCCGAAACCTTTCGCCCATTTATCCAGCCCTGATTTGCATGAAAATTTCTCGGCTTGGGATTTAGTGCCATTCCTGCGGGGCCATCCCCGGCGCCATTGTTACCATGGCAGGATGCACAATTGGCCTGGAATAAAGTCTTGCCTTTGCTAATCATTTCATTATTTGGCTGTGCAATCTGTTTTATATCCACTGCCTTTGAAGTCCCACCCTTTGCCGGTTTGATATCGGTAAACACGTTGGCTGAATCTGCCAATACAGGAGCAACATTATTCTGATGAGCAACACCCATATACTGTATATAAAAGTATCCGCCGATGATAATTATTGTCAAAAAATACGGATATACTAAACCAAACCATCTTAGCGGATTTCTTATGACATTTTGAAAATTGATTTCTTCTTCTATTTGCTGTTTCTTTTCCATTTTCAATCCTTAAATTAAAGTCTGAAATCCAGTCCTCTTTGCAATTTGGGATCACCTATAGGAATGATATTATTGTTTTTAAGTTTCAGGCTAAACAGAATAATTATCAATCCTACTGCTGCTATTGGAAAAGCAAATTCCATCCATCCCAATACAACCCCCTTTTTACTGAAGGTAGGCATTACAAGCCAGTACAGGTCCAAAAGGTGAGCAAACAGGATCCAAACAGACATTATTAAGAGCCTCCTGGGATTCATCTTTGCCGGCTGGGATAATAGTCCAAAGTAGGGTACCAGGAAGTGAACAACAATCAGGACTATTGAAACTATTTTCCAGCTTCCCTGCCATCTTAATAAAAACCAGAATGTTTCTTCCGGGACATTGGCATACCATATCAGCAGATACTGACTAAAAGCGATATAAGCCCAGAAATTTGTAAATGCAAAGAGCAAAGCACCAAGACTGTAAAGATGATCTTTTAATATGTGCGGGAAGTATCCCTTTTGTTTTAAAAGAACAATAACAATTGTGGCTGAGGCTAGTGCAGCCAGTATGGTACCTGAAAAATAATAGACTCCGAAAATTGTCGAAACCCAGTGAGGCTCGAGGCTCATCATCCAGTCAATTGCTGCCAGAGAAATGGTTATAGCAAAGACAGGCATAAATACGGCGGAAATTCTTATATTCTTTGTCGTCAGCCCCTGATCCTTAAGCTCATCCTGCCGTTTTGAATTCCTTATAATGAGCACATAGAAACCCAGCCATATTGCAAAGCAGACAAGAGTCCTGATCACAAAAAAATTAATATTCAGGTAAGGGGCTTTGCTAAGGAGTACAGGGTCCTGCTGAACATCTGCTGTATGACTCCAATGAAATAGTTCATGCATACTGAAATACAAAGGAATTGCAAGAATTGGAAGAGAAAACAGGATAGTGGATAAAAACTCGCTGATTCTCCTGACAGGGGTGCTCCATACTGCTCCGGCTACATATTCCAAAGCTACTAAAAACAAAGAACCGAGCCCGATACTCATTAAAAACATAAAGGTGATCAGAATATTGAATGAGCTTCTGGTCCTGTCAACGTAATACGAAAACAATATCATAAGAATGCCGATGGCAAGCAATCCCCAGCCCAATAAATTCACCCTGGGGGGTAATTCGTTTATCTTATAGTTAAGTTTTTCTGCAGGTATACTCATTGTAAATCAGACTCCTTTGCGTTTTGGGATCTTTGAAGTGCCCGTAAGTAGAGTATAATAGACCATCTTTCTTCCCGGGTAATTTGCTTGGCATATGACGGCATGACATTCTGTCCTTCAGTGATGATATGGTAAATATCACCGTCACGATAATTGCGCACTTTTTCAGACTGCAGGCTTGGGGGTGCAGGGAACTGACCTCTTAACCTGCTGTCACCCTTACCCAGATACCCATGACAAGGGCTGCAGAAAGTATTAAACTTGTCCCTCCCTTTGTCAAGCACTTCTCTGGTTGGAATTAAAGGATTATTCATATACTTAGAAGCATCGGCCTGGTTGCCCTTATATGGATAGGGTAAAAAACCCCGGGCAACGGTACCCTCGACCGGCATTCTCATGCCAAATCCGTCTGAAAAGAGCTTACTTTTCTGCTGAGGAATTACTTTGTTCTGATCCCACATCCAGTTAAACGGCTGCCAAAATAGCATATAGTTGGCAGTGAAATATGTTATAGCGGAGGTAAACAGAAATACAATTACCAGGAAAGTTATAAACTTCGGCTCAAACGCACTATGTTGTATTGTTAAAGACTCCTCTTCAAAATATATTGGCGTAATATTCTGGGCACCAAGTTCCTTTAGAAGTTGTACTGCTTTTTCTTCGTCGAATACAGGATCAGAAGCAGTCAGACTGATTCCTAATTTATCAGAGGAAACCATTTTAAGATAATCAGTATCATGCAGCGGATGACTGTTATTCGGAAGCTTAAAAAACACAAACAGCATAGCTAATACTGTACCTACCGAGGCCAGCAACACAGTTACCTCAAAAGTAATGGGTATAAAAGCCGGCAGAGAGAAAAATGGCTTCCCTCCTATTACCAGCGGATAATTCCTGTCAGACACCCACCACATAAAAAATAAAGCCAGGAATGTACCTGATAATCCCAGTATCAATGCAACATAGCTTAATGCGGATGGGCGCAATTTCATTGCATCATCCATTCCATGAACCGGGTAAGGAGTATTTACATCAAATTTCGTGTAACCCGCTTTCCTCACCTCTTCTACCGCGTGAATAATTTTATCCGGGTCGCTAAATACCCCCGTAACAGAAAACAGTAATTTATTATTGTTCATTGCTTTCTCCATTCGTATATCTCCCCTGATGTGCCACGACGGGTTCTTCAGAACTCTCATGATGAGAAGGCTGAGCACCTTCAAGAACGGCTTTAACCTCAGCTATTGATACCACAGGCAATGATTTGCTGAAGAGCAGGATCCAGGTAAAAAAGAAACCAAAGCTTCCCATCAGAATTCCCAGGTCTACGAATGTAGGTTTAAAGTAATGCCAGCTTGATGGCAGGAAGTCCCTGGAAAGAGAAGTAACAACAATGACAAATCTTTCAAACCACATGCCGACATTTACAAAAACAGCTATTACAAACATGGCGGGTATAGAGCGCCTGATTTTTTTAACCCAGAAAAGCTGAGGAGATATAACATTGCACGATACCATAATCCAGTAAGCCCATGCATAAGGACCAAACGCGCGATTAATGAAAACAAATTGTTCTATGGGATTTCCGCTGTACCAGGCAATGAAGAATTCCATTGCATAGGAATAGCCTACCATTGAGCCGGTGAGTAAAATGATCTTATTCATCTTTTCCAGGGTATCCATGGTAATGATGTGTTCATAGTTAAATACTTTTCTTATTAATATGAGCACGTTCTGCACCATTGCAAATCCTGAGAAAACGGCGCCGGCAACGAAATAAGGCGGGAAAATCGTAGAATGCCATCCTGGTAAAACCGAAACAGCAAAGTCAAAGCTAACTATTGTATGTACTGAAAGTACAAGTGGTGTCGCGAAACCAGCCAGCACCAGGTAGACCATCTCATAGTGATGCCAGTGCCTGCTTGAATGCCTCCACCCCAGGCTAAATATTGAATACAGTATTTTTTTAATTTTCGATGAAGTTCTGTCCCTTAAAGTGGCCAGGTCGGGAATCAATCCAATGTACCAGAATACCAGGGAAACGGTAAAGTAGGTGGAAACTGCAAACACGTCCCAAATAAGCGGCGAAATGAAATTAACCCAGATCCCGTGTTCATTGGGATATGGAAACAGGTAACCGGCCAGCCATGGGCGTCCGACATGGATTAGCGGAAAAATGGCAGCTGTCATTACTGCAAAAATTGTCATTCCTTCGGCAAATCTGGCAATACCGGTTCTCCACTTTTGTCTGAAAAGAAATAGAATTGCCGAGATAAGAGTACCTGCATGCCCAATTCCAACCCAAAAAACAAAATTTACTATTCCAAAACCCCAACCGACCGGCTGATTATTGCCCCACATTCCAATACCATAATAAAAAGTCAATCCCAGACATATGACGCCTATTGCCAACATGGTCAGAGTTATAGTCAAAGCTATGTAATACTTTTTATCAGGCCTGGTCTCAATCGGAGCTGCAATTATATCATTAATAGAAGTAAGTGGGGGTCTGCCTTCTATTACAGAACGCTCTTTTGTATAGTCAACACTCACTTCTTCTCCTCCGTATAAGTATTTTTTAATCGGGCCAAATACGTAATATTGGGCCGGGTATTTAACTCTACGAGTACATGATAGCCTAAGTTGTGTTCCCTGTATCTGGTTATTATGGAATCAGGGTCATTGGCGTCTCCAAACACAATTGCAGTTGAAGGACATGCCTGCTGGCAGGCGGTTACGACATCACTTCCCTTCACCTCCCTGTTTTCCTCAATTGCAGTTTGCCTTGCCTGCATTATTCTCTGTATACAGAATGTACATTTTTCCATTACACCGCGGGAACGCACTGTAACTTCAGGATTATATACCAATTCTGTGGGTTCCTGCTGATAATATCCCTCAGCAAAATGATCCCTGAAGTTAAAGAAGTTAAACCTCCTTACTTTATAAGGACAGTTGTTGGAACAATATCTTGTTCCAACACACCTGTTATAAACCATTTGATTTAGTCCATCAGGACTATGTGTAGTTGCAGCAACAGGACAAACATTTTCGCACGGGGCTGTGTCACAATGCTGACACAACATTGGCTGGTTGTAAACAGCAGGCTCCTCAGCAGTCCCTGAATAGTATCTGTCGACCCTGAACCAATGCATAATTCTTCCCTTATCAACCTGCTCTTTGCCGACTACCGGAATATTATTTTCCACGTCACACGCAACAACACAGGCATTGCAGCCTATACATTTATTCAGGTCGATTCCCATTGCCCATTTAACGCCAACGTATTCCGGATTCTTATTAATACTGAGCTGTTCACGCGGTTCCTTTTCCAGGAATTCCGGATTCTTCTTATATTCATCAACCGTTCCTCCCCTTATAATTCCCCGCTTTTTATGCATGTCAGTAAGTCTTGTATCATCGAGTGAATTTTGCTCCTGTGTGCTTACTAGTTTATATGAACCGGGCACCTTTCTGACATTTACTGCATAAATGAAAGGACTAATTGAAGCATCTTTACTAATTAGCATATTGGCATTTGTACCTACATTGCTGCCTACGTCCCCCGCCCGTGTTCTGCCATAACCCAATTCTATGGCGACTACTTTTTCAGCCATTCCCGGCTGAATGAACACAGGAAATTCCTGCAGTCTGTTTCCAACTGTCACTTCAACTTTGTCATTATAATCTACCCCAAGTTGTTTCGCCATTTCCGGGGATACTGCAGCATAATTATCCCAAACAACCTTTGAAACGGGATGGGGTAATTCCTGGAGCCAACCGTTGTTTGCGTACTTTCCATCACCGATAGAATAATTTTCCTTTAGCAGAAGGACATAATCTTCTGAAACCGTCTTTGCAGTTATTGAGGCCAGTGCCTCTGTCCTGAAGTTTCCCGGAGCAGATACACTGGGAGGCGTAACTACCACGCCGTTTTCGAGTGAAGTCAGCCAAAAGGTCTTAAAATCCAGCGGTGAAGCCGAGGCTGTGAACAGTCCCTTTTCCCAATTACTCATCAGGTAGTCGTGGTAAATGGTATCCTTGTAGGAGTTCTTGTTGCCTGAGGCCCATACCAGCAAGACAGCTTCTTTTTGCCGTGTAGAGTACAAAGGATAAATTACAGGCTGCTGCAGACTGTAAATTCCTGTCCTTGTATTATAATCCCCCCAGGATTCAAGCGAATGATTAATCGGCATCACATATTTGCACAGGGCGGAAGTTTCATTTTCCTGCTCCGTCAATGATACTGAGAAAGGAACATTCTGGAGTGCCTTCTCATATCCGTAATCTGCAGGTAAATGAAATACAGGATTAGTATCATAGTGAATGACAACATCAATAGTCTTATTGTTCATCTTCACAATAAGGCTTTCCCAGTCACTTTTTCCAGTAATTTCTGAATATGTTATATTAGCGCGGTCATTAACATAAAGTTTGTTGTTACCAAGCATCTCATTCAATGCGTTAACGGCAATATGTACATCCTCAGGAAGTTTACCCCCTGCATGCACAATTGCGGCCCCCCTGTTATTTATAAGGTCAGTTACCAGATGATTAATGACATCCCCCGGAAGCTTGTGTTTCTGTACAAAATCTTCCAGTGCATAGTTTTGGTTGGTCCTTATATTGCTGCCCGTTTTCCTGCTTATTTCATCTATCAGCGATAATACGAATTCCAGTTGTGCATCAGGCCTGAGCCTCAGCCTGTAATCTGCATTCATACCGGTAGCACTCATTGCGCTTTCAACCGAATAGAAGCGGCTGAAATCCTTGTTGCTGAAACCATCCTTGCCCTGAGCATAAAGTCTGATATTTTCGATATGATGCCCCTCTGCTGCAAGGAAATCAGATTCAAGTGCAACAATAATCTTTGCTTCGTTCCATCTGATCAGAGGTGCATATCCTGCGCCATAAGATTTTGTCCAGGCGTTATTACGGAACTGATCATTGAAGAACTCATATGAATAAATCTTTACTGTCGGATATCGTGATATAAGCTCATCAAATACTTTTTTTGCCGTGGGTGAGGAAATGGTATTAGTAATTATGGCTATTTCTTTTCCGCTGCCAGAGCTTTTTTCAAGTTCAGAAATGATCGCCCCATCAGCATCCTGCCAGGAGATTCCTGAAGAAACTCCTCCCGAGAACCTGAGTGGTGTTCTAAGTCTGTTCGGATCATATAAGTTTATTACGCTTGCCTGACCAATTGCACAGATCTTGCCCTGGTTAACCGGGTGATCAGGATTCCCATCCACCTTAATCGGCCTGCCCTCACGGGTCTTCACCAATATACCGCAGGCTTTTGAGCAGCCGGTGCAGGTTGAAGCATACAAGTTTGCAATTCCAGGGGTTACCTCTTCAGGCTTTTTATTATAGGGAATTATTTCACCTTTATCCCTGTAGTTTGTACATGAGGCAGCGGCAAAAGCCACTGAAGCACTTAACAAGGCCAAAAATTTTCTTCTTGATACGCCCGATATTTCTGATAGCTCAAAATCATCGGTAACTCCCTTCATAAACTCATTTGCATTTGCTTCAAATGATTCAGGATCATTAGCAAGCTCTTTTAGACTCCTCCAGTAATTAGGGTCTTTTCCGGATAGTTCGTTTTTTGAATTTCTCATCCCTTTAACCTTTCCTATTCCTTTTAACTGCAAGTGGGTGTTCAAAGACCTTAATTGTCTTTTTTAACTCATTCTGTTTTTTAATACCGGGAATGATTTTATCCAAAGGCAGTGCAGTTATAACTAAAAAGCCAGCAATACCTTTACCTAGTTTTCCAAAGAAATTCCTGCGTGGAATAATTCTTATTTTATTCTGCATATTAGTATTTCCTCTATCGGTGACAGGCGAAACAATTAACGGGTCCCTTTTTAATCTCTTTAACATAGGATACCATCTGAGGTGCATTCCTATGGCAATTCAGACAGGCAGACATAACAAAACTATTCATCTGGGCAACAACGTCCATGTTCTGGACCTCACCATGACAGCTTTGGCATTTGATTCCGCGGTTGACGTGCACGCTGTGATTGAAATAAGCAAAATCAGGCACTTTATGGATTCTCTTCCACGGCACCAGCTTACCCTCTTCATAGTATTTTGTTAGTTTAATTATTTCAGGTCTGTCCTTTCTGGCGATTGAATGGCAGTTCATGCATGTACTGACTGAAGGGATCATTGCATGCCTGGACTTATCGGCACCCGTATGACAGTATTTACAATCAATTGCCATTGTACCGGCGTGCAGTTTGTGAGAGAATTTGATGGGTTGTTCAGGACCATACCCAACACCATCTCTTTCAGGCCTGGAGATATAGTAGGTCAGCACGAATGAAGTTAAGATCACAAATAGTGTTATCGGCAACCGGATCTTTAATGTATAGTCGAGTACAGTTTTTTTCATTTTCTTCCTAATTTATAGATTTGAGAAAGTATCAACCTATATTAAAAAAAATGGCGTTCTGTGACTGGGAATAACCGACTTATAATAGTATTTTAAATTTGAAATGTAAGTTCCGGATTTTAGACCTGATTTTTTTTTCCTTTTAAGACATCATAATGATATCTTAGATTTTGCCCTCAATTTTCCAAATACCGGAAACTTATTTTAAGATAAAAAAATAGTATAAAAAATCAAAGCTTATATGCAGAAAAATAAAATTAAGAGTTTTTAAGTATATGAAGGTTCGTCTGTGGAAATAACGTGGGGTTTCAGTCAGTAAGATTGTTGGATAGTAAATTCCCTGATTTATCGAATTCTTTGCGAACTGTTAAAGCACCATCCTTATAGTAACGTTCACTTTTCACTTCACCGGTTTCGTAGTACCATTTTGAGAGGCCATGCAGCTGATTGTCTTTATAGAATTCACGGGCTTTCAGCTTACCCGATTCATAATAGTAGTTGGCAATTCCTTCGAGTTTTCCATTCTTATGATAGGTTTCAAGTTTGATGTTGCCGTTGGCATAATACCATTTCTTAATACCTTCATTAAGAAACTCATCCTGGGAGCTGTCTCCTGATGTTTTTTCACTTGGGTGCATGCCATTGATAAAGGAGTAAATCCTCAATTTAGAATAGTTCCTGATTCTTTTTCCAATGCTAAAGATCATATTCCCATCTTAAATTAGTGATACCAAACCGAACTTGTGGAATCTATAATATTATAGTTTTAATTTCAACAGAAATCTTCACGATACCCAATATGCACAGGTTGACCCTCAATACGGGAATTACAAAAGGAAGGTATCATTAATGAATAACAATCCGTTAATACAAAATGAGAGGATGACAAATTATCAGTTTTTTCTTTCTGTTATAAAATCCACCAATGAAGCCAGTGCAATTCTTCCTGCAGAATCCGGGAAAAGATCAAGCTGTTCTTTGGCCTGTTCGGAATATCGGCTGGCAGTCTCAACTGCATATTCAATTCCCCTATATTCCTTGACAAAATCCATTACTTTTTTAATATCATCTTTTTTATCGGCGTGTTTGACAATCTTCAATATTTTGCCGGCTTCATCCTTCCCGGCCTGTTTGAGAGAATAAATAAGAGGCAGAGTAATTTTCTTTTCCTTAATATCGCCTCCCAGGGGTTTTCCAATTATGCTGGAGCTACCGATATAATCGAGTATGTCATCTCTTATCTGGAAAGCAATACCGATATTCTCGCCAAATTTCTGCATCGCCGCGTGTAATTTAATATCGTCCGTGGCACTAACAGCTCCAATTTCACAGCAGGTCGCCAGAAGAGAAGCAGTTTTATCAGAGATTATTTTAAAGTATGTATCCTCGTCAATATCAAGTTTCCGGGTCTTATTTATCTGCAGCAGTTCCCCTTCCGACATACGTCTTACCGCATCAGTAACGATACCCAGAAAATCAAAGTCCTTACCTTCAACAGCTATCATCAGTCCGCGGGATAACAGGTAGTCGCCCATAAGCACAGCTATCTTGTTCTTCCAGATTGCATTAATAGAAGGAAATCCCCTTCTTTTATCTGCATTATCCACCACATCATCGTGAACCAGAGTTGCCGTATGAAGCAGCTCAACCAGAATGGCTCCCCTGTAACTTCTTTCATTAACTCCGCCAGCTACTTTAGCAGACAAGAGGACTAAAAGGGGGCGTATCTTTTTCCCCTTTTGTTTAAGAATGAACTTTGTCACCAGATCCACTAATCCAACGTTCGATTTAAGTGACTTTTTAAAAAGTTCATTAAAACGGTTTAACTCTTCCTTAATCGGATAACTGATATCAGATAATTGAGACTTAATCAAGACTTCCTTTGTGACATTTTAGAAACGAATATACTTATTTCATATAAAAAAACCAAAGGCACGGCTAAAACTAGTTGAGAAACAGGATCAGTACCAGGCGTTAGAAAGGCTGAGAGGATCATTATAACCACAATTGCATGTTTTCTATAATGCTTCATCAGCCGGGGTTTTAAGATGCCAATTTTAGAGAGGAAAAATGAAAGCATTGGAAGTTCGAACACAACTCCTGCACCCAGCATAATGCTGACAATAATGGATAAATACTCATCCACTGCAAAATTATTTTCAATAGCCTTAGTACCGAAACTGGCGGCAAATCCAAACGTCATGGGAAGCATGACAAAATACGCAAAAGCAATACCAGCTAAAAAGCAGAATGTTGTAAACAATACAATTGCACTGATATACTTTTTTTCACTTTGCCTTAAAGCAGGTTCAATAAATTTCCAGAGCTGGTAGATAAGGTTAGGGAGGCTAAGTACGGCTCCCCCAACCAAAGCTATTTCAAAGTACAGCATTATCTGTCCAAACGGACGCAGATTCTGGAGCTTGATCCCTGCCTTAAGGGCAGGGGCAAGCAGAATTTTAGTTATAAGGAAATCACTAAAAACCCAGCAAATGATGGTCCCAATAACAACACCAATCATTGCATAAATAATACGCCATCTCAGCTCCTCAAGATGATCGAGGAATGACATTTCTCCAGGTTCGTGAATTTTATCTTCTGTAAAGGTTGTATCTTCCAAAACAATTATTTTTAAAATTATATATAGCGGAATCAAAGATTCCGGATCAATGAATTACCTGTAATTGATAGTACTATTCAGTTCAGGATATAAAGGGAATCCGGAACAGAGATTTTTTACATCAGCTTTAATGCCTGCAAGTACGGCTTCATTCTCCGAATTGTTGATAGCCTTATCAATTAGTTTAGCTATTTGTTTCATATCTTCTTCTTTCATACCCCGTGTGGTAACAGCAGGAGTTCCAATTCTAATACCACTGGTTACAAAAGGGCTCCTTTTGTCAAAGGGCACCATGTTCTTATTGACTGTAATGCCAGCCAGACCCAGTGCATTTTCAGCCTGCTTTCCGGTAATGTTTTTATTAGTAAGATCCACAAGCATCAAATGGTTATCCGTGCCGCCGGAGACAATATCGTATCCCATTCCGATCAGCTCACCTGCAAGTGTTTTGGAATTTGAAATAATCTGCTGAGCATACTCTTTGAAGGAATCCTGTAAAGCTTCACCAAAAGCCACAGCCTTTGCCATAATTATGTGCATCAATGGCCCGCCCTGAATACCCGGCATTACCATACTATCGAATATTTCAGACATTAACTTCAGGCGATCACCCTTTAGTGTTTTTATTCCGAGTGGATTCTCTTTGTCCTTGCCGACCAATATTATTCCACCGCGGGGTCCTCTCAGGGTTTTATGTGTAGTTGAAGTTACAACATCACAGTATGGTAACGGATTATTCAGCAACCCCTTGGCGATAAGTCCTGCAGGATGTGCCATATCCATCATAAGCAGAGCGCCGACAGAATCCGCTATTTCCCTGAACTTTGCATAATCCCATTCTCTTGAATAAGCACTTGCACCCATTATAATGAGTTTGGGTTTTTCTTTTTTTGCCAGATCGGCAATTTGATCATAATCCAGCATCCTGGTAGTTTCGTTCAGCGAATAAGATACGGCCCGGTATATCTGTCCGGAAAAGTTAACCGGTGACCCATGTGTCAGATGCCCGCCATGAGCCAAATTTAGACCCAAAATGGTATCTCCGGGATGGAGCAAGGTCATATATACAGCCATATTAGCCTGTGAGCCGCTATGCGGTTGAACATTAGCATATTCTGCTCCGAAAAGTTTTTTCAGCCTCTCACGGGCAATATTTTCGGCCATATCAACATATTCACATCCTCCGTAATATCTTTTCCCAGGATATCCCTCGGCATATTTGTTTGTAAGAACCGAACCGGCGGCTTCTAAAACTGCCTGACTGACAAAGTTTTCGGAAGCAATCAGTTCAAGGTTATTCTGCTGTCGTGAAAGTTCCAGATTGGCAACTTCAAATATTTCACTGTCGTTTTGTAAGAAATTCATCATAGTTTTACTTCAATTTTATTTTTAAAATTTTATCACTGCAGCGTTTAGGAGTTAATCTCCTGTTCAATTTTGTTTATGCGTCTCAGATGCCTTCCCCCTTCAAATTCGGAGTTCAGCCATGCATCAACTATTTTCAGCAGGTTTTTTTCCTCAATGAATTGTTCTGATAAAGCCAGGAAATTAGAATTGTTGTGCTGAACCGAAAGACTTGCCATAGTTTCGTTCAAAACAAGAGCAGCCCTGATGCCTTTAACCTTATTGGCAACTATTGATACTCCAATCCCGCTTCCGCAAACCCCGATTGCCTTATCTGCTCTTCCTTCAGAAACATCTTCAGCCGCCGGACGTATGAAATCAGGGTAATCAGCTGATTCTTCCGAAAAAGTACCGTGGTCTATAACTTCATACCCGTTTTCTCTCAAATGGTTTTTTATTATCTCTTTATAACGGAATCCTGCGTGGTCAGAACCTAATGCTATTTTCATAATATCCATCCTGTAATCTAAAGTTTATCTTCCCGGTCTGAAGAACCAGAGCTCTCCCAGACTCAATGCAACATTTACCCTGAAAATATTTTCTTTCAGCAAATTCGTTTGGGTTGTACCTCTCATGGAATACTGCAGCCCTATATCAAGTGTATTCTGATATTCCAAAGGTAATGAAAAACCTCCATAAACAGAATACTGGTCAATTCCTTTACCATTAATCTGGTATTGAGTCTGTTCATAACTAAGCCCCCCTCTCAGTATCAATCTATCCCAGAATGAAGTAGAACGTGTATCGGGGTTTCTGTATTCCACACCGGCACTCACTTTTTGCGCATTACGCATATTAGGCATTACCTGACCGTTAAACTGGAAGTTTCCCCACGGCTGATACAGATAGTCAAACAAAACCATAAGAGATCTGTCATATACAAAACTGACTCCGGCAGAAAGGATATAAGGGATCTTAATAGTTGATTTTGTTGTAGCAAGTGTATTGCTTCCAAGTGAAGTAGTACGCGTTAATGAGCTGTCAGAGTTAAATTCACCTGTATAGGTTAGGGCAGCACCCAGTCTCAAATTGTTTATGGATTTTACTCCCAGGAGATTGGAAATATCGTTACTGAGCAAACCAAAAGTACCGCCAAGCCCAGAAATCTTGTATGTAGTTGTATACTCAGGGTTAGCAATATTCAGATCCTTAAAACTAATTCGCGAAATATAGTTAAGGTTACCAATATAATAGTCTAATGATGCACCTATACTAACGTCAAAAGGCAAGGTATAAGAAGTCCCGACAAATGTTTTCGTTACAGAACCATTCCCCTCATAAAAGGTTTTATATGGATTTGCCTGATCAGGAAAATCCTGTACCACATTATAGTTAACCTGCGAATATGGAGTAATTCCCGCTACCAGCGATAATCCTAGTGTTCTTTCCATTGGGACACCAAGAACAAATCCCGAAAACCTGGTAAGAGATGAATAATTGCTTACATTATTATCCTTAACGTGCAGGTTCTGGAAATCAACAGCAACCTCGAATCTTGTCAGTTCAAGTCTGCTCCAGCCTGCAGGGTTCAATGTACCCACGAAATCCCTGTCATAGACAGCGACGCCCAGTTCACCAAATCCAAGTCTCCGTGCAGAATAAGAGCGGTTCAGATCTCCCAATCCAAACCTGGTATACACAGATCCTCCTTCAGCATAGATGAGGGAGGATAACATTGCAAACACAACAACAAATTTTATAAATTTCATATTTTTCTTCTAAATTCTTTACAATTTTGTTCAGAACAGCTATTATTTTCTTTTGGTAGTATAAAGTATTTTCAGTTTTGGTCCATTTGCCGCCGTACCTTCTCTGAAGGCAAATAAATCCACATTGTTGTCTGCATTCCCGGAGGAAATCATCAGTCCGTAATTCGGCTCCTTATTGATCCACCTTTGCAGATGAGCAGTGATATTTCCTGAAAATACATTACCTGATTTATATAGAACTGTAGTTCTAAGGGTGTCATAAGCAGTGGAATTTTTATCGGTCAGGAACTTAACAATGAGAGAATTATCACTCGGATTTCCCAAAACGCTGCTGGTAGAATCAATAGTCAGTTGTAAGATTGCACTGTTAATTATTGCAGTTTCCGGAATGCTTGGTAAAAGGACCTGGAATCTGGAACTTACAGAAATGCCTCCCTGAACAACAAGCTTAGTATTATTTACCACCGGAAGAGTACCTGAAACCATGTGAACGTCGTTCATCGGACTGAATGTCAGGGTATCTATATACTTGCCAGGCTTATTGAAAACCACAGTCATACTCATCAGGGATTTTGCAGGACTTGATGCAATAGCCTGAAAGCCTACAATCTTATTTACATTATTTGCCGGCTCAAAATACATTCCGTAGTTTTTATTTACATAATTTGAATCAGAGAACCACGATAAAACCTTGTTATTGTCAAGCTCAATTGTGTATAATGAATCATTAAAATCATTTTTAATTTTCATATTGGCCGCATCATAGCTCAATTTGGATAAGCTGTCTGCCGTATAGTTGCTGCTCCAGAGATTATTTACCTTATGAACCAGGAAATCAAAAGAAGTGGAGTTTCCCAAAGTGTAGACCGGTGACATCTGGATTTTCGCATAACTAACTGTCAAAGTGCCATCGTTCAATTCCTTCTTTATTGAATCAGGCAGAACACTGGATAAGTTAAACTGAAGGAGAAATGAGGACCTAACGTTACCATACCTGCCAAGCAGTACTCTGTTTGAGTAGGTAAGTTTTACATCTGTTTTCAGGTATTCAGCAGATTGAGTCTGAATAGAACTGTCTGCATTAATTGTAATTATATCACCGTTATTAAGAAGGGATAAACCGGCAGAAGTAGGATCTTCACTGCAGGCATATAAAAACAAGGACGATAAAATCGCAATTAATACATATATATACTTAAATTTCGGGTACAATCAGTTTCCTCCGGAATAATCATTAATAATAAATTTAGATGCCTCAATTAAATTTTCAGCAATAAAATCAGGGGACCTATCTTCTACAAGCATGCTGGAAATTTGTTCCTCATTGAGAGTATTTTTGAGCAAAATGGTTTTTAAACCGGCATTTTTCCCACATTCAATATCACTTAACATATCCCCAACAAAATAAGAACTGCTCAGATCTATATTCAGATCACTGGCTGCCTTCAATACCAACATTGGGGAAGGTTTCCTGCACTTACATTCTTCTTCGGTATTGAAATCAGGATGATAAGGACAGTAATAAAATGCATCCACAGATGCATTATCAGTTTTAAGCAGTTCATTTATCCTTAAATTTACCGCTTCAACCTCATTAGCCGTAAAAAGACCGCGTGCAATACCTGATTGGTTGGAAATTACAATGATCTTAAAATTTTTCTCTTTAAGTTTACTAATAGCTTCAGACACTCCGGGGAATAACCTGACCTGTTCCGGATCCCCCAGATATCCGGGATCTATATTTAAAGTCCCATCCCTGTCGAAAAATACAGCACTGTTACCCATCAATTATTATTCAGTATTTTCTTATATAAATCCACATATTTTTTTGCAGATGATAACCACGAAAAATCCGCCTTCATCCCGGTTTTGGCTATCTTTGTCCAGATTTTCTTTTCCTGGAAAAGTTTGACGGCTCTTTTAATTTCCTTAAGCATTTCTGCCGAGTCGTATTTTTTAAATACGAATCCATTCCCACTTTCTTCTTTCTCATTATATTTACTTACAGTATCAGCAAGTCCACCGGTTTCACGTACAATAGGAATAGTTCCATAAGCCAGACTATACATCTGGTTTAATCCACAGGGCTCATATCTTGATGGCATCAGGAACATATCAGAACCGGCTTCGATAAGGTGCGCCAATTCGTCATCAAATCCCAGATAGCATGAGAACTTCTGTGGATATTTTGTATGAATTTCTTCAAATAATTTATGGTATTTCTTCTCCCCTGTTCCCAGAAGCACCATCTGAATATCCAGCTGCATAAGGTCTTCAATAACTTCAGCAATCAAATCAAATCCCTTTCCATCAATCAACCGGGAAATAACTCCAATTATAGGAATGTTTTCATCATAAGACAAATCAAATTTTTCTGCCAGGGCTTTTTTATCTTCTGCCTTATCTTCAAATGTTTTGGCAGAGTATTTTTTAGGTATCAGAGTATCTGTTTCAGGATTCCAGGTTTTATCGTCTATCCCGTTAATTATTCCATAAATATCTTTCTTTCGTTTCAGGAGGACACTCCTTAAACCAGCGCCAATTTCGTCATCTTTCGTAATTTCTTCGGCATAGCGTTCACTTACAGTAGTAATGGCATCAGAAAACATCAGACCACTCTTCATGAAGTTTAACCTGCCGTAAATCTCAATCCCCTTTTCGGAATTCAATTCATCTGGCAACCCTGTCTTGGGAAATTCGGATTTTGGGAAAAACCCCTGATATGCAAGATTATGGACCGTAAATACGGATTTTACAGAAGTTAAAACAGGTTCGTTTTTATAAACAGTTTTCAGATATGCAGGAATTAAACCGGTTTGCCAGTCGTTTCCATGAATAATATCAGGAACCCAGCCCAGCTTGTTTATCAATTCAAAAATACAACGCGACAGCAAGATAAAACGCTCATCGTTGTCAGGATAATCTGTACCTGTATTCGGATCTACGTAAAGACTGGCCCTGCTTCCGAAATATTCATAATTATCGAGGAAGTATATTTGTACTCTGGCTTTCTGGCCTACTAAAAAAGAGGATCTCAGTGAAAATACCACATCCTTGTCACCAATTTTAATCGTTAAGTCCTTTAATCTTACCACTTCATGAATTTTGAATCGTCTTTCATCAATTGCACCATATTTGGGGACTACGATTCTGACTTCGTGTCCTAATTCGGTTAAAGTTTGAGGTAAGGCAGCTGAAACGTCTGCTAATCCGCCGGTCTTAACAAAAGGAACTACTTCTGAAGTGACAAAAAGAATCTTCAACTTTCTTGATGGTGGCATTTTCCAAGTCCTTTTATTTTTAATAGTGCAATTTACAAAATAATAGAATTATAGCCAAAATATTCCTTTTTTTTACTCAAATTGAAGGTTTATTAACAATTTTAGTATAAAAGACAGACAACTCCGGAGTCATAGTAACATGTGAATAGTTAATTAATTATATTTGAAAATTAAAATGGTTTTGTCTTTTCGTGTAACGCAAATGTTTAATTAATCATTCAACAAGAGCTATAAAAATGCTTACACTACTAATTAATCCGTCTCAGATAGTAACAGTTGATACCGGGTATCAGAATTATAAAAGAGGAATTTCCCAGGGCCAGATTAACGTGCTGGAAAACCATTCTTTGGTAATAGAAGACGGTTTGATCAGAGATTTTATTCCAAATGCCTCGGTTGCCGGCCAGAATTTCGACAGTATCCTGGATATGAAAGACAAGACTATTCTTCCGGGATTGATTGACTGCCATACTCACCTGGCGTTTGCCGGATCGAGAGCCGACGAATTCCGCATGAAAATATCCGGAGTCACCTATGAGGAAATTGCTCAGGCCGGAGGCGGTATAAATAAAACAGTACATGCTGTAAGAAATACCGGATTAAACGAACTGATCCAAATCATTAAGCCCAAAATAGAATATTGCATTGCTCAGGGTATTACAACCCTGGAAATCAAAAGCGGATATGGACTTAATTTTGATGACGAGATCAAGCTGCTTAAAGTCATCAGTTATCTTAATAGTTATTATGACATTGAGATAATACCTACATTTTTAGGGGCACATACCTTTCCCCCGGAGTTCGAGCAGGATCAGGATGGATACATTGACCTGATAACAAATAAAATTCTGCCATATATAGCCGGAGAGAAACTTGCCGAATTCTGTGATGGCTTCTGTGAAGCAACAGCATTTAAACCTGAACAAATCGACAGGATTTTTGCAAGAGCAAGCAGCCTGGGTATGAAAATCAAACTGCATAGTGATCAATTTAACCAGATTGGAGGAGTTGATGTTGCACTTAAATATAATGCCACAAGCATCGACCACCTGGAAGTTGTTTCGGACAAGGATATTAAGAAAATTTCAGAAACTGATGCCGTTTGCGTCCTGCTTCCCGGTGTTTCTTTTTTCCTTCATTATGGATATGCACCAGCCCGCAAAATGATTTCAGGAAATGCCATTGTAGCGCTTTCAACGGATTATAATCCTGGTTCTTCCCATATAGCGAATCTGAATCTGATAATGAGTCTTGCGGCAATTGAAATGCGCATGACCATGGAAGAAATTATTTCTGCTGTTACAATAAATGCAGCAAAAGCTCTGTCTGTTAGTCATAAATCCGGCAGCCTTGAAATCGGTAAAAATGCGGATCTGGCTGTCTTTAATACTCCGGAATATTCGGATATCATTTACCAGGTTGGTAAAAACCTTAACTGCTGCACCATTAAAAACGGAAAAGTTATTTACAAAACCATTGAGGATCCTTTATGAAAATCATTGAATGCGTGCCTAATTTCAGCGAAGGCAGGAATCCGGCAACTTTTGAGGCCATATCCCGGGCAGTTTCGGGAGTGACAAATGTGAAATTATTAAGTTTGGAACCTGATGCTGATTATAATCGTGTAGTTGTCACCCTTGCAGGCGACGAAGCCGGAATCCTTGAGGGAACAATTGCGGCATGCAAAGCTGCTGCAGAAAATATAGATATGACCAGACATAAAGGTGAACACCCCCGTATAGGTGCAATTGATGTTGTTCCCTTTGTACCTGTAAAAAATGCAACAATGCAGGAATGTGTAAAGTTGTCTGAAGAGTTTGGCCGGAGAATTTCCAAAGAGCTGGATCTGCCGGTCTATCTCTACGAAGAAGCCAGCAGAACACCCTCAAGAAAGCTGCTTTCAAATATCCGTAAAGGAGAATACGAAGGACTTGAAGAGAAGCTGCAGAATCCTGAATGGGAGCCTGATTTTGGTGAAGCAAAATTCAATCAAAAACTGGGTGCTTTAGTTACCGGAGCCCGGTTTTTCCTAATAGCATATAACGTAAATATTAAATCGCCTGACATAAAATACTCCAAGGAAATTGCCGAAACGCTGAGAGAAACAGGCAAGACTAAACGCGACGCGGACGGGAATGTAATAAAAGTAGATGGAGTTACCGTGAAAATACCCGGGCGATTGAAGACTGTACAGGGTATGGGTGTGTACCTCGAAAAATATAACATTACACAGGTCTCAATGAACCTGAAAAACTATAATGTAGTTTCTATCCATGAAGCATTTGAAGAAGTAAAAAAGGAAGCCGAAGCTCTGGGGGTCGAAGTTGATGGGAGTGAAATTGTAGGACTTGTACCCCTGGAAGCCCTACTGATGGCTGGCAGGTTCTACAGTCAGGATAAAATCCAAAATGAAAAAGAACTAGTAAGTATTGCAATTGAAAAACTTGGATTAAGTACACTTAACTCATTTATTCCGGAACAAAAGATTATTGATTATATGATCTGATATCCATGCTGAACAGTAATAAATTTTACGAAAATAACTAACAGGAATTATAATGGATCTATCAAAAACAATGAAAGAATACCTTGATGAATTGTCATCCAACTCCCCTACCCCGGGTGGCGGGAATGTTTCGGCTCTATGCGGTTCGCTGGCCTCATGCCTTGGAACAATGGTTTGCAATCTGACTATCGGAAAGAAAAAATACTTAGAGATTGAACCCGAGATGATTGACATTAAAGGTAAGATGGAAAATTATAAAGAACATTTTTTGCAGCTGGCGGCAAAAGATAATGAAGCATTCGATAATGTAATGAATGCCTTCAAACTACCAAAAGAATCAGAGGAAGATAAACAGCTCAGGACGCAGAAAATAGATGAAGCTACATTTGGTGCTGCAGAAGTACCGGCTGAAGTCATCAAGACGTGCCATGAAGTCCTGCCATTAATAAGAATTGTAGCAGAAAAAGGAAATCAGAACTCACTTTCAGATGCCGGTGTCGCTGCCCTGCTGATTTCCACTGCCGCCCAGGGTGCTTATTTAAATGTTTTAATTAATTGTAATTCGCTCAAAAATCAAACAATAGCTGGAGAAATACTGAAAAGTACTGAAATACTGTGTAATGATGTAAAAAAACTTAGTGACTTAATTGTTGAAAACATAATCAAGGGGTTAAATTCATGAAAAAACTCTTAATATTTGTTCTATTTGCTACAGTTCTGTGTTCGATTACTTTCGCACAGACATTTAAAGTAAAAAACGGCATTGACGTTTTAAAGGATAGAAACTTTGACGTTTTAAAGGGAAAGAGAGTCGGACTGATTACCAATCCTACCGGAGTAGATCAGCACCTGGAATCAACTATTGACATCCTTTTTAAGGCCCCGGGCGTAAAACTGGTTGCCTTATATGGACCCGAACATGGGGTAAGAGGTGACTATTCTGCCGGCGAGCACGTGGATTTTTATACCGATCCTGTTACTAATCTGCCGGTTTATTCTCTGTATGGAAAAACAAGAAAACCTACTCCTGAGATGCTGAAGGATATAGACATCCTGGTTTACGACATACAGGATAACGGCTGTCGTTCATATACATATATCAGTACTATGGGCGTCGCAATGGAAGCCGCCGCAGAGAACAACAAGGAATTTGTTGTACTTGACAGGCCTAACCCTCTCACGGGTGAAAAAATTGAAGGAAACCTGGTTGAAGATGGGTTCATTTCTTTTGTCAGCCAATTTAAAATTCCTTATGTATATGGACTCACTTGCGGAGAATTAGCAAAATTCCTTAATGAGGAAGGAATGCTCGCTAATAAAATAAAATGCAAACTGACAGTGGTCCCTATGAAGGGCTGGAAGAGAAGTATGTCATTTAAGGAGACGGGGCTTTTATGGGTGCCAGCGTCACCACACGTGCCTCATAATGATTCTCCTGAATATTATGTCAGTACGGGTGTTTTGGGCGAATTGGGAGTCATCTCTGAAGGAGTTGGTTATACAATTCCTTTCGAAACTTTTGCCGCTGAATGGATTGACGGCAAAAAACTTGCTGACAGGATGAATTCATTTAATCTTAAAGGTGTGTTATTCAGACCCATTACATTTAAGCCGTTTTATGGCGCTAACGCCAAAAAAGAATTACACGGTGTTCAGATTCACTTTACTGATATGAAAAAAGTTAACCTGCTTTCCTTACAGTTCCTTTTTATGCAGGCAAATAATGAACTGTATCCTGATAAAAATCCATTTACCCTGGCTACAAAGGACAGAATTGCTTTCTTTGATAAGGTAGCTGGTACGGCTCAGGTAAGAGAGAAATTCGGCAAGAGAATGATGTTTGAAGATATCAAGGATTTCTTAGACAAGGATATAGCTTCTTTCAGGAAAACTTCACGCAAATATTATATGTACCGCTAAAATTGGACTGATATCAGGAAAAACGGGATGCTGGTTTGGGAAAAGTTGACCGGTATCCCGTTTTTCATTTATATTTATAAGAAGTTCCTTGTTATATCTGAATATTGTCTTCTTCTGCCGGAGTTAAATCATATAAGGAACTAAGGCAAAGTTTTACTCTTTTTATCCAATCGACCCCGTGCTTTGAAACTATTCTACCGAAATCCTGGATATCATGTTTTTTTAACTTAAAAGCCCAGTCACCCGACTTATCATTTTGCAGGACTAGGATATGACGTAATTCATGTTCAAGTAGTATGCTTCTGGTTTCTTTGTCCAGAGCGGTCCAAAGTTCCCCTGATACTTCAATAATATAATCCAGGTTGGAGAAAAACTTCAATTCCTTACCGGTTTTCACACACTTTGCCGCTGTGCTTTTGGAAATATTGGGTTCAACCGTCACATATTCTATTTTTGCCGGATGAACGTCGATTCTTTCTGTCCTGATAATCTCTTCTGCCATATATTTCATTTCTTCGGAAAGGACAAATTCTCTTTTTACCGGTCCTTTGGGCTTCTTTCCCTGGTACTGGTCCAGAAAATCAACGCTGGCTAATTCTTTAACTTCGCTGCTCACAATTACTCCCTTAATTAATTTTTATTTTCAATTCGCCGGGGATAAATCCGGCTTTACAGTAATATTCCAAGATGTAGGTGCGAAGTTATTTAATTGAAAAGAAAAATCAAAGAAGAAAGAGAAATAAATTATTTCTCAGATCTTCACGGCTGTAACTGTTATGTTACGGAATCAGCTATTTATGAATCTCATAATGAAAGTTTCCGGTTATTATGATAGATCAAAAACAGTACTTAAAGCATCTTCAACTGCCGCCATTGCTCAGTTTAAGGAACTGTTTTACTCACCCTTAGAAGTATTGTCTTCGTTGCGTGAATTTTCATTGTCTTCAATTTCCCGTTCGATGAACTCTTCCAGTCCGCTGCCAGTCTTTTTCTCATCTTTCGGTTTAACACCTTTCCCATACCCGGTTGTTTCATTTTCCCTTTCATTTTTCTTTGCATCCGGATTTGGCCTTCTGCCTCCCTGATCTTCGTCACCCGGATCATTCACATAATTATTATCTTTTTCCATTTCCATTTCCTTTATATTAGTCACTCGTTTCTTAATGTAAACTTAAGAACCGGTTTCATTATTATTGATTGGGTTTATTAAATCACTCCCGGAATTTCATTTATTCCATTAAGTCAATCCTGGGAGAATTCAGCTTTTTAAAGTTCTTTACACCTTCCCTTACAATTTTTATCGCGTGTCTGGAACCATAGCGCCCTACCGGTTTGAATTCTTTTCCTTTTATTCTGTTATAAGTGATAAAGAAATACTCGATTTCATTGAGGATGTTTTTGTTCAGTTGCTGAAGATTATTAATATCACTGTAACTATGGGACCTTGAAAACACAGCAATCAGTCTGTCATTACGCTCAACCTTATTCTTTGATTTTTGCTCAGCTTCAATCACTCCGATGATCCTTGAGGGAACGAGGCAGCCTGTAAATACAGGCTGCTCCATCAGTATTAGAATATCCAGAGGATCCTGGTCACCTCCCACGGTCGAAGGAATAAAACCAAAATCAAACGGGAATACGGCCCCTGACTGCAGGATGCCGTCAAGTTTGAACAGATCAATTTCAGGTTCATATTTATATTTATTCCGGCTGTTCCTGGGAGTTTCAATAATTGCATTCAGGTCACCAGTTCCCTGATCAAAGGCAGGTAAATTCAATAATGATTTATTTTTTAGTAAGCCGGACATCCATACCTCTGGATTGTTATTAAATCTTTTCTTTTATTGGTTTTATTTTCCGGAATCATGGGACTAACTTTACCATTATAGAACCAATAATTGGAATGAAAAACAATGCAATACAGGATAGGCTGGCACGAATATAAATTCTTCCTGGGCTCCCGGATAAATAATGGATTTTTTTATCATGGGTCATGATTAAATAAGTCTTCATTCCTCAGGAGAAATCCTGGCCTTATTATCTTAAATTTTAATATAAAATAGGAAATACGATGAAACACAAAAAGGAAACATTTGCGATCCTTGGGGGTGGCAATATTGGAATGGCTATTGCGAATGGACTGCTCAATTCCGGGATTTCCTCTCCGGAGAAAATAACCATTACACGGAGAAAAAAAGATCAGACGGAAGCTTACAGAAAGAAAGGATTTGCAACAGGCGATAATCTTACGGCTGTCAGGAACTCAGATATAATTATTATTAGCGTTACTCCGCAACAGTTAAATGACCTGCTTAATGAAATTAAAGGCGAAATAGATGAACAGAAACATATTATTATTTCAATTGTGTCCGGGGCAACTATACAGGAAATAAGAAATAAGCTGGATAATAAGTCTGTTCCGGTAATACGCGCAATGCCCAATACTGCAATTGCAATCGGCGAATCTATGACGTGTATTTGTACGGACGAAACCGGCAGAACCGGATTGGATCTTACGCAGGACATATTCAACTCAGTCGGCAGAACACTTATTATTGATGAGTCACTTATGATTCCTGCAACTGCTTTATGTGCCTGCGGAATAGCATTTTTCTTAAGAGCAATCAGGGCTGCATCCCAGGGAGGAATTGAAATAGGGTTCCATGCAGAAGACGCCCTGCTCATGGCAGCACAAACGGCTAAAGGAGCAGCCTCACTGCTTGTAAATATGGGAAGTCATCCTGAAAGTGAAGTGGATAAAGTTACTACACCGCAGGGGTGTACTATATCGGGACTGAATCAGATGGAGCACCATGGTTTTAGTTCTGCTCTGATCAAAGGGATTACAACATCAGCAGAAAAAGCTGCAAAACTTTACTCAACCAATAAAAACGGATGACTGGACCTATAATCTTCTGACTTTGAAAAACGTCTTTCTCCTAATTACAGGATACAGAAAGACGTTTTTATTTTATCAATTATATCTGCCATCACTTTCACGAACCACTCGCTAACTTCTTATTCTCAATTATCTTAAGAACTTCAGTTAAACCAGCAAGGCAAGTGATTGAATAGTCAGCCATAGTCTCATCCCACATGCTGGCCACACGTTTCCCCTTATGCCAAACCGTTGTAAAACCCAACTTCTTTGCCGGAACAATATCCTTCTCATATGAATCACCAATCAGCACGGAATTCTGAGACTCTACCGATAGATTCTCAAGGACAGACTGGAATATTTTCTCATTCGGTTTTCTGAATCCTATGACCTCAGAATCAATCACAGCAGAGAAGTATTGGATAATATTTAATTCAGCTAATATGGTATCAAGGTTACCATAGAAATTGGAAATAATTCCAAGCATATATATATCAGATAACTTCTCTAATAATCCTTTTTGTCTATAGATGCAGGATCTGGTTTCCTCATAGGATAGCTGTATTATTTTTTCCGCTGTTTCACCTAACCTCTTATATATTTCATTCTTATCCCCTCCAGTTAAATATTCTACCTGATACGATACCTGTTTTCGCAATGTTTCTAACAGGTTATCGTTTTTTTGCAATGAGCCCTGCATTTTTTTTTCCGAAAAAGCAAAAGCATTCATGAATACGTTTTCCGGTATTTCAACACCCGAAGCCTTATAGATTTCCAGAAACTTCCTGCACCAGTGTATTCCATCAGTGTCCAGTGTACCCCCATAATCAAATACAATTGCTTTTATCATTTTGCCTGCTCAAAGTTATTTCTAATTAAAACCTCTTCTTTCATTAAATATCTTTTATTAATCTGGATAAAAAGCAGTCCAATAAATATCCAGAATAGCTCCCGTATTCTATTGACCAGTGCAATATAGATTCCAACTGAGGCATCCGGGATGAACGTCTTGAGAGCAAGATAGAGACTCCCCTCCCTGGTCCCTAATTCCATGGGCATAAAAAATAAAATATTAAGGAAAAGAGATGAGGCTCCATGGATATATAATGCCTGGAGTATAGAAATATCCGTTCCTATTGACCGGAAGATAAAATAAAATTCAAATGCTGCAAGAATACGGGCGAGAAATTCACAGCCAAGTACAACATAAAACAACTTCTTTCTATTCAGATACAGGTCCTTTATCTGCTCGTCGATTTCAGTAATGCTGTTTCTGTTCTTTTCAAGTTTTCTGTTGATAAACTTCAGAAACTTCAACCGGAGGAATATTCTTGTCAGTGATTCATAAATACCAAGTTTATGACGCGAAAATACGAACAGTACCATCGAGAATATCACAATGAACAATACTATCAGGATTACTACTAATCGGGAGTTTAGGGGTATAATAAAGAAAGTAACCGGTATAATTGCCAGCCAGAATAACAGATGAGAAATAATATGAAGCATTCTGTATAAAGTTACTGAAGAAACTGATTTACTCAATCCAGTATAGAATTTAAGGGAATAGATTCTGTATGGCTCACCGCCGAGATTTATAAATGGGGTGATATAGTTTATTGCAAATCCGCCAAGACTTATCCCAAATATTTTCCAAAAAGCAACCTTCTTCCTGTATTCCCCCAGAATGATATACCATCCGGCTGAATTTAGTAAGTATACTACTCCCCAGATTCCGATAACAGGAAGGAACCACCATCCTGTTTTCTCAATGTTAACAATGATTTTATCCAGGCCGAAATCCCATATCAAATAGGCAAAAACGGCTATACCGATAAGGTATAAAACGGGGAAAAACTTCTTCCTCATTGGATATTGATTGTATGATTTAACTCAGCCGATTTATAGCAGGCGGATAGCAGTTTAACACTTTCCAGAGCTTCATTCAGAAAGCCCAAATCACCGGATCCCTTGTTGATCCTGCACATAAATTCCTCAATCAAAGAAACATATAGTAAAATATAGTTTCTCTTATCCGAAGCATCCGGTACAGGGATGATAGTTCTGTCTTCACCATTATACTTCAGCAGTTCAGATCCGTTATAAACCAGGCTGCTATGTTTATTAAGAAGATATGCGCTGTTGAATCTTCTGTTTGAACTCCATGTCAGGTTGATCTCTGCCGTACCCTTTTCAGACTTCAGCACAACAATGGCAGTATCTTCAACCTGATATTCAGTATGTGCAATCTTAAACGTCCTGGCTGTTACCTGCAAAGGCTGGCCGAGCATCCATAAAGAAAGGTATAAATAATGCACTCCTGTGTCGGAAAGAATTCCGCCACCGCTGATTTCAGGTTTTGTCCTCCAGGGATTCTTCAGTACAGAGAGCCCGTTATCCGCTTCGGTTCTGAAAACATTAAATTGGAGTAAATTCTTTTCATTCTCACCAGTATTTTCTATTGCGGACTTAAATTCACTCCAAATTGGGGAATATTTATATTGGTGCACTGGCATGAATACTTTTGTGGAAGAAGATAAACCCGCATAGATTTCATCTGCCTCAGAAGAATTTTTTACGAAAGGTTTCTCACACATTATATGCAAACCCTGCCTGAGTCCGGCCATAATTAGCCGAGCATGGCTTTCCGGTGGAGAACAGATGTCAATAAAATCTATTGCCTCATTACTTAACAGTTCTTCAATTGTCTTGTAATATCTAAGACCGGGGTATTTTTGAATTGCCAGAGCAACGCTCTCGGCATTTGTATCCACAGCTGCAATAATTTCTGCGTCCTGGTTGATTTTTCCATTCTGAAATGCAGGTAAATGGCACTCCTGTGCAATCTTACCGATCCCGATTATAGCACCTTTTAACATGCTATTTCACCTCATTTACCGGTTCTGATTTTTTTTTAATTACCTGGCTTAGCAGCATTTTGTTTATTTTCTCCTGTTTGATAATGACAAATACCAGAAGAAAATTAAGTACAGTCAGCTCAAACCAAAAGTAGAAGTATGGTTTATCAATGAGAAGTACAATAAATAAAAATATCATCCTCGTATTGGTGGTCAAAATATTATAATACTTCAACAATGGTTTATTAAGTCCCCTGTATCTGTTTTTGAAAGAATCGGGAATATTTTCACCATAGATCGCGGTAGTCTCCCTGAGGAGTTTTTGAAAATTTTCTGATAAAGATTCCTGCTGCCTTGTATAGTTAATGTACAGAGCAGTAAGGCACTTACTGGCAAAGTCATTTTTCCAGCTAAGACTTTTGAATTTTTTAATCAGCTCTCCGGATTTACCTATTTCCCCTTTCTTTACGGAAATAACGAAATGCAGATATCCGTTTCTGTAATAGTCGGCCATTGCACTTTGGTAGGAATGGCAAATTCCGGAAACTACAGCAACAACAGGGATCCAGATGGGTCCTCCAGACATTATTATTCTCAGGCAAAGGTGAGTATATATGCTTAAAAACACCAGATTACTTGCAAATCCGTCGAAGATTCTTCCATTTTTTGATTTAAAGTTAGTAAGCCTGGCAAGCTGCCCATCCGCACTATCCAAAGTTTCCGAGATAATTAATAGCAAAATCCCGTATAGGGTAATGCTTATATTGTTGTAAAAAAACAGATGACCTGCAGCAATACCAATGATCATTCCTGCCAAAGTAATAGCATTCGGCTTAATTCCAAACCGCTGTGATACTTTAGCAATCAGAAAACCAAAAGGCCTATAAAAGTATATATCCAGGAACTCTTCAACGTCACGCGCTTTATATGTTAATTCTACCTGCAACATCTTTAAAGGCTTCCTCCATTATTTCTATTCCTTCCTCAGCAATTTCCTCAGTAATAATCAAAGGTGGGTTTATCCTGATATCAGGATTATATCCCATGATTATTAATCCTCTTTTCAGGCACTCCTGAAATATCATTTGAGTATATTTCTTGTCAAGTTTTTCTTCCGGATTATTTATATCAACCAGTTCCATTCCAATCATCAAACCTTTACCTCTTACATCACCGACAAATGGAAATTTCTCCTTAAATGTCATTAATCTGTCGAGCATAAATGAACCTACCCTTGCCGAATTTTCCACCAGTCCATCTTCCTGAATTATCATGATAGTTGAGTAGGCAGCCGTTGAAGCAAGTGGATTGCCTCCATAGCTCGAAGAACTTCCACTTGGATTTGCAAACGGTTTTGAGAAGATAATCTCGTCGCGCGACATTAAACCGGTCATCGGAAATCCGCCGCCAAATCCTTTCCCGATTGTAATTATATCGGGAACAATATTGTCATGCTGACAGCCAAACATTTTGCCGGTTCGGCCAAACCCGGTAATCATTTCATCGGCAATAAGCAGTGCGCCGATCTCATCGGCAAGTTTCCTTAACTCTACAAGAAAGCCCTCAGGCGGAATTACGTTGCCAGCGGTACCCTGTATCGGCTCTACGACAATAGCAGCTATGCTGTTTGTAGTTTCATATTTTATCTTCTGTTTAATAAAATCCACGCACTTAAAGGCACAATCCTGTATATTCATACCAAAAGGACAATGCCGGCAATTTGCATATGGGGTAAGATATCTTCCAAAAGGAAGCGGGCCCATATCATATTTAAACGTATCACCCAGCAATCCAAGTACCCCTTGTGTTTTGCCGTGGAATCCGCCCCAAAAACCAATAAATTCTGTCTTCCCGGTGTATGACTTTGCCAACCTGAGTGCTGCTTCAACTGCTTCAGCTCCGCTGCTGTAATATTGTGTTCTCTTAAGATCACCAACAGCA
Source organism: Ignavibacteriales bacterium (assembly GCA_050258815.1). Taxonomy (GTDB): domain Bacteria; phylum Bacteroidota; class Ignavibacteria; order Ignavibacteriales; family SURF-24; genus JAAXKN01. The sequence goes on from JBLMZM010000142.1 coordinate 34,256, forward strand.
ATAGTTGACAACAGGCGGGATAACTCAGCTCTGTGCCTTGAGGTGAAGCTGCCAACATGAATCTTTGAAACCTGCTCCTGCATCATTTTGACGTACTTTGGATGGTTATAGCCGAGGCTTGCAACTCCAACACCGGCAAAAAAATCGATATATTTGTTTCCGTCAACATCTTCAATCACACATCCCTCCCCCTTTTCAACAGCGATTTTCGATGATGAGGCAATGGTTTGTATACCGGGGGAAATATACTTCTGTTCAAATTCAAAAAGTTCTTTAGATTTCGGTCCAGGCACGGACGTCTTTATATTTGCATATTTGGGTTTAGAATCTGCCGTTAACAAAGTCCCTCCCCTTTTTTAAGAGTAATTTTGAAATATAGTAGCTGGCCTTGTCCCTAATGGGGGCAAAGCTGGGCCAGTCGTTAATATCAATTACTGTTATAGATCCATCAGGAGAAATTATAGCATCTCCACCATAGACATACAACCCAAGGATTTCTGCCGAAGCAGTAGCGATATCCCGGAGCCTGTTTTCATCAAATTTCACCTGAAAAGGATTCTCCAGATAATACCAATAGAAAAACTCAGTTTCACGAACAGCATAAAATTTTACAGTATCTCCTGTAATATGCTCCTGCAGAACAACTCTTTTAATATCCCGGTCATTAAACTGTTTAAGGGTATTACTAATAGTTTCCTTATCTGCAGGTATGGATATTACATCCTCTTTTCTAACCGCATGGACATCACTTCTTTTAACCCAAAGCTTTTCGGATGTAAAAGCATTAATCTGTCCATTTATAGCAATTTCAGTTGAAGCCAGCAGACTTTTGGGCACAGGGATTCCCCCTTGCGGCAAAAGATCCAGCATATTAGATCTGTAGCATGAAAACACGCTTTGAGGTGAGTTGATAATTATTGAATGGCGTTCTGATATTTTGAATAGTTCCTGAATTCCTTTCGGACCCTGAACCATTGAAAAGATTACATTTTCGTCGATTGTATCTGCATTAATTCCATCCTCATCATAAAGAGCTACCGTAAATCCAAGTTTCCTCAGATTCTCAGCAGTACAGTTTATTATGAGCAGATCATTTACTTCATGATTGGGAGAAAATTCCGTTTTTCGCCGGATGCCTGCAAATTTTAACTTCATATCCTGGCTCCATCATAATTCTTAATGAGATGTCATTCAAAAAGGTAATCAAATTCACTGCATTATAAATTATATAGCTATTTTTTTCTTATTATTCAATATAAAGGGGAAATATTTTGAATTTTAACGATTCCGATACCTGAGAATATTGAACACCGGTGCTCCTGATCATAGAATTCAGACTTTATATTTCTTTTTTACAATTAATCTTTTTGCAACATCAATATCCCTTTTATGGTCAACATCTATAATCTTCGAAAAAGGATAAGCCTTTAGCTTGTAGTTGTTTTCAAGCAGGAGTCTCAGGAAGTTTCTTAATCGCATAATTTTGCCCCCTCTGGCCTTTGGAATCATTTCGAAAACCGAGGGTGAGAAATAGTATATTCCACCTGTTGCCCAATTATATCCATCTTTAGTATCACTAAATTCTTGGATCAGATCGCAATCATCAATTTTTACGCATAATGGTTTTTCATCATCTATGTAGTCTGTTACGGCTAATATTCCGTCAGAATCAGAATTGGAACGGCAAAAAGCAATAAACCCGGCAAATTCATTTTCATCAAATACTGAATCGGAGGTCGTCAGGCAGAAAGGTGCATTTCTTAAGTCCGGAGCCAATGCAAACAGGCTGTGCATTGAACTCTCATTGGTCTTTATGATAAGCTTTAATGGTACACTGAACTTCTCAGTAATAAAATATTCCCTCAGCAAAGTTTCCTGCTCATTGACAATACAGTATATTGCAGTCATCTGGTTTTGAATCCCGATTCTAATTATTCGGTGTATAATACTTTCTCCGCTAATCCTGATCAGAGGCTTGGGGATCTTAATGCCCTCTGATTTTATACGGGAACTTTCACCAGCCGCAATTATTGCTAAATTCATATCTACCCTCTTTCCTTCAATCAACAGTATAAATTTGCTTTATTTAAGACCGGCAATTATGCTTAAATAATCCTGAATTCTGACTGATAAGGGACCAATACTTTCAACGAGCAGTGTGACACATCTTCTTAAAAGATATAAATAAAATCAGATACTTTAAAGCACTTGAATAAAGCCTTGATTCTTTAGGCATAAATCCATGTGATTACAAAATTTGGAGTTGTTTTTAATTTTGAAGAAATCTTCATTGACATTAACTAAATAATTATAAATTATTAATGCATATTCTAAAAACATCAACTGGTTATAAATGCTGAATTCAGGAAATATGTATGACGTGGTAATTGTCGGAGGCGGTCCGGCCGGATTAAATGCCGCCCTTATTTTGGGACGCAGCCGGAGAAATGTTTTGATATGCGACAGCGGTAAACCAAGAAATGTTAAGGCAAAACACATGCACGGCTATCTTACCAGAGATGGAATCAGACCGCTGGAATTTCTCCGGCTTGGAAGTGAAGAGATAAAGAAGTATGGAATTCGAAAAGAACAGATGGAAATAGTCAGTGCAATAAAGAATCAGGATCAATTTGAACTGACAAATGCTGCCGGTGAAAAATTCTACTCAAGGAAAATTCTTCTGGCAACGGGGATAACCGATAATATACCTGAAATTGAAGGACTAATGGATCTCTATGGTACCAGTGTCTTTCATTGCCCATACTGTGATGGCTGGGAAGTCCGGGATAAAGCACTGGCGGTTTATGCCCGTGGGAAAACTGCTTTTGCCCTTTCCCTATCCTTAAAGACGTGGAGTAATGACGTAATACTATGCTCAGACGGGTTGCCCAGACTTACCCCTAAAGATTACAGGATACTTGAACTGAACGGAGTTAAAATATTCAAGGAGAGTATACTTAGGCTAGAGGGCAGAAATGGTTTCCTCAGTAAAATAGTTTTTAAAAACGGCAGCTCCGTTGAGCGGAACGCTCTGTTTTTCAGTACAGGGCAGAAACAGCGTTCGGGACTTGCCGAACAGCTTGGATGCGAATTTAATGACAAAGGTCTTATCATCTCCAATAGGAAACAGCAGACAAATGTCAAGGGTGTATTTGTAGCAGGAGATATTACTAAAGATGTGAAGTTCGTGGTTGTAGCTGCAGCAGAAGGTTCAAGGGCTGGAGTTGCCATCAATATAGAACTTCAGGAAGAAGAAAGAATAGGGTTATAGTACAAGAAGATTATCAAATTTTCAAATACAATAACAGGTCATTTTACCAGGTGGATTTATGAAGTATATTGTTCAAAAATATGGTGGCAGCAGTGTGGCCAATACTGAGAAAATAAAAAAGATTGCAGTTGGCATTGCTAATATCAAAACCGAGGGTTACGGCATTGCAGTTGTTGTTTCTGCAATGAGTAAGACAACAGATGAACTCATCCAGCTGGCCAAAGAATTATCTCCCAATCCGGAAAAACGTGAACTTGACATGCTTTTGAGCACCGGTGAGCGGATTACAATGTCTTTATTGTGCATTGCCCTGAATAATCTGGGTATAGAGGCCATTTCGCTCACCGGATCGCAGGCAGGAATCATAACAAACGACAAGCATAATAACGCAAGAGTAATTGAAGTAAGACCATTCCGGGTACAGGATGAACTGGAAAAAGGCAAAGTAGTAGTAGTGGGAGGATTCCAGGGGGTCAGTTACAAGAGGGATATCACTACTCTTGGCCGGGGAGGCTCCGATACTACAGCGGTCGCTCTGGCGGCAGCACTAAATGCTGAAAGATGTGAAATCTATTCGGATATAGACGGTATTTATACTGCTGATCCCTCGGTAATCAAAGAGGCTCAGCATCTGCCCGAAGTTTCTTACCAGATCATGCAGGAAATGGGTCTTGCAGGAGCAAAAGTATTAAATGCACAGGCAGTTCAGTTTGCAAAAGAATCTCAGATTGCCATTTATGCCAGAAGTACCTTTTCACCTGGGAAAGAAACGATTGTGCGTCAGGTTGCCCCCGGGTTGCCTAAGGGAGTTAAATCCATCGTCAGTGAAAAAGAGGTGTTAAGGCTTAATCTTAAGGGTCCAAAGGCTTATGAGGGTTTTAGCGCTATTTTGGTATTATTTGAGGCTAATCAGATCAGTATTAAGGAGTTAAAAATTATAAGGCCTGAAGGCAATGAAAATACGACAATAATTTCCTTTGTCATTTCTTCCGGTAATTTATTGGGATGGGAAATTATAAAACAGAAAATTTCCGAAATTTGCGGAGGATATATAAGCATTGAAGAGCACCTGGGGGCTGTATCTCTGATTGGAGACGGATTAAACGATGATACATCAATATTAAACCAGACAATTCAATATATAGAGGCTAATAATATCAGAATATTTGGAATTACAACCACCTCCTTTCGGATCTCTTTGCTGCTTTTACGCAAAGATGTTGCTGATTGCGCAAAATTTTGTCATAAAAAATGGATACAAGAACCACTATTTTCATTTTAATATTATTTAAGCATTGTTATATTTACACGGGATATTTTACTTTTCTCCTCACTTCCCGGTAGAATTTTACTTTTAGTCATATAATCCGAGGTAAATCGATGTTTAAGGGCACGGGAACAGCATTGATTACTCCCTTTGATGAGGAGTTGAAAGTTGATTATGCCTCTTTGCGTAAGATAGTCGGCTTTCAGGTTAATAGCGGGATTAATTCTTTGGTAGTTCTGGGAACTACCGGTGAGGCAGCGACTATTGATGACGAGGAAAGAAGAAAAATAATCCGGACTGTGGTTGAAGAGGTTAATGGAAGGATTCCCGTCATCATCGGCACCGGAACTAATAATACAGCAAAAGTAGTTCTTTATAATAATATAGCTGCTGAGTGCGGGGCAGATGGATTATTGATAGTGAACCCCTATTATAATAAGGGCACACAGAACAGTCTGATAGCACATTACAAATATATTGCAGATAGGACAGATTTGCCGATTATTCTCTATAATGTCCCCGGCAGAACATCAATGAATCTCTTACCTGAAACTATTCTCAGAATTCATGAAAATTGTCCCAATGTTATTGGTGTAAAAGAGGCCAGTGGTGATATTTCTCAGATTACGAGACTAATGTCTATGAAATCTGAAAATTTTTTAGTGTATTCTGGAAATGATGATCAAACAATACCGGTAATGGCTCTTGGGGGATCGGGAGTTATATCAGTGTTTTCGAATGTTTTTCCTAAAGAAATGGTTAGTATTACTGATGCAATGCTCAATAATGATCTTGCGGCTGCAAGAAAAGTTAATTTTAAGTATTTAAAAATTATGAACGACCTGTTTTTGGAGGCGAATCCAATGCCGGTCAAATACGCAGCCAGTCTGTTTGGATATTGTAAAAACACGTTGAGAATGCCTTTAGCAGTCGTATCCGAAAGCACAGCATCAGTAATAAAAGATGAAATTAATCGTTTAATTAATTCGGTATAACAAAATGTAGTTCGTCTAGGATAAAAGATGCATAAAATAAAATATGGTATAATTGGCTATTCCGGGAAAATGGGGAAAGAGATCGAAACTGTGATGCAGGAGGCTGGACATCAGATTGTATTCAGGTTCGACCAGGAAGGTGAAAAGAAGGATGACACACCAGAAGTAATAATTGACTTCTCATCACCTGCGGCATTGGATAAGACCCTGGAATTTGCGCACAGCTTTAATTGTTCATTAATAATAGGCACAACCGGATTTGATGAAGAACAACTTCACAAAATAAATGAATTCAGCGAAGATATTCCGATAGTTTTAAGTTATAATTATTCTGTCGGAATCCAATTGATGTTGAAATGTGTTGAATTTTTGAGTGAAAACCTTACCGACTGGGACATTGAAATCTCGGAAACTCATCATAGATTTAAAAAAGATAAACCCTCCGGGACCGCCTTAATGCTGAAAAATGTGATTGGAAAGAATATCAATATTTCTTCAATGCGCCTGGGAAATGTTCCGGGTGAACATACTGTATCTTTCGGAGGCCTTGGAGAAGTTCTTACTATCACACACAGCGCTACGTCGCGTAGAACTTTTGCTGAAGGTGTCTTAAAGGCCACAGCTTTTGTAAGAAATAAGAAATTCGGTCTTTATAGCTTTAAGGATGTCTTGTTTCAGAACTCCTAGACTGGAGATGAATAATGGATTCATTTGAAATAATAAATTATATTGCTTCTTCAAAAAAGACTACCCCCTTGCAGGTCTTTCTTTCAGGGGAGCTGGATAAAATTGATTTTGCAGGACTCGAATATATTGGTGGGAAGGATTTTGGTCTTCTGGTAACGGAATTTGATTACTTTGAAGACTTTTATGCAAGGAATAAAAAATATATAAAGACTTTCAGGGTTGAAAACGACAGACGTAATTCTGCAATTCCCCTGGCGGATCTTACTAAATACAATGCCAGGATTGAACCCGGAGCAATAATAAGAGATCTGGTAGAGATCGGGAATAATTGTGTGATTATGATGGGGGCGGTCATTAACATTGGGGCGTCTATCGGTGAACGCACAATGATTGATATGAATACTGTCATTGGCGGCCGGGCAATAATTGGAAGAGATTGCCATATCGGTGCCGGAACTGTAATTGCAGGAGTAATTGAGCCCCCTAGCGCAGAACCGGTAGTGATTGGTGATAATGTTGTCATTGGTGCTAACGCGGTAGTTTTAGAGGGAGTTAAAGTAGGCAATGGTGCAGTCATTGCTGCCGGGTCAGTGGTGATTGCCGATGTTGAGGAATATTGCGTTATTGCCGGTATACCCGGAAAAGTTATTAAAAAAGTGGATGAAAAAACAAAATCGAAAACGTTGTTAATAGATGCTCTGAGAAACCTATGAGGTTGAAGAATAATTGGAGTTGATAGTTCAGAAATATGGAGGGAGCTCGGTTGCAACACCGGAACGCATCCTAAAGATTGCCGATAAGATTGCAAAAAAAGTCCACTCGGGCTTTAAAGTAATTATAGTCGTTTCTGCGATGGGTAAAAGTACCGATAATCTGATCAGACTTGCCAAAGAAATAACTCCCCATCCCGATCCCAGAGAGCTTGATATGCTTTTAAGTACCGGTGAACAGGTTTCTGTATCACTGGTTTCCATGGCTTTACAAAGCAAAGGATTAAAAAGCAAATCCCTGAATGGTTTCCAGGCAGGAATCAGGACTACTGACCAGTTCAATGAAGCAAAAATCATCAGCTTTGATAAGGAAAAGATACTAGATTTGATGGGAGAGCTCGAAGTTCTGGTTATCACTGGTTTTCAGGGTATAACAGATACCGGAGAAATGACTACTTTAGGCAGAGGCGGCTCGGACACATCTGCAGTTGCGCTTGCTGCAGCACTACAGGTAGATTGCGAAATTTACAGTGATGTTGCAGGTATTTATACAGTAGATCCAAGGCTTCATCCTGCAGCAAAAAAAATAAAATATGTTTCTTATGATGAAATGCTCGAATTAGCAAGCCTTGGAGCTAAGGTATTGCACAGCAGATCCGTGGAAATTGCAAAAAAATTTGGTATAAAAATATATTGCGGCTCATCATTTTTAGATGAGGAGGGTAGTTTTGTGGCTGATGAAAATATAATAATTGAACAGCCTGTCGTTACAGGCTGCAGTATCATGGAAAATCAGACCCGGGTTTATATAAAAAACCTTCCGGTTGATTATTCGCTTGTTAGAAAAATATTCGAGAAAGTGGCCGTTGAGGGCCTTAATGTGGATATGATCTCAATTATTAATTCCAATATCAACCTGGCCGTTTCATTTACGATCGTGGAAGATAAAAAACGCCACCTTGAAGAGGCATTAAACAAGGTATTAAAGGATCTGAATGATTGGGATATAGAGTACCATACAGGGTATGTTAAAATTTCAGTTGTAGGAATTGGTATGCGCTCGGGTATTGGTGTGGCTTCCAGTTTTTTTAAGGCACTTGAAAATATTCCCATTAAGCTTGTTACCACTTCTGAAATTGCCATATCATGTCTGGTTGAGGAACAATACAAGAAATCTGCAGTTGATTCAATAGTAACAGAATTTAATCTCTAATCTAAGGAAACCTTATGCTCTCCCCCGTTGAGTTAAGACATCAGTTACACCAGAATCCAGAATTGATGTTCCATGAGTTTGAAACAACCAGAATACTAAAAGAAAATATCAGCGAATTTGAGAATATCATTATACATGAGCCTCTGGAAACGGGATTGGTAGTTGAATACACAGTAAATGAAGGCGACTATCTTTTATTCCGTGCAGATATAGATGCTCTCCCTATAAATGAGGACACAAAATCAGCGTTTTCATCCAGGAATAATTGCATGCATGCGTGCGGACACGATGTGCATGCGTCAATACTTTACGGCTTCCTGAAATATATAACTGAAAACAAAATTAATAGAAATATAATATTTCTTTTCCAACCCGGAGAAGAAGGCGGAGGCGGAGCAAAAAAAATAATTGACTCCGGTATTCTTTACAAGTTTCCGATAAACAAGGCATTTGCACTCCATGTTACTGATGAATATGCCAGCGGAACAATAGCTTCTACTCCCGGAGTACTGTTTGCATCTGCATTTGAAATTGACATTAACATTTACGGGAAAAGTGCTCACGTCGCTTTCCCGGAGAATGGGATAAATTCCTTTGACGCCTTAAGATTATTTCTGGACAAGGTGAATAAGGTACAAAATGAGATGGATGAGCGTGTAATTTTCGGATATGGAAGGGTTGAATCAGGAAAAATAAGAAATATTGTTCCCTCACTTACAAGAGCTGAGTGCACAATCAGGACCCTCAGCAGCAGGAAGTCTGAACTTTTCCTCGCCAGACTTGTTAATATGCTGGAAGACCTGAAAAGTGAAATGGGCATAGATTATTCAATTGAAAACGGCTCTCTTTACAATGAGGTTGTGGTCGATAAAGACCTCTATGCCCTTCTGCATGAAAAGCTGTCTTCCAGATATCAGTTCATCGATTGCGGATATAAAATGACTGGTGAGGATTTTGGGTTTATTTCAGAACTTTACCCTTCCTTTATGTTCTGGCTGGGTACTTCAAATGGGGAAAAGTATGGACTTCATACCCCCAGGTTTCTTCCGCATGATTCAATTATTGAAATCGGTATTAATATTTTAAAAGATATACTTATTGAGGTTTAAATGCTTGAAAGTAACAAAATAGACGTCGGGGTCTTAGGGGCAACCGGCAGTGTGGGACAAAAATTTATCCAGCTATTGGAAAATCATCCATATTTTAACCTTATAGAAGTTGCTGCTTCAGACAAATCTGCCGGTAAAAAGTATGCAGATGCAGCTAACTGGATTCTATCAACCCCAATTCCTGATAATGTTGCCGCTATGGTGGTCAGGAAGTGCGAACCTGGGTTCAAAAGTACCCTGCTCTTCTCTGCTCTGGATGCAAATGTTGCCGGAGAAATTGAGGAAAACCTGGCGAAGAGCGGCTATATAATTGTTTCTAACTCCAAGAATCACCGTATGGACCCGGATGTTCCCCTGCTGATACCGGAAGTAAATCCAGATCATCTGGAACTTATAAAAATTCAAAAGTATGGCAAAGGGGCAATCGTAACCAACCCTAATTGCTCTACGATTGGAATGACAATTGCGTTAAAACCGCTGGCAGACAACTTCGGAATTGAAGCAGTAAATGTTGTTACAATGCAGGCCCTTTCCGGAGCGGGATATCCCGGTGTCTCCAGTCTTGACAGTCTGGATAATGTAATTCCATTTATTGGTGGTGAAGAAATAAAACTTGAAAGTGAACCACTAAAGATTCTGGGGAAACTCAATAGTTCGTCTGTCCATAACCTTGAGATGAAAATAAGCGCACAGACTAACAGGGTCGCAGTCCTTGATGGTCACATGGAAGCCGTACAGGTAAAACTGAAGAACAAGGCGACTGAAGCAGAAATTATTGATTGTTGGACAAAATTCAGCGCCGAACCTCAAAAGCTTAATCTTCCGCTGGCACCAGTCAATCCTATCTATTACTTTTATGAAGAAAAGTATCCACAGCCCAGGCTTCATAGAAATATCGACAAGGCAATGGCTGTATCGATTGGCAGACTAAGGAAATGCAACCTTTTCGACTATAAGTTTACAGTCCTTTCTCATAATACAGTCAGAGGTGCTGCCGGAGGTGCTATACTGTGTGCTGAATTGATGAAAGCCAAGGGTTACCTGAAGTAACAGAATCTGCAATTACAAAATTTAAACCAGTACCAGGCAATAGCTCAAGTTGCCTGGTATTTTTGTATCCAAAGCCGCAAAACACATTTCTTATGCTGCCACTTGTTTTTAAGGATCAAATGTCATAACTTTTATCAAAAACTCCGCTCTGCGAAAACGCGTTCCACTGTTCAATAATAGAGGGGTCATTATGGAGCAGTATAATTATAGCTATCACTTTGCTATAGCCATTGGAGCCATAATTATCATTTTTCTGGCAGACCTGGCATTACCTTTTGGATTCTGGATATTATATTGTATTCCACTGTTCCTGATATCCTGGAAATGTCCTAACAGGTATTTTTACCTGCTGGCCGGGTTCTCCACACTGCTTGTGCTAATGGGTCTTGCCTTACATGCTGAAAACAGGAATCCAGCATTCCTTACAAGCCGGGGAGCCGAAATTGCAGCCATATGGCTTACCTGCATATTCCTCCTTATAAAAAATAAAACAAATGCAAAACTAAGCGAATCTTTATTGTCGTCTGAAACAATGCTGAATAATACAAATTCACTTATCGCATACCTGGATCTAACTTTTTCATTTGTCAGTGTTAATAAGGCATTTGCCGGATATTTCGGAAATGATCCTTCATTTTTTACCGGGAAAAATTATTTTGAAGTTACCAATACGGGTACCGAAAAAGAACTCTTTTTGCAAACAGTCCGGACAGGAGACCCCTGTTTTTTGAGTGAAACTTCAATGATTTCATCAAAGGAACGGGATAAGGAATACTGGAATCTGAGCATTGTCCCCCTGAAAGATTCAGAGAATAGAGTTACAGGTCTGGTGGTATCATTTTTAAATATTACGGAGCAGATTCGTTCAGAACTGGAATTAAGACATTCACACAGAATACTCAAGAATATATTTACCAGTCTCAATGAGGCCGTATTTCTAATAGAACCCTCAACTAATACTATAATTGATTGTAATAAAGCAGCTGAAAAGATTTTTGGTTTTACAACAACTGAGTTAATAGGTAAAGATTCAAAAATACTCCATGTGAATGAAGAGATGTATTCCCGCTTTGTTCTGGAATCCGGCAGTGCCCTGCTGCATAAAGGATATTATGAAACCGAATACCATCTCAGGAAAAAGAACAGAGAAGTATTTATTTCAGAACATTACATTCATCCTATATATGACGAAAACCGGAATCTAACGGTTATTATTAATATAATTCGTGATATAACGGAAAGGAAAAAAGCCGAGGGACAGATATACAACCAGAAATACCGGGCAGAGGCACTGGCAGGTATTTCCCAGAAGCTAAATGAGGTAACACTCAATTACCAGTCAGTCCTTGAAACAGCCGTAAAGCAGACGGCACAACTTATCGGTGATGTTTGCGTGATCAGGCTGATTACTGACGACAATAAATGGATCGCTCCTATTGCATTTTATCATACAGATCAACAAAAGTATGAATTATTGCAGAGAATTATTAACTCTGATACCCAGAGCATCAACGAAGGAATTGCAGGAAAAGTTTTGCGCAAGGGTCAGCCGGTCCTTGTTCCGTCAATAACAAAGGACATGATCAGGACGAAAAATAAGGAATTTTTCCCCTATTCCGAAGAATACCGCTCTTATAGTTTTCTGATGGTGCCACTCCGTGTACAGGATCAGTTGATAGGAACAATGGATTTGTCAAGAGATGAACCTGGTCACTCATATACGCAGGACGATCAGCTATTCTTGCAGAATATTGCAGACAGAGTTGCACTGGCTATCTTTAATGCGCGGCTTTATGATGATAACCTTCGCGAAATAGCAGTACGCAAACAAACTGAATTCACATTGCGTCAGAAAGAGGAACAGCTGGCTGAAGCTCAGAAACTGACCCATCTTGGCAGTTATCAGTTCAACGTAAAGAAACAGAAATTGAACTTTTCCGATGAACTCTTCAGAATCTTTGGATGGGATCCTTCCTTCAATTGTCCCGATATAAATGATGTTGAATCCAGGATTCTGAAGGATGACCTGGAAATATTCAGAAAATCAATTACTCTTTCTTCTGATGGGAATGGGTCATTTGACCTTGAATACCGTCTCGGGCTCCCGGATGGGACAATAAAGTTTGTACACAGCAAGTGTAAACCTGTCGTTAATAAATCCGGAGAGATTGAAGAAGTATTTGGAGCAGTACTGGATATTACTGAACGCAAAAAGGCCGAAGCGGAACTGAAACAAACGCTTACCGAATTAGAAAGGTCAAATAAGGACCTCGAACAGTTTGCTTATGTTGCTTCACACGACCTTCAGGAACCTCTCAGAATGGTTTCAAACTATACCCAGCTTTTTTCCAAGCGTTACAGGAATAAAATAGATCAGAATGCAGATGAATTCATTGGATTTATTGTTGAAGGTGCCATGAGAATGCAGCACCTGATACGGGATTTGCTACTTTATTCCCGTATTTCGGCCAGGAACAGGTCATTTGAACCAGTGGACTTTCAGTATATTCTGACAAAGGTACTATCAAATCTAAGGTTTTTTATGGACGAAAATTGTGCGACCATAAAGTCCAATTCACTTCCAACTATACTTGCAGATCCGACTCAGATTGAACAGCTGTTCCTTAATCTGATAATAAATGCAATAAAATTCCATAATAATGAAAAACCGGTAGTTTTTGTTAAATGTGAATATCAAGACAACGAATGGCTCTTTTCGGTAAGTGATAACGGCATTGGAATAGATCAGGAATTTTACGAGCGCATTTTTGTGATTTTCCAGCGGCTACACGAAAGAAATGAGTATTCCGGAACCGGAATAGGTCTGGCAATTTGTAAGAAAGTTGTGGAGCATCATGGGGGAAGAATATGGGTAAATTCAGTTAATGGCAAGGGGTCCACGTTCTATTTTACCATTCCGGCAAGGAACTAAAACTTATTATAAAACAGCATTTGCTGCTTATACTTTAATATATATTTGTTTTAATAAATGTTTACAGACAAATTCTCCGCTATTTAAGATCCCTTTTACAACTTCAGAATCACATAATTGAACCCAGTTCTCCGGAAATATCGGGTTAATTACGGCTATTTTACTATTAAAAACATTCTACATCACAAAACATACTCTGAATATATATTTTTTTTTATGATGGTTTGCGTAAATGAAATTTAATTATATATTATTATTAGATACCTATGTGCATACCAAATATTTGATATAACTGCTTTAATGTTATGATTTGATGAGTTGGAAACCTGCTACCATACCTGCGAGTTGTTCTTTGATTATCCTGATACATATTATTGCCTCATTGGAAATGTATCAAACTGAGATAAAATAATGGCAAAGGCTTATACTATCAGATCGTTATATTATTAATAATTCTTATCGTTGAAGATGAGGATAAAGTTATATTAATTAGGAGGGAGGCACTTATGGAACTGTTTTGGTTATTTGTTGTATGGGTATTTGTATTATACCTCGTCCGCATTCACATGGAATTATTCGCATATAGAAAATATTTCAGCCAACATAATAATATCTATGTTCCTTCATACAAAGAGATAATAAAAATGGACCACTGGAGCTTGCGTCTGGTGCAGTTTATATTTTCTCAGTTCAGAAAGTCCGATAAGAAAGTTACTGAATCATTATCCCCTGTTTACAGAAAGAAGTTGATCCCAATGTCATAATATTTTTGTCGGATGAAGGTTGATAATTCGGATAATAACCTTATTTCATTACAAATTTGCCGGTTTATCTTATTATGATACCTTTATCTGATCTTAACGCTGATCTTCTCAGACGTTAAATGTAATAAATTTATACAATTGAAATTAGCAAAAAATAATCATAGTTTATTACTTTAATTATACAATTCCACATTTTTCATTAATGAGATTAAGCTTATATTATGCGTTTAATACTAAAAATGAAAGCTATTAAAGAGAATGAATTCCCATATAATTATAATTCATTTGTATCAGCTGAAATTTCCAGGCTATTTGGATTTGAATCCCCTGAATTTAAGAAATTCCTGAGTTCAAAAGATTTCCGCTTTGCCGATAAATCATTTTCTCTTTTTACCTTTAATCTTCATTTTGAAAATGTTATTCACCGGAAAAATAAGCTTCATCTGAGAAGCAACAATGCACATTTGTACGTTTCTTTCCCGCTTATTGATGAATATGTGTCCAGTGTAGTTATGGATAAACTCCCGGAAAAGCAGCTGATGGTGCCTAAAAGATACCCCGAGCCATTTTTCACCATTACGAAGGTTGAGCAGCTGCCCGAACCTGACTTTACCAAACCACTCTCCTTTATTCCCAAGTCACCTCTTGTCTTATCTACAAAGCGTAAGATAAAGAATATTCTGAGAACATATTACATGAGTTATCAGGATGACATTTACGAGGTTGTGAAATTATTCAGGGAAGATCTTTGCCGAAAATATAGTTACATATATAACACTGCAGTAGCTTCGGAGAATATTGGTTTTCAATGGGATCATGATTTTATTACCAAAAATGCAGGGACTACAAAGAAGCTCAGACCAAAATTCTCCCTGGAACATAATGACAGAAAATTTACAGTTATGGGGAACATGGTTCCATTTAGCCTCAAAGGAAACCCTGAACTATTAAAGGTTGGATATTATTGCGGTTTTGGAAAACTTAACTTTCTGGGATTCGGCTTTAGCGAACTCCAGGATTAACAGTACTTTGCTTTTGTTCTTTCTCTTTTATTCCCTCTCCTGATCATAATGTACTTGTCGCAAAAATCGGTATAGCTATCGCTCAGAATTTCAACGTAGCTATCCATATCATCCAGTAATTCATCTGCTTCTGAAAACAGACCATTGATCTTAATTACTGTACGGATAGAGAAATAATTGCTTGCAATGTTGGTTACTTTCTTCTCCCTGAACTCTTCGATTCTGGTTTTAAGAAACCGAAGCACCTGGTCGTGAATACCATAACTTTTCAGAGCAGTCAGATTTCTCATTGACAGGACATAAATAGTATAGGCTTTTTGAAGAATTTCATTATTGGTAAGTTTCAGAAAGTATTTTTGGCTGCATTTCCCCTCATTTTCCAATTGCTCATTACCCGAATCTTTCCCCAATGTGTGTAAAGCTGAAGCTATGGGCAGGAGGACAAGAACAAGTTCATCCCTGACTTTGGTATTCCTCATCTGGCGGGAATATACCTCATATCTGAATTCATTTTGTTTCTGTTTGATAACTTCAATTACTTTGCAGAATCTGGTAGCTGAAGATGAGAAGGCCCGGATATTTGAAACAATATCCCTGTTTTCAGTCAAGAGGGTTACTACTGAATAATAACGGCTTAGCCTTTTGTTTTCCATAGGAATCATTTACTACCTCATTAATCACAAATCTATAACATCTATTCCTGTTCTGATCCATCAGAATAATTATTCCTGCTCAGGATATTAAAAAATCTTTTCTCTTTTCTCACGGATAAACTCCCTGCTGGCAAGTATAACACCAAGTACGAGAAGTAAATGAATTCCTCCTCCTAAAGTATATGAACTGGTTATACCTATAAGCCAAATAAATACGAGAATAAAAAAATTCCACAACATGGGTTCTCCTTGATAAAAGTTGAATAATCAGATAGGGTTGTAGAAAATTAACCTTTTTACAGGCCCGACGGTATAGGTTTGTTTCTGATATTTACGTAAGTATTTCTTTACTTTTTTTGTAGGTATTTTCCTGATACGGAGGGAATGGTATTGACAAAAGGATAAAGATATTATATGATATTAGGTTATAGATTTTTGATGGTTAATTTCGAATATTTTGGGAACAGTGTTCCCCGTCTTAACGGGGCTGCCTTCATTTATTTTGATCAAAGTATCTTTCAGGACTCCCAATGACCGCTGACTCAGCAGGTCTATCTTGATCAGGCCCATATCTTCAATCGAATACATATCCGGTTGAGTTACAATTAGTCCCAATCCCTTGTTCTTAGCGTATTCAAGCGCAACATAATCAGTCATTGTCCCCTGCGTGATCACTATTCCGCTGGGATGAATGCTCAGGTGCCGGGGAAAGCCAGCCAGTTGGGAAGCAATTTCAATTATATTGTTCCATGGCTCCTCATCCAGCTTTAATGACTTGGTTTCGGGAAATTTCTTTGCAATATCGACCAGGTTTTGAGCACCGGTCCATGGGATAAACTTACTGTATTTAGATATTTCCTCTTCCGGTATGCCAAATACTTTAGCCGTCTCCCTGAAAGCGGAGCGGGCCCTGAATGTTACGATTGTAGATATCATGGCTACACTGCTGTAGCCATATTTCTCGTAAACATACCTTATGATCTGGTCCCTCTCTTTCCAGGAAAAGTCCAGATCAACGTCAGGAGGACTCAACCTGCCTCTGTTTAAGAATCTTTCAAAATAAAAATTATGTCTGACGGGATCAACCTGTGTAAAATCCAGACAATATGAAACAAGACTGTTGGCAGCAGAACCGCGTCCGATTGACAGCATACCTCTCTTCCGGGCCTCTCTGATTATATCCCATATGACCAGAAAGTAATCTGTATAGTTAAGTTCATCTATTACCTGAAGTTCATAGTGCAGCCTTTTTACGACCCGGTCAGTTATAGGTTTATATTTTTTTTCCAGGCCGTGGAAGCAGACCTTCCACAGGTATGAAAATGCTGTTTCGCCTTCAGGGAGCGGGAATATGGGAAATTTCTGCCGGCCCAATTCCAGGTCGACCTTACAATTTTGTACAATATGCTCAATGTTCCACAAGGATTCCGGTAAAGCCCTCCAAAGTTTTTTAATTTCATCCGAAGACTTTAAACAGTATTCTTCATCAACCAGGTCCTCATCGTTCAGATTATATACCGTAGTATTCCTCCGGATCGCAGTAACCACTTTGTGGAGTAAATAGTCTTCAGGCTTAGGAAAATAGGCTGGGTGTGACGCAACTATCTGGAGGCCACTGGCTTTGGCAAACTCGTATAATCTTCTCGTTTTCTTTTTCTGTTTTTCTGTTACAATCAGTTCGGCGAATATATTTTCCTTCCAGTTCTGGCAATTTTTTATCTTTTCGAGTAAATCCAGGGAGGAAGATATTACAAAAAGATCATTTATATTCTGGCGGAATACATTTACGAGGGAGAAATCATCCTTTAATTTCCTGGCAGTGATCAATTTACAAAGCTGAGAATACCCTGTATTATTCCTGGCAATAAAAACAGCCTGTTGTTCAGGATGGTTTGGGTCATCCAGCAGAGCACCAAGTATGGGTTTAATATTTTCGGCCTGGGCCTTTTTAGCAAACTGAATCAGACCATACATATTATTTGTATCGCACAGGGCAGCATACTGGCTGCCATTGTCTTTAGCATGTGCAATCAGCCTGTCGGGCATTATACTCCCCTGCAGGAGCGAATAATAGGAATGATTATGGAGTGACAGCATATGTGTAATTCACCCTGGATGCCTGGTGGAAAAATCCCATCAACCCTAGTCCTTACCTATAAAAACAGATGAGTATCCATACTTGCCCCTGAGAGCGTTGATTGCCTGCAGCATCTTTTTCCTTTTTGTAAATTCATTTTCAAAAAGGGTTTGCTGCTCTGCAAACACACTGAAATTGCCAAGGTGAATTCCTATCAGCCTTATTGCCACCCTGCGCATATATGCCTTGTGAAAGAGTTCAAGGGCAACCTGATAGATAGCCTGATCGTCATCTGTAGGCTGCACTGTCTTTGACCTGATTACCGTAACAAAATCCGAATAGCGCAGTTTCATGCTTATAGTAGCAGTCTGCCAGCCCGACTCCCTGAGTAGCTGACACACCTTCCCTGTCAGTTCAAACAGGGTCTTTATTATAACCTTCTTATCAGAAATATCTTCACTAAATGTATTTTCCTTGGATATACTCTTTCTTTCATGCGAAGGGGTCAGGTACTCAGTCCCTTTGCCATTAGCCTTATTCCATAGGTCGAGACCGTTCTGGCCAAACGCCACCGAGAAGTAATCGGGTGAAGCGCTTGCAATATCTCCTATGGTATAAAAACCTTTTGCATTAAGCTGCTTAAGGGTTACCTTCCCTACTCCCGGGATTGTTTCAACCGGCATTCGCCTCAGGAATTCCTTTTCCATTTCAGGAGCCACATAAGTTACTCCTTTGGGTTTCATAAAATCAGAAGCTATTTTAGCTATGGTTTTATTGCTGCCTATTCCGATTGAACAGGGAAGCATAAGTTCGTGCATGATCTGCTGCTGAAGAGAACTGGCCAACACAATTGAAGGTCCATAAATCCGCTGGCATCCCGTAAAATCCATGTAGAATTCATCGATAGAAGCCTGTTCTATGATAGGAGCATACCTGTCCAGAATATTCTTTACAGCCCTGGAGTAACTTGTGTATTCACTATAATGTCCGTGTAAATAAATTCCCTGAGGGCAAAGTCTGTATGCATGCCTTATGGGCATTGCAGAATGCAGGCCATATTTCCTGGCCTCATAAGAGCATGCAGCAACCACTCCCCTGCCCTGCGGATCTCCGCCTACGACTACCGGTTTTCCTTCCAGAGAAGGGTCCAATATCCTTTCCACAGAAATAAAAAATGCATCCAGATCCAAATGAAATATAGTCCGCAATAGAGCTCCTCAGCTGGCTTTAATTTTTGATAGCCTGGGAAATGAGTCCGACAGGCTATCGGGTATAATTACTTTAGTTCTTCCCCTCAGCATGTAGAGCAATTCAAAAGCATTGACAATCCCATAGCTGCTGGGATGATTATTCATTATGACGTAAATTTCCTTTACCTGATCATATACTTCTTTCAGCTTCTGTTCAATTTCCACCAGCTCACCAGGTGTATATAAGTATTTATATCTCTCGCTGGCCTGCTCATACGTCTGTTTTTTGCCATAGTTATCTATGGATTTCTTCCACTCCTCGACATTTCTTCCATGAAAACGGAAATATGCCCTGCTGTTTGTTATTACTGGTTCAAATGGTACCGACTTTCCGATTTGGGGCTGATCTATCGTACAAAGGGATATATCCAGTTCCCTGAAAAAATCATATGCATCCTTATTATTCCATGAAGCATGCCTTACTTCCACAAAGCGGTTATAGTTCCCGAAGATATCATTAAGCTCCCGTATATGCCCGATGGCAGCTCCATCAAAAGCAAATGAATAGGGGAATTGAATAAGCAAGCCCCCTAGTCTTTGAGCCCGGGAAAGGATGTGCAGGTTATCCTGCACGGCTTTAATATTCGGCTGCTCAAATTTCCTGGCATGAGTAAAATCCTGGTGGAGTTTCAGCGTAAAAAGGAAATCCTCCACGTCCTCAATTTTTTCTGTCCAGCCTTCTATGATTTTGGGACTGAGATACGTGTAATAAGTTGAATTAACTTCTACTACATTAAAATACTGCGCATAGAATTTAAGCCAGTCGAAATTTTTTGTCTGGGATTTTGGGTAGAAGTTGGGCACCCAGTCCTTATATGACCAGCCCGCCGTCCCCACATAAGTTTTGATCATACTATCTCCCTCATTTTGTATTTTAGCCCACC
Source organism: Ignavibacteriales bacterium (assembly GCA_050258815.1). Taxonomy (GTDB): domain Bacteria; phylum Bacteroidota; class Ignavibacteria; order Ignavibacteriales; family SURF-24; genus JAAXKN01. Next base: position 54,140 of record JBLMZM010000142.1, read on the forward strand.
TTTTTTTCCATACTTCTGTAAATCCCCACAACAACGCCGACCACCTTAAATCTGCAGGAATTTTTTTCTACAATTATCGGAGCATACTCGGGGTTCTCAGAATGAAGCTCAACATGCTCCTTTACTTTATAGAAACGTTTTACAACGGCAGCATCATCCAGGATTGCCACAACTATCTGACCGTTAAGGGGCATCATGTTTGGATTGACGATCACAAAATCGCCGCTAAAGATATAAGCATCTTTCAGGCTGTCCCCTTTTACTCTGAGCAGGAAAGAATCTTTTGGCATCCGCGCAATTACCGGAAGTTCAACCGTATCAACCGCGTCAGGATATATGGTCAGCGGGTTGCCCGCAGCCACCTCCCCCAAAACAGGTCGTGATACGAAAAGTTTGCTCTCAGTTATGAGTTCGATTGCCCGGGAGAGCCGGGGGCTTCTTTTGATATATCCTTTTTTTTCTAATGCTTCGAGATGCTGTTGAACGGTAGCTCTGTTCTTATACCCAAATTTCCCGGCTATTTCAGCCAGTGTAGGCGGTATTCCGCGCCTTACCTGCTCTTCGGCAAGGAAATCGAGTATTTTTTTCTGTGTTTCCGTTAATTTTTGCGGCATGATATTCCTCCTTAACAGCCAAATTGAGAATTTAGAAGGATGTGGTAAATAGTACCATCTTCTACAAACAATTACCATACATTTGTATGGTAATTTAAAAAAGAGGTTGTACTTTGTCAAGCAGGAATAATTTTAATTTAGCTTTAAAGCTGTTTTTTTATAGAATCAGGGATTAATTTTGATTGAGACGGGTCAGAATTGAAGATATATGAGGCGGCTCTGTTTAAATCCGGAATTCTTTAAACAGAGCCGCATAAATAAGAGGTTATTTCAGATCAGCTTTTCCAGTGAAGTAATTACTTTTTCGCGCATAATGGGTTTTGAAACGAATCCGTTAAACCCTGCGGCAACAAATTTTTCCTTATCACCCGCAAGAACATAAGCAGTAACAGCCAGGACGGGTATATGTTCATATCCGGGCAGCCTGCGTATAATTCGCAAGGCGTCAAGGCCGTTATATTCTCCCTGGAGATTAATATCCATAATGATAAAGTCGTACTTATTCTGTTCAAGCAATGGCAGTGCTGACTCAAAACTTACGGCAAAGTCAACCTTTTTAAGATCTTTCATTTGCACCTTAAAAAGTATCTGCGAATCAACCTGATCCTCAACGTAAAGGCACTTTAGCTGAGAAATATTAAGTCCAGGTGTTGTTTTACGTGATTGGTCCTGTGTCCCGGCCATGATTTCTTCTTTAATCCGGGCAATGTTCCACTGTTCCTGATCTTCTTTTTTTTCAGTTTCCACGTGGCGGTCTGTTTTAATAGTCCTTTCAATATCTCTGTCAGACCTGTCGTCACGGTCTGTCAAACCGTTTTGTCCGCTTTCGCGGGGGTGTCTGAGGATGTAATCATCAGCAGTGTCTTCATCTGATTTTGCTCTATTCTTTTCAGCAGATACTTCCCCGTTTCCAGTGCGGATAGTTTTTCTGCTTTGATCCTGCCCCTTAGTATCTTCATGTTCCAAAGGCTTCCTGTAGTTCAGAGGGAACAGGAAACCGAATTCAACTGGTTCTCCTGATCTGTATACAACTTCTACTTTTGCCCCCAGGATATTGAGTAATTTCCGGGCAAGGCGCAATGTCAGTTTTGATATCCCGAAATTTTTCTTTATATCTTTTTCGTTTCGGGTGAATAATTCTGTCAGATTCTCCATCAGGTACGGTGTTACCGCACTTCTTCTGTCCTTCAGGCTGATAATACAATTATTCTCATCGAACTGATAGGCTGATAGGAAAACATCCTTTTCCTTAGTTATCCTGACGACCATCTGTATGAACATGGACAGGAGCGATTCCAGTCTGTGTCTGTCCGTTTCCAGGCTTAAAGAAGTAGAAATCTTTCCATAATTGAATGTGATTTTCCTTTCATCAATTATTTTTTTTACACTCTTCTGAAGATCATCTACAATTTCCGAGAAGAATATTCTCTGAGGTGTAACTTCAATACGGTTCTGCTCTATGTGTGAATACTCCAGGACAGAATCCATAGTCTGCATCAGCAACGTCCTGTTCTGGCTTATAATATCAATAGCTTCCTGTTGTTCTTCGGTTGGTTTCTCAATATTATCCGTTATCTCCTGAATAAAGCCCAGGATAACATTCATTGGAGTCAGGATTTCATGAAACATACTGGATAAAAATCCGGGGTCGATGGTTTCAGCAGATCTATTTGCTGCACTTTCTATTTGTGGAATTTCAATGCTCTCATTAGTCTTAAGTTTTGGTTTAGCTATGATATTAAATGCGGTTACCTGCTCATTATAATTCATAACAGGAGTAGCCGTCAGCTCTGCTCTGCAAACGGAACCGTCCTTCTTTTTTAATTCCACTCCCAGATTAACTGTTTTATCTGATCTGGAATGGAGAACCAGGTTATTAAGTTCGGCCCGGTGCTTATCTGAAACGAGGCTTAATATTGGGCGGTTTTCCAGATCGCTTTTTGAATACCCTAAAAATTTGAGGGCCGAATCATTTGCTTTAATTATAAATCCTTCCTCGTCGGTACTCAACAAAAGATCGCTGGAATTATCAAATAACATTTTAAGGAAGAGAATATCATTTCCAAGCCTGACTTTTTCTGTAACATCCTTTATAATATTGAAATGTGCTTTTCTTCCCTTATATTCAAAAGCCGACTTGCTGATCTCAACCAGTACATTTGAGCCGTCTTTTTTCTTGTGCCGCCAGGGTCCGGTAAATATCCCTTCTTTATTCCTGGGTTTGGATGAATCCAGAAGAGTCTGTATATCCTCCGGAGCATACAAATCTGTCAGATCCATTTGCAAGAATTCATTTTGGGAATAACCATATACCTGTAACGCAGCCTGGTTCACTTCTAGGAATCTCAGATTTTCAATATCATAAATGAACATCGGCTCCGGACTTGTTTGCATTAAAATATCGTACATTTTTCCCCTATCTTTAATAATGTTATTTTGATCCAATTTGGATTTTTCCTCTTTCAACGAAATCAAATAACCTTCTAATTTACCCTCATTATTATATATCTTTCTGAAATTAAATACAAAAGAATCTCTATTGTCGTTTGTCTCCGAAGTATTCACATTGATTTCTTCTGAGGTCCTGCTGTTAACAAACTGTTCCACAGCACTGCTCAGGTCTTCCGGTAAATATTCAGTACAGTGCAATCCTGCCGGAAGGTCTTCTGTTTTTAACAGGCGTGAAAACTTCCGGCTCTTATATTTTACAATCCCATTCTCGTCGGTTATCAACGCTGCAGTATCAAGATTTGGAATTGCAAATTCTGCCAATGAACCCTTATCCCGGCTGTTTGTGGCTGGTTCAGTATGGCTTTGGGATATCCCCAGTATTGCAATTACCTTATTATCCAGATCGCATAATGGTATTTCAATTATCTGAGACTGCCGGTGGCCAGAACTAGAAAAAGGGAAACTTTCATGAACGATCAGATTTGTTGTGGATGTAATAAACCGGCGGAAGGTCGAATAGAGTTCGATCAGATACTTAGGAAGGAAATCCACTTCGTTACATCCTTCAACCTGTGCAGTTTTTAATCCCAGGTGTCCGGCAAAGCGCGAATTCACTAGTAAATATTTCCCTTCCGTATCTTTTATCCAGAAGAATTCATCCAGTTTATCAATTGCGCTCTGAATCCTGGTTTTCCCCAGGAACGTAAAAGGGAAAGAAGATCTGACCTCATCAAGAATTTTCAGTGCTTTTTCATCTTTTAATATCTGTTCTATTTCCCTGGTCGATATTTTTATTTTAACAATTTCTGTATTCTCATTATTTTCATCGAAATAAAAAGTACACAAAACAACAATCTTTCGATCCTCACTTTCAAACGGAGAAAAGAGTATTTCTGCTTTCCTGTGTCCCAAATCAGGCAGCACAATATCCGACCGTTCTGAGATGGCTTTATGAAGAAAGATGCAATCTGAGAGCATACGCCTGAGTATAGCAGTGTTTTCAGCGGAGAACTGATCAAAGAGCAGTTCAGGAGCAAGATGCGAAGGGAAAAGACCCTTAGCCGGCTCATTTGAAGATATAATTCTCCCTTCGCTATCAATTATAAAAGAAGGATCTTTTATACCTGCTAATATTTTTTTTACGTCACTACTATTCAGCATATAGAGATTGATTGTAACTACTGCAAATGCAGAAACCAGGGAATATGATATTTATTTTAATGTCCATTAACACTTAAAGATCCAGAAGTAAGCGATATACTCGTCTCCTCAGAATAGTCCGTATAGTTATTGCCCCCGATGAATCCCCTTACTCTGTAGTAATAAGTATTGGGCACAGTTAAGGAAGTATCAGCGAATGCAGTTACACCGTAAGCTACTTTACCAATTTCACTATAAATCCCACTTGCCCCTGATTTGCGTTCAATTCTTGTATCACTGGCAATATTATTATTAATGACCCAGGTCAGATTTACTTTCCGGGCTTTTGAATCATATGCAGCAGTTAAATTAGAAGGAGGCAATATATCCTGCCACAATGTAGTAACCATTTTTTCATTGGACCATTCTGATAGTCCGGTCTGGAATTTTGCTGCAACCCGGTAGATATAAACTGTACTTGGAGACAGGTCCTTTGTGTCATCAAAGTCGGTCACATTAGGAAGCGTCATTCCTATCTGTGTAAATGATGATGCACCATATATTTTCCGCTCAATCACAAAACCCAGTTCATTTATAGCATTATCACCCCACGAGAGGTGAACCTTGGAAGCTCCTTTTGCTACTGCCGTAAGGTTATATGCAGGGGAACTCTTTTCTCCGACTGTACTTACCTCCTTGGATTCAGAGTAGCCATATTTATTGGAGGCTCTTATCTTATATTTATAGGTTTCAGTTGGTAACAATCCGTAATCATTAGTGCTCTGAGAATTGGGAGGCAATACTTTAATTACCCTGAAGCTGCCGCTGATTCCATCTTTCCTGTACACCTGAAACTCATCTTCATTACTTGAGCTGTCATCCCATGTCAGGTTTACACTGTTATCAGACAGCGTCCACAATACCAGATTTTGGGGAGCCGCCGGAGGCTCAGTTATTTCACGGATAAAGATGTTGGTTTTTTCCGGACTTTTTGCCGAATTGCCGTTTGGATCATAGGCTATCAGATAATAGCTGGCAGTGGTGTTCATGAGGCTTGAATCGACATTCCAGAAGACGGCTGGATTTGCTCCATCGGCAGCAGGGTCAAAATGAGCCTTGAACTTCCCGTTTACATACAATTCAATAAAGCTGACCTTCTGATCATCAAGTGCGTAATAATTAATTTCATACTTGCCAACCGAAATAGTATCATTTGTTGCAGGCTTATATACTTCAATACTTGGCGCTAATTTGTCAGGGGCATTGAGTGAATCGACACATCCCTCAGTAATAAATATGAGTGAAAAGGTAATTGTAATTAATAGGCAGATCTTTTTCATTAATGGTTACCCCTTTTATAACCCTGTTTAATTTCACGATGCATTTGATTCTATTTTTCTGTACTTAGCTGCGAAATCTTAAATGCCTGAATTATCAAAATCAACAAAGTATGAGAATGTTTCTCCAGCATTGATTTTTTCAATTTTAAGTTTTAAAAACTGATTTTTTTTATCAAAACTATATTTTGGTATTTTAGTACCAAATATGTCGGAAGAAATCTGCAGGTTATTGATATCCTTATTCAGGTTAACCTGTATTACGATATCCTTTACCTGGTGATTTCCCGGATTTGAAATTTCAACGGCAATTCGCCTGGGGCTTCTTACTTCAGCGTTTATTTCTAGACTGGATTTTGAAAGCCACCAATCCCTGATTTCCGGCAGGGTTGCAATCCACATATTTTTCTGTTTTATGTACGCTATTAAATTTCTGACCACATCAACGTACTGCGGCTGACATTGATAGTCGCTGTGAATCTTGTAAATATACAAGCCTCCCTCAAAAAGCAGCCTGTCGACATCTTCCTCATAGGTATATAACTGAAAGTCCTTGTTCGTTAGACCATAATTTCTTATCACTTCATAGTCGTCTCTTGCAGTTTTCGTGAAAGCTACTATTCTCCTGTCACCTCTGATTATGGTCTTGGGTACAGATCTGTCGGTCAGGGAATCCGTTATAATGTAATTATAACCTGAGGCAATCAGAGCCCCAATGCTGTTCTCATCATAAAGACCATAAAGCGGGATGGCTCCTTTGCTGACTGTTTTGGGAACCCTTGAAAAGCTCTGTTTAGCCTGGTTAAAATGAATCAGCTGAGTATTATAATCATAAAGCTTATTGACTGTATCAGTAACTGAGGAAAGATACCCAAGATCCAATATTGCTCCCAGTTCCCCATAATAACGGAGATTTCCAAGCAATTGTTTGTTATCTTCAGCAGCTGCCGGGTCTGCGAAAAAGGTCATCGGAGTTTTTTCACTTTTTATGATACCGAATAAATTCTGTACATTGTGAATATTTGAATTCAATACAGGAATAAAAGATGCTGCTGCATCATAGGATCCAGGCCAATCCTTAACAAAAGCTGTCGGAGCGTATGTAAGCCAATTGATGGAGTTCTGGAATAACCGGCCAAAATTTATATAATCTTCCTGTTGTCCTATCACAGAATTAAGCTCAAAACCCATCCAGATAAACCGGCCGTTTCCATATTTACCATACGCTATTCCTGCGCTCTTTTCAATTTCCTCTCTGACCAGTCCCTGTTCCCTTCTGAAATTATACCAAAAACTTGCCTGAGTTGTTCTGGGATCAAGAACCTCACATGACATTGGCCGGTCCCATGTAGCAATCTTAAGCGGATAACCGGTTGGAATGCCTGCCGTCAGAGGCAGCCCCCCGCGCAGAGTATGGATTTTTGCAAACTCATCCGGATTAATTTCCTTTGTAAATTTCAACCCGAATACTTCTGAGAAAAACTCCCAGCCTCTCCACTTTCCGTTATCTGAAAAAGAAGAAGTTCCGCTGGTAGCAAAAACACTTCCTCCTTTTTCTATATACTTCTTTATCTGTGATACTTCTTTATCGCTGAGTGCTCTGGACCCGGGTAAAATCAGCACCTTGTACTTGAAGTGCTGGCCAAGTTCTATTGCCTGATCACTTAAAATATCACAATTAATCTTGGAAGAATGAAGAAAGCTTTTCCATGTGCTTATATTGTCATTAAGCCATGTACTGCCCTGAGGTAAAAGATTCTCAGTGTACCTGGAATAAAGTATTGCCACAGTGTAATTATTTTCGGTATCAAAAAGCCGTAGATTTTCCTTTGTCGGCAGAATCTCCGAAATATTATAATTACCGTAAACGTTCTTTATAATAAACAAAAAGATTAAAACCGAAGCAGTCAGTATGACCAGTCCGGTAAGCAATATTATAAATTGGTTTACTTTTACTCTATTTGAGATTTTTATCGCCACTTTAGGTTTTCCCCGGATTTAGTTGCTTTATTTACGGGAACATATCCTTCAGATGTATACTTCATAAATTTTTTATCGGCAGGAGCTTCATCATATTCGCCCTCTGCTTTAATTTGTCCATTTGGATTAGAATATTCCTGCTGGCGAGTATAAGCAGATTGTGCCGGAACCTGGGCTCCTCCTCTCTGTTGCTGATAAGCCCTTTCCTGAGAAGTTTGAGCAGCAGCCGGTCTGTTCTGCATATCAGGTCTGGGATAATATGGTTCCTGATAGACTGCCCTTCTGGGTTGTCCGGACATATCCTGTGGCATCATTGCCTGCGCAGGAGTCAGCATTTCAGCTTCAATCGTGCGTGGAGCAACAGCGTTAACCCTTCTGCCCTTGCTTTCCCTTATCTTATATAATATGTAAGCTCCAATTGCCAAAATAAATGTGCTGATTGTAGCTACCAGGATTATGAATGACAAAATAGGAATTAATTCCATGTTTATACCTCTATAGTTTTTTTCATTTTCAAAAAATTATTCGTTTCCTATTCTTTCCAGCTTTCCCCAATTCATTTCTATACCTAGAAACTCTTCAATAGTTGCCATGGCTTTTGTAATATCTATTATAAGGATAAAGACAAGTCTGTAAATAATTGCGTAAGGTACCAGACGAATATCTTCTTTTTCAACGGCTACGCAATAAAGTGCAGTCATCAAATCGAGTAATGCAATCCCTGCCCACCAGAAGGCCAACAGGTTCGACATTCCATAAAGCAATGCAACAACAATAAAAAACAGGTTTGCAAAAATATTCATTACAGGCCAGATAAGAGCCTCATAAAACATTGACCACAGCACCAGTGAATTCCCAAAGTTAATTGTTGGGTTTAATAAATGCTTTTTATGCTTCAGGATAGACTGCAGAATACCCCTGGTCCATCTGTATCTCTGCTTTAATAGCTGGTTTAATGTTTCAGGAGCTTCTGTATAAGATATCGAATTCTGCTCATAGTAAATCTTCCAGCCTGAAGCCAGAATTTTCAACGTGAGGTCGGCATCTTCGGCAAAGGTATCACTCGAATAAAAACCCGCATCCTGAATGGCTTTTTTCCTGAAAATGCCAATAGGACCCGGAATAATATTAACAAGCCGTATAAGGCTTTGAGCGCTCCGGGGCATATTTAATCCTTCAACATACTCCAATGCCTGCAGATCCGTGATCATCTTCTTCCTGTTCAGTACCTTAACATTTCCGGCAACTGCTCCAATAGAAGGATCGGAAAAATGCTTAATACCCATTTTTAATGTCTGTTCCGAAAGCTGGGAGTCCCCATCCATACATAATACAAAATCAGCACGTGACTGCTGTATTCCGGCATTCAATGCCTTGGATTTCCCGCCATTGGGTTTATTAATTATAGATACCCTGACCCTGGAAGTTTTTCCCTGATGTATACCCACCAGTGATTCCCCTACTTCTTTGGTGTTGTCAGTAGAACCATCATTTACAATTAATATCTCATAATTAGGATAATCCAACTCCAGCAGGGATTTAATAGAACCCTTCAATACCTTACCCTCATTATATACAGGAACGATGATCGAAACAAATGGGTAAAAGTCATTCTTTGTTTCGACCGTGTACTTCGTAATGTAAAGATATGCCATTACGAGTGTTGAAAAGTACCTGAAAAGCAGCACAAACAGGAATATGACCAATGAGACTATAGAAGAGAAAACGAACAGGTTCGGGTATGATAGTCCCGTCACCGGCAGAGTCATCGCTATTGTAATACTGAGTATCAACGATACTAACCCGGTAACAATTATGATCCATATGAGCTGAGCCCCCCTATCCTGATATGCCTGCGGTTTTTCAAAATTATCAAGTACAATTTTACTCTGCAGTATTTCCTTGTTTTTTCCCATTCCAGTATTCTTTCTGCTTATATTAGTGATTCTAAACTGTTACACGGAATTAATGTTGCACAAAATTATAATCTTCGGTCAGTTGGGGTGTTTTTCTATACTATTTTATTCAAAATAACTTAATTGCTTGATATTTTAATCTGGCAGCCATTATATTCAGTTTATAAATTCAATAATGGTGCCATTAAAAAACATGAATTAAAGGAGCTTATGACATATTGAGCCATTTTTTTTGTCTCAATTTCGAACAACCTTCGGGTGACTGACTCATTATTGTACAAATTATTTTGCTTGAAATAAACAGGAATTTATCTAAAACTCAATTTAAAAACAATAATCTTTCAAAAAGTGATTTAGAGCAATCTTGCGATTACTAGTTTAATATTTTATTTTAACTGCAAACAATTCGGGAGGTTTAAATGTCAGGTGTGCCTAAAAGATTTAAGAGATTCACTGAAGAATTTCCACAGATTGCCGAAGCCTATGAAAAGCTTGGTGATGCGGTTCATTCAGCCGGACCGCTGGACTCCAAAACACGGGCTTTGATTAAGCTGGCAATTTCTACGGGTGCCCGCATGGAAGGAGCCGTACATTCTCACACCAGGAAAGCATTAAAAGCAGGTGCGACAAGAGAGGAAATGCGCCAGGTTGCATTACTGGCATTACCAACTATTGGCCTCCCCAATATGATGGCTGCTCTAAGCTGGATGGATGATATATTGGATGAAGCAGAAGAAGAAAAACCGGTAAAAGATGTTTAGTAACTTGCTGGATTTATTCATATCTTTTCTAAAAGTAGGAAGTTTTTCTTTTGGCGGGGCTTATTCTCTCATCCCGTTAATTGAGGCCGAAGTTGTAAAAAATCATGCCTGGCTGACACACGACGAATTTCTTAAAGTACTGGGGATGGTGGAAGTATTTCCTGGAGCAATATCCATTAAATATGCAACTTATACGGGTTATAAGGTGGCTGGCATCTGGGGGATAATCGTTGCAAACATCGGGAATATGTTTACTCCGGTTGCACTGATAAGTGTAGCAGCATATTTCTATAACGCATTTGAAAAGAATAAATTCCTGTATAAAAGCTTCGAGGGGATAAAATTTGCTGTGATTGGAATGATAATGGCAATAATGGTTAAATATCTGTTTGCAAATTCGACAAATTGGAAGAGTATTGCATTTATAGCTTTTGGCTTTGCACTTACCTACTGGTTTAAACTGCATCCGATTATAATTGTCGTTGGATCAGCCATCATTGCCATGTTAGTACTTTAAAAACCGGTGTGATCTCTGACTACAAATCTGTGTTTCCACCTGAGTTCATTAGCATTTGCAACTGATACTTTTGTGGTGCTGTAGTGATTATGGCTATTAAATATAATAAATGTGATGAAATTAGAAGATAAATTCAAAAGAATACACAATTACCTGCGGATATCATTAACTGATAAGTGCAACCTGCACTGCCTTTATTGTAATCCCCCGTTTCAACAAACAGTTAAGCTTGATAAAAAAGAAATCCTCAGCTATGATGAATTAAT
>JBLMZM010000143.1:0-10757 GCA_050258815.1 Ignavibacteriales bacterium
TGTGAAAGAAAAATATTTTACTGCAGGACTCGATCTGTTCTACCGCCAGACCCAAAATGAGCTGCTGCCGGTGATCTCCCCGGATAACAAGATCAGCTCATATAACGTGAGGGACACTGAAATCCCTGGTGCCGGGCTCGATCTGGGAGTGAATGTATGGAGGATATACCTGGAATCCAGAACCGCTTATTATTTCAATAAGAAGGACTATTCCCTGCCCTCCTTTACTTTCAATGGAGGAATTTATTACAGGGATACTCTTTTTAATGGCAACCTGCACCTGAAAACCGGATTTAACCTGCGGGCCGTGGGCCAGCAGAACTTCTATGGTTATGATTTCGAAAAAAACATGACAGCGTATAACTTTATTGGCAATGGCAGCAGCGGGGCAGTTACAGATGCATCTTACCAGCTGGATTTTACACTGATAGGACAAATTCAAAGAAGGGCAATTATTTATTTTACCTACGAGAACCTGTTAAACAACAGGTATTATATAGTCCCTTATTATATAATGCCGGGCGGAGGCATTAAACTAGGATTCTCGTGGGAATTCCTGAATTAATTTTTTTAATATATAAGTAAATGCGTAAAGTAATTACAATTTTCGGCAGCTCTATCCCGGTCCTTGGTGAGGAGCAATATGAAAACGCCTATAAGCTGGGCTGCATGCTCGCCCGGAATAATTTCGATCTCTGCACGGGAGGCAACCGCGGTATAATGGAAGCCGTTTCAAAAGGAGCCGTTGAGAACGGGGCCGCTGCAATAGGCATTACAGTAAAGGGTTTCTTTGACACTCATAACAGCTACTTAACCGAGCATATGGCTTTCGACAGCCTGTTTGATAGAATTAACGCACTCATTACCAGGGGAGATGCCTATGTTATACTGCAGGGCGGAACAGGCACGCTTCTGGAACTGGCCGCGGTCTGGGAATTCATGAATAAGGGCTTTATTAACGAGAAACCGGTTGCCTGCCACGGAAAGATCTGGAAGCCGGTAATTGAATCAATGGAAGAACAGATAAGCCTGGAAAGGAGAAAGACGGGCCTCGTTAAATACTGCACCACAATTGAGGAATGCGCGGAATATATTATCAACGGACTAAAAACCACTTAACTGTTCATCTAAAGCCCATATTCCGGAGTTCAGGAGCAGCGGTGGCGCTGAAAACTTTACTCTCACTTCTTAATTATCTGTCCCATAAATCCATTTGCAGCACTGTATACCATGTCTACCGTCAGTTCTTTTATACACTTGAACTTAACGTCTGTTCTGTAGCAGATCAGCGGGCGGGGTGAGTAGAAGAAACAAGGCGAACACTCCAGGTTAAGGGTAACAATTTTATGGCCGGTCTGCCAGGGATGAATATAGTTGGGGTTTGTTGGGCCAATAATGGCTACCACCTTAAGCTGCAGCGCTGAGGCAACGTGCATCAGACTGGAATCATTCGAGATGAAAAGGTTGCACCTTTTCATCACAGCCGCACTGGCGGCCAGGTTGCCGGCCTCCACAGATATGGCGTTCGGTGATGCAATACCCTCTGTTACCCTTTTTTTCAGCTCCGCTTCTTCGGGGCCGCCAAATATCAGCACTTTTGCGCCCAGATCCTCTATAAGCTTTTTTCCCAGCTCCGAAAATTTTTCAGGTTCCCATCTTCTGTGAATATGATTCTTGAGGGTTGCACTGCCGGGGTGAAATCCTATTACAATATCACTGTCTGCAATATTCTGCTCCTTCAGGTAATCCTCTGCAAAACGCAGGTCCTCACCCGTAAAAAAGAAATCCAGCGGAGGCCTTTCTGAAAACTTCTGTCCTGTAATCTTTTCACAAAGCAGAATATTTTCTTCAACATTATGCAATGAATCGTTCTCGGTAACAGTTACATTATTAAGGAATGCCAGGTTCCTACTGTTCATTCTCAGATAATTAACCGCGGCCCTTCTTTTTGCACCCACAATGAAACTGAAAATATTGTATTCTTTCCTGTTGGAAGGATATACATTGAAAGATGCATCATATTTATTTCTGAACTTCAGCAAATATAACAAAGACTTTACGGCACCTTCCTTCATGAAGTCGTAGTAGTAAACATTGTTCAGGAACTTATTGCGTTCGTAAATATCCTTTACTCCCCTGAACATTACCATGGCGTCAATTGTGGCATCAGGGTATGTATTTCTCAGCAGCCTGATGGAGGGTGTAAACATCAGGGCATCACCGATTCCGGAAAGTGCAAAAATAATAATCTTCATTTTATATTTTACTTAATTGGTTAAAACTGAACCTGGTAATAAAAAGACTCCGGGGTATAAGCCAGCATTGCGACTTAAGCCCCGGAGTAATTGAAAATATCTGGTCAATCCTCAACAGCAAATTATCTACTGTTTGTTGGAATTTGCTCCTGCATTCTTGGAACCCGCGAGAGCCTGGAATTTCTCCAGCTCACTTTTCACAGTCTGATCTCCCGGGAACATTGTCTGCAAGCGGGTCCATATTTCGACAGCCTTATCATATTCTTTCAGGTTGCCGTAGATATCTGTGAGTATCCTGTAAGGATTATAATAGCTGTTAACGTCATTTGGATTCTCTTCCAACTGTTTGCGGGCAAGAGGTTCAATCTGACGGGCCAGCTTAGTGTATTTATCCATTGCGCCGGCGGCAAAATAGAGATTTCCCACCTGGTACATCATTGGATATGGCATGCTTATCACCGCAGAAGGCATCTTCTTTTCCATCTCTGCAAGGGTATTAATCACCATCTGCTTATTCTGTTCATTATACAGATAATAAACGGCCAGACGCAGGAATGAATTCCTGTAGTTCTGTGTAAGTCTTACATGATTATCGTCAAAGAAAATTCCTTTATCGTCCAATCCCCTGAATTTAAATCCTGGCTTGAAATCCTTGCTGTAGCCTGGATTTTCATTAAACAGCTGGGCCTTCATCAGGGTTTCATTAACAAACTCAGTATTGGGTTTGTTCTTCACAGGAACCAGCCTGAATGCGAGTCCTTCCATTATCAGATAATTATCAAGTCCAATCTTGCTGTCATCCGAGCAGGTAACGGCAAAATAAATCGGACGCTGCCATCTGTTGGCTACGACTATATCCTTTACCAAAAGATCCTGAACCCTAATTGCTCTTACGTCGCCATACTGAAGCGTATTGTTCATGCGGAACGTCAGGTTTCCGGATTTAATAATCGAGGAATCGGCCTGGCCGTATTTCTCAATGAAGGATTGCGGAACCGGGGTTTCGAGCGTGGGATCCTTTATGGTGTACTTGTTTAATACGTCAGGAGGAACAGGAATTGAAACCATCTGAGGATTCCACTGCTTGGGTTCCAGGCGCTCAATCATTTGATCACTATAGGTTATTGCCACCTTGGGAGAACCATAAGGCTCGGTATTTTTCAGCTGCTTGATGTACCATGGTGTATTTAAAAGACTGAGATTGGCTATTCTCACATCTCTTCTTACACCTTCAACATCCTGCAGGTACCAGAGCGGGAAAGTATCGTTATCACCGTTTGTAAACAAAATGGCATTTGGCGCACAGCTTTGAAGAAGGTTATAGGCATAATCCCAGGGAACCCAGTTCCTTGATCTGTCGTGAGTATACCAGTTTGCCGTGGCCATCTTGAACGGGATGAGCAATACACCCAGTACGAGCACCGCATAAACAGCTGCTCTTGAAGCCGCTTCCTTCTTCACGTATCCACCCACTAATTCTGCCAGGCCTTTTATTCCGAGACCTATCCAGACGGAGTATACGAAGAAGGCTCCCACATAAAAATAATCTCTTTCCCTGGGCTGGGGCTCCTGCTGGTTCTGATAAAATGCCGTCAGATACCCCTGAAATATAAACATTATCAGGAACACGGTCGCCATTTTCCAGTCTTTCTTAAAGTGGAAGTAGATGCCTAGCAAGCCAATCAGGAAAGGAATTCCCCATAGCTGCTTCCAGTCGGTGCCCATATCCTGATCCCAGCCTTCTCTTCCAATGAAGTTCCAGCCCAGATATCTGTGGAACATATGATCCATCTGATACTTCCAGAAGAAATGCAGGTCGCTTGAATAGTTGGTATATACACCCTGCTGGTGAGCTTCAGTCGCAAATCTCCTCTTGAATTCAGGGAAGTCGCCATACTGCTCTCTGTTCAGGTATGAAACAAGCTCAGGGAAATCATTGGGCTCATTTTCGTTCATAGGGGGCTGCTGATTGGCCCTTACAATTACCATTGTGTAGGAAGTAAAGCCTATAACGACAAACAACAGCGACATTGCGGCCAGATTAACCGTGGGTCTGTTGTTCTTGACAGCCCAGTAAATAACGCCTGCAATTGCCGCAACAAGCAGCAGAATAATTATTACATCGGCCGTGGTACTGTCGCCTCCGAACAGCAAAGGAAGAGTCGGGATTTTCTTAACCACACCCGGATAGCAGACAAGAAGAGCGATACCGCCGAATATAACGGCAGTATAAATTGAGTTCCTGTGGAATATCTTTTTCCAGAATATTCCCATTATCAATGCGCTTATGCCGACCATGGTCCATATAAAACGTGAATCGAAATCGTGGAATTCAGTCGGACTGGGAGGAGTTGTGTCCTTCTGTGAGGCCCAGAGCGCAATTGCCACAAGCAGCACAACGGCAGAATGTGCAAGGAAAATATATCCTGTTTTTTTAAGGGCTTCATCATCCTGAACATACTTTCTGAAGACAACCAGCATAACCACAGGTACAACCGCCAGCACGCTCATCAGATGCACACCCATGGATAAGCCTACCAGGTATGCAATCATTATGAGATATTTTTCATTGCCGGCTTCATCAGCTTTTTCATTCCATACCATCATAAGCCAGGTAATGGATGCAAACAGAAAAGTACTCAATGCATAAACTTCTGATTCCACACCATTGAACCAGAACGTATCGCTGAATGAAAAAGATAATGCACCGATTGCAGCCGCGACATAAGTAGTTATGGATTCCAGAGCGCTTTTGGGCTCTTTTCCCCTGTAGTTGTTTATCAGCTTTACAGCTATAAGGTATAAAAACAGCACGGAAAATGCACTGGCCAAAACAGAGATCATGTTAACTCTGAAACCTATGTTGCTCCCGAAAAACGGAAGCATTGAAAACACGCGGCCTAAAATGGAAAATAAGGGGGCTCCCGGCGGATGCGGTACCTGAAGAGAATAGGCGGCAGCCGTAAACTCACCACAGTCCCAGAATGACACCGAGGGCTGTGCGGTTTTTACAAATTGTACTAATGAGATCAGAAATACTACAGCGGCAGTAATCCTGTATACCAGTTTGTTCTTCATTAACTCCTCAAATAAATAAGTTTATATTATATTTCATCTGTGCGTTATTTGTTCCAGTACCGGGAATGACTATTCCTCAGACTTTTTAAAGAAATCATCGTAATTCTTTTTTTCACGATTCACATAATACTTTTCATAAAGATTCTTTAGCCTCTCCAGGGATTGCCTGTCCAGATCCTCATCATCCTTATGACGGATTAATAGCATTTTATAGTCATCCAGTTCCTTTACTTCAAATTTTTTTTCATATCTTCTCAATACTTCAAAATATTTTTTTTGATCTCTCTGCATAATATCCTCCCTAATTGTGCTGCTTCAGGTATTTTCCAGGATAATTACTTAAGACTAGCCAAATTTTGATACTAAAAATAATTAAAGTGGAAGTAATATAAAACGTATTTATTATGTAAATTTGTATTTAGCAGGAATACCCTAGAAATTACTTTAATCAGCTTCAAAGTCATATTTTTCGTTGAAATGGCCAATTTATTTAAATATTATATAGCTTATAAACCCTATGGAATGCTCACGCAGTTTACCGATAAGGAGGCTCGCAGCACTTTAGCCAACCTTTACCCTTTTCCGCGTGACGTTTATGCAGTAGGCAGACTCGATATGGATAGCGAGGGACTTGTACTGTTAACAAATGATAAAAGGCTCAATTATTCCCTTCTCGATCCGGCTAATGCCCATGAACGTGAATATTTTGTGCAGGTGGAAGGCATTCCGCGGGCAGAAGACCTCAAGAAACTTGAAAAAGGGGTTATAATTGAGAATAAAATGACCCTGCCTGCAAAAGCAAGGCTGCTGGATCCGGCGCCTGAATTCCCTGCAAGAATTCCGCCTATCCGTGAGAGAAAAACAATACCCGTTTCCTGGCTAAGTCTTACTTTAACAGAGGGAAGAAACCGTCAGGTAAGAAAAATGACCGCACACGTGGGCTTCCCGACCCTTAGACTCATAAGGGTAAGGATCGGGAAACTTCTGCTGGGCAATATGCGGCCGGGAGAAGTCAAAGAAATCCACCCCGGATCCCTGAAAGATATAATTTAACAGGCCCTTTAATTTTTAATTACCCCATTGTCCTCCCGGCTACATTGAATTACTACTATTTTTTATATAGTATTTACTATGGAATGATAATCCCGGGATCCCGGCGCAAACTGCACAGCCCGTCACTTTCGGATTGATACCGCGGATAATTATTGAACCGTTGCGGGATTCCTTTATTAACATTTGTAATACTAACCTGAGGCCGTTATGCGTAAGTATTGGTTTATAGTACTCATTCTCGGAACACTTGCCTGCAGTTCCGAAGCACAATTCAAACTGGTCCCGGCGTTTCCCAAACTCTCCATATTGCAGCCCCTTTATCTGGATCACCCCAATGATGGTACTGACCGTATTTTTGTAGTAACCCAGAAAGGCATAATCTATGTCTTTCCTAACGACACTAATGTCACACAGGCTAAAGTGTTCCTGGACATTCAGGATAAAATAGTCTATGGGGGAGAAATGGGACTCCTGGGAATGGCTTTTGACCCTGATTTTAAGAATAACGGATACGTATATATCAATTATACAGCCCCGTCTCAGCTGCGCACTGTCATCGCCCGGTATACCGTAAGCAAATCGGACCCGGATGCTGCCGACGTGAACAGCCGCTTTATTATTCTGGAGGTCCTGCAGCCATTTGAGAATCATAATGCCGGACAACTTGCCTTTGGAAGTGACGGGTATCTTTATCTGGGTCTGGGTGATGGAGGTTCGGGCGGAGATCCGTACAATAATGCCCAGAATGTAACCATGCTATTAGGTAAAATGCTCCGCATAGACGTAAAAAAAACGCAGAATAACCTGAACTACTCCATTCCCCCCGACAACCCCTTTGTCGGCAATAATAAAGGCATCAGGGAGGAAATCTGGGCTATAGGCCTGCGCAACCCCTGGCGCTACAGCTTTGACCCTGTTACTGGGTGGCTGTGGGTTGCGGACGTGGGACAGGATAAATGGGAAGAAATAGACATAGTAAAAAAGGGCAGAAACTACGGATGGCGCCTTATGGAAGGCCTGCACTGCTATAATCCCCCTTCAGGGTGTGATACCACGGGACTCACACTGCCGGTATGGGAATATGAGCATCCTGCCACCGGGGGAGCTTCCATTACAGGAGGGTACGTTTACAGAGGCAAAAAGATCCCCCACCTGTACGGACAATATATCTATTCCGATTTCGTAAACGGACAGATATGGGCCCTTAGTTATGACAGTACGACAAATAAGGCAGATAATTTTCTGCTGCTTAATAGCGGCAAAAACATTTCATCTTTCGGTCTGGATAAAAATAATGAATTGTATATATGCTCATATGACGGGAAAATTTATACGCTTGCTTACCTTGATGAGACGTACGTTCCAACGGAGAGGCCAAATGATTTCGGACTATCGGAGAACTTCCCTAATCCTTTCAACCCAAAGACGTCAATGTACGCTGATATAAAAGAAAAAACTAATGTGAAGCTTGAAGTATTTGATATTCACGGCAAACGGGTTGATCTGCTCTTCAGCGGTCCTATGGAACCGGGGAGGTATAAATTTCAGTGGGATGGAACAAATTTTCCGAGCGGTGTGTATATATATCAGCTGAGAGCGGGAAACTATGAGGCTTCCAAGAAGATGGTATTAATTAAGTAGGTATATGTAAAAGGTTAAGTAAGAAGGGTAACAGATGCTTGTATTAAATAGTAAATTGTTATTTTATGAATTAATCTTTTTAATTTTTAATTGACTTATGTTTCAACCAATTGCAAAACTGCTGATTTTTGCGGGTGTAGTCCTGGTAGTTTTCGGGGTTATACTCCTCTTTGCAGGCAAAATTCCCTTCTTCGGAAAGCTGCCCGGGGATTTTTATATCCAGAAGAAAAACTTTGTGGTTTATATACCTCTTGCCACCTCAATTCTGCTGAGCATCATTATTTCAGTTATACTGTACCTGTTCAGGAAATAATAGAAAGGGGCCGGGAAGCCGGATATACTAGACCGGCCCTGCTTCATTTCCCGCGTTTACAGCTTAAAATATACGGCCAATATTTTCATTTACTATTTTCTTGACATTCACTGGCATTGTAATTTTATTTCCGGATTACTTTTTATATATTCATCCAAAATTTTAAGGGGACAATAATGGCATTTATAACCTGGGACGCCAGATTCAGCGTAGGAATTCCTGTCATCGATCAGCAGCACATGAAATTAGTAGATTACATAAACGAGCTGCACGATGCCATGAAAATAGGGAAAGCAAAGGATGTGCTCTCCGAAATAATCCGGAATCTGGTTAATTACACGAATACGCACTTTACTACCGAAGAAAAATACATGAATACGAATGGTTACCCGGGCTTCCAGGATCATAAAAAGGAGCACGCAGAATTTGTAAATAAGGTAACCGAATTCCAGAAGAACTTTAACAACGGCTCTTCTTCGGTTTCAATTGACATTATGAATTTTCTTAGGAACTGGATACTTAACCACATTCTGGTCGAGGACAAAAAGTACGTGCCGTTCTTTCAGGAGAAAGGGATAAAATGATAACCGGCTGCGGTCTGATTCCGGAGTTGAGATGAAATTCAGGGAAGAAGCTATAAAAGAATATGAAGCCCGGATCGACAGGGTATTAAGTTTTATCCATGATAACCTGGATAAGGAGCTTCCGCTGGAAACACTCTCGAAAACGGCTTTTTTCTCCCCTTTTCATTTCCACCGGATATTTAACGCTCTAATAGGCGAGACGCCTTCGGACTTTGTGAAGCGGTTAAGACTCGAAAAAGCCGCTAATTTGCTGTTAAGCAGCAGGTCACTCAGCATTACTGAAGTGGCGATAGACTGCGGATTTTCATCTTCTGCCGCATTTGCGCGGGCATTTAAGGAACATTTTGGCTGCAGTGCTTCGGAATGGCGCGGGCACGGGCACATCGACCATGCAAGAGTGATCAGAGAAGATAGCAAGAATTGCAAAACGCAGAGCAAGAATTGGAAAGAGTTTCTTTATGAAGAGGATTATTTTTCTACCGTAGATAATGATTCACACAACAATTTACGGAGAATAACAATGGAAGTTGAAGTCAAAAAAATGCCAGCACTGCATCTGGCATACGTAAGTCACCACGAAGGGTACAATTCCAAAATAGGCAAAGCATTTGAAAAACTTTGCCAGTGGGCGGGTCCCAGGGGACTCATAGGCAAAGACTCTGTATTTCTGGGAATATCTCTGGATAATCCGGATATAACACCTGCCGACAAGTGCAGATATTATGCATGTATGAGTGTTCCACAGCAGGTAGGCGAGGACAAGGGAATTGGAATAATTGACATTCCGGAGCTCACGTGTGCTGTTTACAGGTATGAAGGCGATCAGGATGGAATTGAGAAAGCATACAAGGAAGTCTACAGCGGGTGGCTGCCCAGGAGCGGATACCAGCCCGACAATCATCCCTGTTATGAAATTTATCTGACCGACCCCAACGCCGATCCCGAAAAGAAATTCACCATGCAGGTATGTCTCCCCGTCAAGCCATTATAATTCTTAGTCATTGCAAGTGTTGAGTGTTTAGTTATTATAACTGAGCACTCAACACCAGGTATTACGTGCCTGTTTGCTCTACCTGGATCTTACCTCGTTATTTCCGCAAGAATGACTGCCGAAGCGCTGGCGACATTCAGGGATTCAGCTTTTCCCAGTCTGGGAATTGTGAGCACCTTATCGCACATGCTCAGCAGTTCTGGCGAAGGGCCGCTGGCCTCATTTGAAAAGACGACAACACATTTCCCCGAAGGTTTGGCTTCGAATAAATTCTCCCCGTCCATATCAGCGCATACGAGCTGGTAACCCCTGGATTTGAGAATATGGAGTGAATCCATCAGGTCATCAGTTTCCAGGGTCTTAAGATGGAAGATTGAGCCCATGCTGCTTCGCACCACCTTAGGGTTATAGAGTTCCACGGAGTTCTGCCCCATCAGGATTTCCTTTACGCCGAACCAGTCGCTGTTACGGATTATAGTACCGGCGTTACCCGGGTCGGATACATTTTCCAGGGCCACTATAAGAGGAGTGTTGCCGAATTTCTCCTTATTGCTATGGGGCATTTCAAACACGGCGGCAATACCCTGTGGGTTCTCGGTATCGCTCAGGTGTGCAAAATCATTATTGGAAATTGTTTCAATCCTGAGGTTATATTTTACGAGTTCGCCGGTAAAATCACTATTGTTATCCCTGAAATGGGTGGAAAGGATTACCAATTCGCATTTATAGCTGCTGTTCAATCCCTCTTCGACGCTTCTTCTGCCCTCGGTGATAAATTTCTGTTCCTCATGGCGGATTTTTTTTCTCTGGAGGGCCGAATAATACTTAAGTTCATTTTTGCT
>JBLMZM010000144.1:0-4323 GCA_050258815.1 Ignavibacteriales bacterium
GGAACGAACGGGAGACTTCTTTCTTGAGATCCCAAAGGTCAACTCTGGCATCGCTCCTGCAGCTGACAATGTATCTGTTGTCGGTGCTTATATCCACCAATGGCTTGTTATCAATTGTGTATGTGTTTCTTAATATGTTATTCCTGTTGTTATTGATGTCATAGTATCCAACCAAATGCTCTCCCGCATAGGCTATTATGCTTCCGTCCCTGCTGAACTTGTTCTCTGCGTTTGATGCCAGTCCTGATGCATTTCCAATAAATGTTAACTTGCCGCTGGAAATATCATAAATGTCTAAGCCGCTCTGGACAGAAACAAAGCATCTTTGGGAATTGCCGCTGATCTGAAGAAGACCTGTTCCCTGGGCCGTATTGTAAATGTTAACTGTATACGGCTCATAGCGTATGGTAATTGTATCGCTATTGCTTGCATATTCAGTACTGCCTTTTGAGGCAACCACATATCTGTATATTCCGTAAATGTCGAGGTTGTTATCTATGAAAGATGTCGAATCGGAAGGAAGCGTAAAATATTCAGTTTTCTGCGAATTTATGTCGGTTTTTTCGAGCAGCAATGTTTTGGCATAGTTACTTTTATTTTTCCAGAAAACCCTCACACTCGACCGGTCAATTGACCTGAAGCCGAGATTTTCTGCCGGGTCGGGTATGAAATATTTTGAGGCCGGGTCGTGGGCATTTACAATTAATGGCGGCAGTGCTTCCTCACATCCGCATAAAAATATGAATGTCAGAAAGATGAAAAACTTTGCCGGTTGAATAAAAAGCTTAGCCATATGTATAAAAAAATATTCTGTGTTAAAAATTGTATTTTATGCCGAAAGTGACTCCATCGGTATTTAACCCCGCGGAACCGGAAAGTTTAAGATCCCGGCGGGCATTGGTCAGATCCAGGACATCTTTAACTGAATGGAATACAATAACGTCAAGTATGTTATATATGTATACTCCGGCAAGCAGTCCGATTGAGAGCTTTTTCATCTTAAGCGCCTTATCCATTTCATCTTTTGCTGAAAGCATAATATCCCTGTTTGCAAGGGCTTCCATTTCATTTTGTGAAGACAGATAGGCCAGCCTCTGCTTATTATACAAATCGGTTTTGCCGGAATAATTGTTCGATGTGAAAATGGATGCTGCAGCCAATAAAGCAGATCCGGTAAAAATTGAAGCTCCCTTTATTATGGCTCCGTCACTTGCCTGTCCGGCTCCCGGAATAACTAATGAATACAAAACCCTTCTAAAATTAAACTGTTTCGGTTTAACATAAATGTTGTAGAGGGCATCATTATCAGATTCAAAATTCAAATCCATGCCGGGTTCACCTTCCTGCATGCCGGCTCTGATATTATGTTCCCCGGCAGTAATTTTCCTTACTTCCAGAGGGTCAACCTTTTTTCCATCCAGATATATATACCGGTATTGTGACAGTGCGCTAAGGTCAACTGCTGAATATATGCTCTTTAGCTTTGTATCTATTTTATACAAATAAGGTATTTTCCTGGGCATGTTTACAATTTCTTCATATGAAGTGTAATTCTCTTTTTTCAGTTTTACTTTCGTAAAGCCCAGCGGAATTCTGACCGGACCCAAAGGGGTTTTACCCAGCAAAGAATCATTAATAAAGACCTCCGCTCCAGAAGGCTCAGAAAAAGCCAGAAGCTGGCCGTGATCCTTTGCAATAAGGGCATGTATGCTAACTTCTTTGCTTTTGGTGTCGTCAATTATCAGGCCCCACTTGTTCTGAAGGCTGTCGACCAGTTTAAGAAAGAATTGTTTATTGGGGAAGTTTAAGATCCTCAGAGGAGTTCTCCCGAATGAAGAATCATTAATAAAAACATCAGCCCCGGAAGGCTCAGATGTTATATAAACAGAATGAAAGCCGGTGGTGGAATCTGATTTAATGGGGTTTGAAGCAGCCGTTTGAGAATAAGCAAGGCTGCTAATAAATACTAAACAAATAGTAAGGTACCTGAGCATGCTTCCGCCGTTTGGATAAATAGAAAGATTAAGATAAATTGCGGCAATAAATTAAATAATAATGAAAGTAAGGGCAAGAGGTATTTTGATCATAAGTATGTGCTCATTTATATTTGATACTGAAAGTTGATTTCCATATTTTATTCCTGTGGTTTTATTCAAAAGCTGTTTGATAAACTTTATTTCTTTAATACGGGGAGTTAGTAAATGGCGAACACTAAAACCGGAATTGCGGCCTTCATTATTCCAGCCCTAATTTTTACTTTTTTCTTTTATTCATGCAAAAATGATACTGCACTTGAACCCCTACCTGGAAGTCCAGGAATAAAGGGCAAAGTAACCGACAGCACCGGCGCTGCTTTAAGTGATGTTAAAGTCTGCCTGACTTTCTACAATAACTATTTCCCTGATGACTCAGTTAATTCTGCGGTGGTCAACAAAATCCGGTTAAGTAAAATCAGCAGCACAAAGAGCTATCCATCCCAACTTTATCAGAATTTCCCAAATCCTGTTATAAATAAGACTTTCTTCAGATTTTCCATCCCTTCAGAAGGTGAGGTCAGCTTTAAGATCACCGATAAACTTACCAAAAGTGTGGTCTATAACTATACGGATAATCTCGTTGGGGGACTCTACCAGATGGAAAGAAATTTAAGGGACAGCTTAAAACTTAAAAACGGATTATATTCATATACCTTAAATTTCAAAAGTAAAACCGGCGAAAGCTTTTCCGACACAAAAGAGCTTTTTCTACTAAGCAGCCAGAGTAATCCCAATGCCACAAGTGATACCAAAGGAAACTATTTCCTGCCATATGAGAGTATCTTCGACGGAGATACTGTTATTGTAAAGCGGGATGAGTATACCGGACAAGTAAAAGTTCTGGGGAATGTAGTCTATATCCAGTTTCAGAAGGAAGGATATTCCACTACAGTTATACAGGCTTTTCTTTTCAAGGATAATCTTCTGGAAAAAAACATCGTCATGAGGAAGTTAAAATGAAAGCAATAATAATCTCTTTAACGTTTCTTCTGCTTTTGTCTTCTGAGGCAACCTATTCACAGAGCAACTGGAAGTGGATCTCTCATTATCCTCATGGAAATATTATCTACTCAATTGCTGCCTCAGGCAACGGGACTTATTTCCTTGCTAACAAGAGTACATTTAGTGTCTCGCGAGATACAGGAAGAACTGTAGAGAACCTGCCGCTTTATGCCAAAACCACCGATGGCATGGGGACACAGAATTCCATGGCATTTGCTGATAGCCTGAACGGTTTTCTGCTTGACCTGGAACATGGGGAATTCAGAACTACCGACGGGGGACGCAGCTGGAGGCGGACATTAAGATACGGGTGCTACATGGTGACTTTTGCAGATTCAAAAACAGGCTGGAAAACAGGCTACTATGGTATTCAAGACTCAACTAATTTTGCCAAAACTACAGATGGAGGTGAGAGTTGGTTCGAGCTGAATCCCATATCCCGCAACGCGAATGAATCCGTAAGAAGCATTTATGCGCTTGATTCTCTTAACGTCTGGATCTGTTCGTCAAATTACCAGACAAAAAATATCGGAAGCCTTTTCTACAGCTCAGACGGCGGAAAAAACTGGGGCACTCAGTCGACAGGGCTGACACCGGATACTTCAAAACAAATCTTCCCGGCTGCCATCAGAATTAATAAGTCGGGACTTGGTATTCTAATTGCTTCTGTGATAAACAAATCAACTTCATGGATTGATAAATCAATAATTCTCAGAACAGAAAATTACGGAAAAACCTGGGCTGTGATTAATAGTTCAGTTGAAGGCATTCTAAGCAGTATAGTCTCAGTAAATGACAGTATCTGGATTATTCACGGGAACGGGAAGAATAACAACTATTGTGCTGTGCAGTACCGAAGCACTGACTTTGGAAAATCCTTTTTAGAAAGTAATATACTTGAGCCTGAGAATAATAATCTGTCCTTTACAGCATCAGGCTATAACCCTCTGCAAAAAGTAATATTTCTGGCGTCAGGAGGTGATCTGTTCAGATCTTTGGATTTCGGGAAAACTTACAGCATGGTTACTTCTGAAAACACTCTTAAATGTTTTGATTTTGCACTGGATGGCAGCACGTCAAACCAGCAACTGGCAGCCGCAGTTTCGAGCCGCAGGGACCACTTTCTTCTCAGTCATGACGGGGGAAGGACCTGGCAATTGAAACCCCTTTACCTCTCGAAAGAGGACAAAGGAATGATACAGGAAGTTCAGGTAAGCGGAGGTTCAATATTTATCATTACTACTGACTACATATATACCTTAAATGATAATGGTGAACGCTTGTC
>JBLMZM010000145.1:0-4227 GCA_050258815.1 Ignavibacteriales bacterium
CTATGCAGGCGCCTCTTGTGCCGCCGGAGAATCTTCCGTCAGTAATTAAGGCTACCTTATCGCCCAAGCCCATTCCGACTATGGCGCTTGTAGGTGAGAGCATTTCGGGCATTCCAGGTCCCCCTTTTGGGCCTTCATATCTTATTACAACCACGTCTCCTGCCTTGATCTTCCCATCCATTATTGCGCTTACGGCTTCATCCTGACTGTTGAAGACCCTTGCCGGCCCTGTGTGCTTAAGCATCTTTTCATCCACAGCCGCGGTCTTAACAACCGAACCCATGGGGGCCAGATTGCCGAAAAGTACGGCAAGTCCACCCGTTTGGCTGAAGGGTTCTTCTACTGAATGTATAATTTTGGGATTCTTAACTTTTGCCGCAGCAATGTTTTCCCCAAGTGTCTTTCCTGTAACAGTTGGTCTCTCCAGGTCCAGCACACCCTCAAGGCGTGAGAGCTCGTTTAATATTGCCGGGATGCCTCCTGCCTCATCAACATCCTCCATATGCACAAGCGCTGTAGCGGGGCTTACCTTGCATATATAAGGGACTTTACGGGAAAGCTCGTTTAATTCATTTAAGTCGAATTCCAGGTCTGCCTCACTTGCAACGGCAAGCGTGTGGAGAACTGTATTTGTGCTTCCGCCCATTGCCATATCTAAAGCAAATGCATTAAGCATTGATGAGCGTGTAATAAGGTCACGCGGCTTTAAGTCTTTTTTAACGAGTTCGATTATTTTCTTACCGGCTTCCTTAGCCAGTTCTTTTCTTTTGGGGTCAATTGCAAGTACGGTTCCGTTTCCGGGAAGTGCGAGGCCTAATGCTTCAAGCAGGCAGTTCATTGAATTTGCCGTAAACATGCCCGCGCAAGAGCCGCAGGAGGGGCAGCTGAAGTCTTCAAGTTCTTTAAGTCTTTTGGAATCAATCTGTCCCGACTTATACTGCCCCACTCCCTCGAAGACCGAAATGAGGTCGGTTCGCTCTCCGGTCGAGGGCATTTGTCCTGCTTTCATGGGTCCGCCCGAGACAAATATGGTCGGTATATTTATGCGTACCGAAGCCATCATCATTCCGGGCACTATCTTGTCGCAGTTTGAGATGCAGACCATGCCGTCAAAACGGTGGGCCTCTATTACGGTTTCAACCGAGTCGGCAATGAGCTCGCGGCTTGGCAGAGAGTAACGCATTCCAATATGCCCCATCGCGATGCCGTCGTCTACACCTATGGTATTAAATTCAAATGGCACTCCTCCGGCTTCAATTACGGCTTCCTTAACTATTTTGGCAAAGGCCTGAAGGTGCACGTGGCCCGGAATTACATCCACGTACGAGTTACAGATGCCGATAAAAGGCTTCTTAAAGTCCTCATCGTTTTTAATTACTCCCGTAGCCCTCAGCAAGCTGCGGTGAGGAGCCTTATCGAAACCCTGCTTTATTAAATCAGATCTCACGTTTCCCTCTGAATTTCTCTTCAGAAACATACCTTTAGGGTTCAGGTCAACCCCTGATCTGATCTTTTAATTTGTGTTTGTGTTAATTTGATTCTTGATTAGGGATTGACAAGTATTTTAGCTTAGAATGCTAATAATAATACCGAGCACTACGATAATAATGCTAATCCCTAGGAGGAGAATTTCTAAAGAAATGTTATTGATTGAAGTACCTGGCCAGACATAACCCACGCTTCCGTGCATCACGGCGGCTTTTTCTATGGTTATATTTGTTGTTATGTCTTTCATAAATTTTAATTGTTGATTGCAATATATGACCTCGAATCCGTTTTGTCAAGATTATTTGTGAATTTTTTGCATTAATGTTTGACTTTTTTTGTTAATTATTCGTTTTCAGGGAATATTATTTTCATTTTTCTAATTTTATTCACTTCACCCTATCCTGTACAATTCCACTGATGTATCAGAATTTATTAATTCCCATCGGATTGTGTTAGTTTTAATCAACATTATTTCGGGATTTTACATTTAAAGTAATAAATAATACTTGACATTAATCATTACGCAATATAAATTCTCTTAGCTAAAGCCAAAAGGAGCTCTGTTGGAGTCCCAAATGAATACGGCAGCAATAAATATTATGACACATATTTTACACACCACTGTATCCCACTCACAAGAATCAACTAAAAAAAAAATTCAAGCCCACAGAAAATTGTGATAATCTTTATATACTTTTTGTTCTTGTAGCGTTTTCAAGGGAATCTAAAGTCAGAAGTGATAATTAAAATAAACAGTATCTCTGATTGGGGATTGTGAAATAAATTTTAACAAGAGCTAATAAAAGTATTAATCTCTTTAATTTGTAAAACTATTACAAGTTTTGTAGATGATTAAACATAATTAAATAATAAAATAATACAATGAAAAAGATCTTTCTTCTTTCACTTTTTATCACAGCCTTTCTGAACCTTAGCTGTAAAAAAGGCAGCCCCATGGAAAGCAAACTTGAACCCGGAAAGCGTGACTTCCTCTGGAGCATAGACAGCGTTGATTACGGGGTTCTTCCGGGAAGCATCGATTTAAAATCCATTTGGGGCAGCGCTCCTGATGACATCTGGGGAGCCAGCTATTCCCCTGACGTGCGTGACTGCCTGTGGCACTATGACGGGAAGGTGTGGGAAAGAGCAACTGAGAACTCTCCCCTTACTTCCTACGGCAAGGGATCAAGAGAAGTCGGAAACCTCTGGGGAACAGCAAAGAACGATGTCTGGGCTATTGGACTAAGGCTTTACAGTTCAGGTCAGGATCCCGACCCATACGTCCTTCACTTTGACGGGACTAAGTGGAGTGAAGTCCCTATGGTTTCAACCATGTCCGTAGGCAGCTACGACATACTTGGAATTGCGAAGGATGATTTCTGGATCGCGGCAGAAAACATGGTTACGCATTACAATCATGGCACATGGACAAGGTACAATATCGGCACTCCAAGGACAGTGGTTTTTAAGCTGGGATTAATTGGAGGCGTTTTATACGCCGTATCTAATCATGTCGGACAAAATATGTTGTATTTGCAGAAGCTGGTTAATGAAAAATTTATTACAATGGATTCAACTGATGCTTTTACCGGGACTTTTGGCCATAGTGGAATTATTCAATTGGGAAATAAAATCTATTCTTTTGGATTTAATAGAATTGTTTCAGCTGAGGTTAATAATAGCTCTATAAATATAAAAACATGGAAGAAGGAGATTGAATCAGATAAGAGTTTCGGAAATTCATTTTTCTGCAATCAGAATAATATTTGGACTTATGGTTATCCTTCAAGCCTCTACAATTTTAACGGGATTGACTGGAAGGAGGTTAAAATCTCCGGCACTTCAAAACCCGTTCCCTATGATGCAGGTTTCTATGGATTTTGGACAGACGGAAATGAAATAGTTGTTTGCGACTGTAATCATGGAGTAGTTTACCACGGAAGGTAAAATAGATTCAATCATTTCTAAAAACAAATTGAGGGCACCATGAAAACTTTTCAAAAACTTATGCTTTTATTACTCTTTTCCTTATTCTTAGTTCCCTTGAATTTATATTCACAATATGAGTATTGTGATGATAATTCTCATAGTCCCTGCTTTAATAAACCCTCTTCACGTTATACACTTGGGGGAACGCATTTATCTAAAACGCATCTAAAATATTTTATAGGAAGAAATGAACATGTTTCTTATGATGTACTGAGGACCGGGTTCCTTATGGCATTTAATACATGGAGTAATGAGGTCCCATTTACATGTGAGGAAGTATCTAATGAAAATGAGGCTTTCTTAAAAATTCATGCTGCTACTTACGCCGAATTTTGCACAGCCATTGGTGGTGAATCGTTTGCTGTGGCACTAAGTTGGCCACCGCCCATGACTTGCAATGGCCTAATTTTACTTAATTATAAAAATTTTGTGCTCGATTTTAATGTTACTCCGCTACCAAAGGATCCAATAGACCTTGTCCACACTTTAATCCATGAAATAGGGCATACTTTTGGACTTTGCCACAGCAACCAGACCTCATCAGTCATGTATGAAGAAGAGGGCCAACCGACTCGTACATTAAGCCAGGATGATAAAAATGGAATACATGAGATATATAATGCGATTGTAACAGTACAAAATAATTTTGAAAATCCGGATAAAACTTTTTCTGTTGGTGGAGGCATTGTAAGTGTAGATGATCATGATTATCTGACAGATAATCTTCCAAATAAGGGTCAGAAATTTCCG
>JBLMZM010000146.1:0-11420 GCA_050258815.1 Ignavibacteriales bacterium
CAGATCATTGCTGACCGACATGGAAATTATGCTCACGTTTTTGAACGGGACTGCTCCATCCAGAGAAGACACCAGAAAGTGATAGAAGAAGCTCCTTCGGTTTTTGTAGATGCGGAATTGCGCAAAAAGCTTACTGAAGCTGCCATTAATGCTGCAAAAGCATGCAATTATTACAATGCGGGTACTATTGAGTTCCTGGTTGACAAAAACAGGAACGTTTATTTCCTGGAAATGAATACAAGGCTCCAGGTTGAACACCCCGTTACTGAGATGATATCAGGGATAGACCTTGTAAAGGAACAGATAAGTATCGCTGAAGGGAAACCTCTTTCATTTAAGCAGGAAGATCTCTTTATTAACGGCCATGCAATTGAATGCAGAATTTATGCTGAGGACGTGGATAATAACTTTGTGCCTTCAACAGGACAAATAAAGCTGCACCGCAGGCCTGATGGCGTTGGTATCAGAGTAGATACCGGGATTGACCCGTTTTCCAACATTTCTGTTTATTATGATCCGCTGCTTACAAAAATAGTCGCCTGGGGGAGGGACAGGAACGAAGCAATTGAAAGGATGAAGAGAGCACTAGGTGAATATAAAATTGCCGGTGTACTGACAAATATTGCTGCATGCAGGTGGGTCCTGAAGCAGCCCGTTTTTCTCGACGGTAGTTTTGATATAAATTTTGTTGAAGAATATTTTATGCCTCTTATACCTGATAAATGGAAGGGTGAACAGGCCCAGGAATATGAAGAGGCAGTTTCTATTCTGGCTGCACTTTTAAAAGCAAGGATGAGAGAAGTCAATCCTTCTTCAATAGAATGTTCAAAGAACAATAAATGGATCGGACAACGGTATGAATGAATATATAGCTACAATAAATGGGAAGAAAAGGACCGTTAAGTTACTGGATTCACAAAAAATAGTTTTCGATAATAAGGAAATTGAATATTCACTTTCAAAGATAAGTGAGTATTCTTATCTGCTAAAAATAGGAAACAAGGTTTATGATATAACGACTACAGCCCTGGACAGTGATAAATTTGGATTTCTGGTGGATGGCCATTACTTTGAAACCGTTATCAGGACCAGCCTGCAGGAACAAGCTAATGAACTACAAAATATAAGGAATAAACAGAATCACCATGATTTTGTAAAATCTCCCATGCCGGGGATGATTTTAAAAATCAAGAAAAAGGTGGGCGATCAGATTGAGATCGGAGAATCTGTTGTAATACTGGAAGCCATGAAGATGGAGAATGATTTAAGATCACCTTCTTCAGGCATTATTAAAGAAATATTTGTCAAGGAGGGAACATCAGTAGAGAAGGACGTCGTTCTGCTCACCATCGGGTAGAAGGATGAGTTATGTTTTATTCTTTCATAATTATTTACTCAATGTTAATTAATATTTTCGGAGGTCTTGTGAGGAAAAAATTACTGGTCACTATTGCCGTGCTGTTTATTTCAGCCGGCAGCATCTTTTCTAATGGTTTAAGCCTGAATAGCATTGGCTCTAGATCATTGGGAATGGGGGGATCTTTTGTCGGTCTGGCAAACGATTACACTGCAATTTATTGGAATCCCGCCGGAATCGGACAGTTAAAAGGAAATTATCTCGGATTGTTCTCAACAGACGTAATTCCTGTTGGAACTTATAAAATATCAGCTCTTGGCATTGATGCTAAAACCAAGACTAATCACTACATTTCCCCCAATGTTATGGGATATTTGAGCTTTGCCCCGGCTACGAACCTGACTGTAGCCCTGGGTGTTTATGTTCCTGCAGGACTCGGTTCTGAATGGAACGGCAAGGATTTGTTAAAACTGAGCTCCAATACAGAAGTTGAATGGATGAGCAAAATTGGTGTAATTAACATTTCACCTGCAGTTGCTTATAAATTCAGTGAAAACTTTTCAGTAGGTGCTTCTTTTAACATATTCTATGGTATGTTTGACCTTAAAAGACCTGCTCCTGTAACAAAAACCTTTGCTGCACAGTATTCGGAATCATCAACCGGTTTTGGTTATGGTGTTACACTCGGCGCATTATACAAGATTAATGAAATGATCAGCCTGGGTGCTTCATTCAGAACAAAAACCAACGTTACTATGAACGGAACTGCAAAAAATCCGGGTATGGCTCTTATCCCGGGTCTAAATGCCCCAACTGAAAGTGATTTCGACAGAGATGTTGCCTGGCCGTTATGGATAGGCGGCGGTGTTGCTTTTCATCCAATGGCAAACTGGGTCATTACTGCCGATGCTCAGTACAGTCAGTGGTCAAAAAGCGAAGATCAGTTCACAGCAACATTTAAAGATCCAAAGTGGATGACTGCATTATCATCAACAGGACAAAATGTTTTTGTCCTTAAATGGAAAGATGCTACACAGATCAGGTTCGGTACAGAATATCAGCTGAATGAAAGCCTGGCCTTAAGAGGCGGATATTATATTGATCCTGCTCCTGCTCCTGACGAAACATACAACATCCTTTTCCCGAGCATCAGCTACAATGCTCTTACTATAGGCGCTGGTTATAAGGTATCAAACCTTACTTTTGATTTAGGTTTTGAATATCTTATCGGTAAGGACAGAACTATCAATTTACAGCTGGCTCCTGGAATGGTAGTCCCTACAACCAACGGTATGAACATTACTTCGGTAAGTTTTGGAGTTGGATACGGTTTTTAATCCTCAGAGATGAGTTGAAGGCGGGTAAAACCGCCTTCAGTATATATGCTTTTTAACATTATTATTCTATTCTGTCCCGTCATTTATTTCACCCGTTTTCTCCTGTAATGTGTTCTTAAATGATAAAATACCTTTCGATATTAAGGCGCCTGTTTCGTGCTTTTTGCTTTGAAAACTCACTTATTTTGCTTTTATTACGTTTGAAATTTTAAGTAATATTCACACAAAACATCGCTAAATATGAACAAAAACACCATATTATTCGCTTCATTTCTGCTGTCTGCTGCCATTTGCGGATGTTCATCATCCACTCAGGAACAGAAGACCGGGCAGGAAGAAATAAAACAGAGAAATATCTATAGCGACAATGAGGCATATTCGGATTCTTCTGCGCCTTTGCCCATTGATTCAGCAGATATCGGGAAGGATTTACCGGTTACGGCAGCCGATTCTACAAGAAATCCGGTGAATAAAGCCCCGTTTGATTCACAGGTAAGAGAACAGCAGACCGTTACAAAACAGCCTGAAATAACTGAAAATCCGGCTCCTCCGGCAGTAAAACCGGTTGCAAAGAAAACCGGGGAATATACCGTGCAGCTGGGAGCTTTTAAATCTCAGGATAATGCCAATAAGTATGCAAAAAACGCTAAAAATAGGCTTGGAAAGGACGTTTTAATCAGATTCAGCGAGACAAAAAAACTTTATATTTTGCAACTAAATCCGGTTGAGACTCGTTTACAAGCTGAGGCTCAGCTTAAGGAACTAAGGAAAAAGAACTTTAAGGATGTATTCGTAGTCAGGACCGGTGATTAGAGCCGCTGTTTTAGTATTTGGCGTTTTAATACCGGTTATTTGATGTGTATTTTAGCTTTTGTGTGTTTATATTGCATCTGTTTTCAATAATTATAAATTATATGATTGATAAATTATCATTTAATTAACGGAGGGTGTATGGCTTTATCATTAAACAAAATTATGGTTATCGGTCGTCTGGGAAAAGATGCTGAAACCAGGTTTACAAATAATAACTTATCAGTTACATCTTTTACAGTTGCGACTGATCATGGCTTTAAGGGCAAAGATGGGAACTGGCAGAATGAGACCACCTGGCATAATGTTGTTGCATTCAGCCTGTCAGATTATTACAGGGATGCCCTGAAAAAGGGGAAAAGAGTTTACGTCGAAGGCAGACTGACTAAGAGAGACTATACGGATAAAGAAGGGATTAAACGTTATTCAACTGAAATAGTTGCTGAAAAAATGATTCCTCTTGAAGCAAGGGAAGGTGCATCTGAAGCTACCCAGGATTATGGTACCAGAGATACATCAAGTGTTCCGAATCCGGTCAACGAAGCTGATCTTCCGGTTGATGAAAATGACGACTTACCTTTCTAAATAAAGTATGTAGAACAGCATAGGAATCACTATTTATTGGAAATTGATTGGTATTTAAAAGTAGCCTTCCTCATCGGATTACTGATCTTATCGGCTTTTTTTTCGGGTTCAGAGATAGCGTTATTTTCGCTGGACAACATTAAAATCAAGGAAATAAAAGACAAGAATCCGTTTATTGGCAGCTATATTTCTAATCTTCTGGAATTTCCCCGCAGACTGCTGATTACAATACTGCTTTGCAATACTGTGGTCAATGTTGCAGTAACCATAATTTCTGTAACATTGGCCCTGGATATTGCTTCAACTTACACCTTGCCCAGGGATCTCGTGCTCGCGGTACAGATTGTAACTATTACAATTTTAATTCTGTTCATAGGCGAGATTACACCAAAGATATGGGCTTCCAAGTATCCTGTTACTGTCTCAAAAATTGTCAGCATCCCCCTATACTGGATAGGTGTGCTGGTATATCCCGTTTCAAAGACACTGACCGATTTGATAAAAGTTTTATTTTCCAGGTTTAAGGTGGATCAGTCCAAAACTGCAATCCTTTCTTCGGAAATTGCCGAACTCGCCGATCTTGGAATAGAGAAGGGGACTATAGAGGAGGAAGAGCAGGAGTTGATCCATGGACTCGTTTCATTCAGAACAATTACGGTACGCGAGGTAATGACCCCACGCGTTGATATGACTGCCGTCCCGGATGACACAGATTTCGATGAACTGATGAAGGTAATAACGGAATCGGGACACAGCAGGATCCCTCTATACCACACTAACCTTGATGATATAATAGGCATCATTTACGCAAAGGACCTTTTGCCGTATCTGAAAAATGATGAACTTAAGAAAACCCTCGTACTTAATAAAATTGCCAGGAGAGCATTATTTTTCCCGGAAACAAAGATGATCAGCGATCTGATGCATGAATTTCAGGAGAAAAAGATGCATATTGGTATCGTTGTTGATGAATACGGCGGGACAGCAGGACTGATTTCACTGGAAGATATTCTCGAGGAAATTGTCGGTGAGATCAGGGATGAATACGATAAGGATGAAAATGAAATTACGAGAATATCGGAGAACGCATTCCTTGTACTTGGGAAAACCTCCATTGAGGAGCTTAATGAACTGCTTCATGTGGATCTATACTCTGAAAACGATGATTATGATACTGTGGGGGGATTTATTTTAAATTATGCTGGAACAATACCTGGTGAAGGGTATAATTTTACGTATAAAAATTATAAATTTACTGTCAAAGAAATTTTAAACAGGCGCGTTAAAAAAGTAATTGTTGAATCATTAACTCCAATTGACGTCCAAAATAGAAACCTATGAAAAAGGGATGTTTTTTTACGGTCATAATACTCCTGACTTTTGCAATAGGAGCCGGTGTGTATGTATTTAAGTATCACCGTTCAAAAGTCGTTGGTGTGTTTAAACCTCTTGTTGTAAGACAGCTAAATAAAGAATTTGACAGCAAAATAGATAAAATTAAGGATTCACCTTATGTTGATACTCTAAAATCACTGGTAAAGGCATATGCCGCCAGAATAGAGAATACTGAAAACCTTAACCTTGATGACCCCCAGGATTTTATTGATGAACTTCAGCGTGTGCTGCACAGGCAAAAAATCGATTCTTCGGATATTGACGAATTAACTATACTTTTGAATAAAGAGCGAATAGCAAATGAGAGACCAAAGAAAAACGGAAATTAAAGTAGGCATAACCTCATTAGTTGCATTATTATTGCTGATCTGGATATTCGGATGGGCAAAAAATTATAAATTCAATTCCAGCATTAAAACGGTGAAGATTGAATTTGAATCCGCTAACGGACTTGAAAAGGGGGATATTGTTACCGTCAACGGGGTCCGGAAAGGCACGGTCGAAGATATTTCTATTTCCGGGAATTCAGCTATCGTTCGGACCGAACTGGATCCTGACGTAAAACTCCAGGAAGATGCGACTTTCGGCATTTCGATGCTCGACCTTATGGGCGGAAAGAAAGTTGAAATAAGACCCGGAGTTTCTCCAAAAGAGATCAATTATTCTGCTCTGCAGCATGGTCAGTTTTATGCGGATATCCCTGCGGTAATGGCTATGCTGGGTTCAGTACAGAATGACCTTGTTAAAATTATCAAGGATGTTCAGGTTACCTTATCATCAATGAACACCGTTCTTACAGATAAAGATTTTAATTCCCAGCTAAAAAGCTCCATTTCCAGCCTGTCTCAAATCAGCTCTAAGTTAAACCTGATGATTGATGAGAACAGAAGCAGCGTAAAACAATTATCTTCCAATGGCGCCGAGCTCACAAGGGAGACTACATCATTCATTAAGGGTAATAAGGAAAAGATAAGTAACTCCCTGGGAGAAATGCAGACTGTTATGAAAAACACTAATGATCTGCTTTCTAAGCTAAATAAACTGACCGACGAAACTACAGCTAAGAACAATAATATCGGAAAACTGCTGTATGATGAGGCTTTTATGAATGACCTCAAAACTTCACTGCAGCAAGTTAAAGATCTTACAAATGTTTTAAATGAACAATTAAAAAATAAGGGTCTTAACGTCGATGCCCATATTAAGTTATTCTAAGAAGTTATTTGTTCTTTTACTGGTTCTTTGCAATTTGACCCTGGCAGGTTCACCTGACCCGGTAAGAGGTAAAAATGGGATGGTAGTTTCGGCAAGCGATCTGGCATCACAGATTGGCGTGCTAATCCTTAAACGCGGAGGCAATGCTGTTGACGCCGCAGTAGCAACCGGATTTGCCCTGGCTGTTACTTATCCTGCAGCAGGAAATCTCGGCGGGGGCGGTTATATGGTGATCCACCTGGCAAATGGTAAGAATACAGCAATAGATTACCGCGAAAAGGCACCCCTGAAAGCCTCGGCAAATATGTACCTGGATTCGGCAGGGAATTATTCTTCCTCAAAGAGTACCGAAGGTTTTACTTCGGCCGGTGTCCCGGGAAGTGTAGCCGGACTCATCTATGCACTCGAGAAGTACGGGACCATGAAACTGGAAGAGGTTTTACAGCCTGCAATCGACATTGCAACTGATGGGTTCCCTTTGAGTTTCAGACTTTCAGAATCTATTTCTTATGAATTGCCCTCATTTTTGAAATATAAATCATCAGCTGCCGTTTTTTCAAAACAGGGAAGACCTTATGGTGAAGGTGATATATTTAAGCAGCCCGATCTGGCTGCAACCCTGTTAACTATAAAAGAAAAGGGCCGTGACGGTTTTTATAAAGGCCGGATTGCAGATCTGATAGTAAGACAGTCCAACGAAATGGACGGACTGATTACAGCTGAGGATCTTGATAAATATGAAGTAATTGAAAAAGAGCCCGTCAAAGGTACCTACAGAGGATATGATATCATTTCAATGCCGCCTTCATCCTCCGGAGGCATTGCCCTTGTAGAAGCGTTAAACGTGCTTGAGAACAACAAATTCACAAAAGGGGACTGGAACAGCAGCAGTTACATTCATAAAATTGTAGAGACATTAAAATACATTTACGCCGACAGGTCAAAATACCTGGGTGATGAAGCCTTTTATAAGGTCCCTAAAGAGTGGCTTCTATCAAAGGATTATGCAAACAAGATTTTTTCAAGGATTGGGGCAAATGCCGTTCCTTCAAAAGAAATATTACCCGGCGTTCCTGCTGCCGGTGAAAGTGAGCAGACTACGCATTATAGTGTAGCTGACAGCTATGGAAATGCAGTTAGTACTACAACTACTCTGAATTCTTCCTTCGGTTCCAAAATTGTTGTGGAAGGAGCAGGTTTTTTATTAAATAACGAAATGGACGATTTCAGTGCAAAGCCCGGCGTTCCCAACCAGTTCGGACTTATAGGAAGCGAGGCAAATTCAATTCAGCCGGAAAAGAGAATGCTAAGTTCAATGACTCCGACTATAGTTCTGAAAGACAACAAACCCTTTGTTGTAATAGGTTCTCCGGGAGGCTCTACGATTATTACTGTCGTTCTGCAGGTGATTATGAACATAATTGATTTCGGCATGAATATTCAACAGGCAATTGATGCACCAAGAATCCACCATCAGTGGCTGCCCGATGAAATCTATTACGAAGACTATGGGCTGGCAAATGATGTAAGCTCAAATCTAAAAAATATGGGGTATACGTTTGGTGGAACCAGAATACTGGGCAGGGCAGAGGGTATACTGATAGATTCAGATAATAAAATAATTTACGGAGCTACCGATCCAAGAGGATACGGGGAAGCGGCAGGTTTTTAATGGTAATAGGAATCGGAATAGACATAATTGAAATTGACAGGATTAAGGAAAGCGTTGACCGTTTTGGTGATAAATTCCTTAATAAAGTCTTTACAGAAGTGGAACTTGAATATTGCCTTGGAAAGGCAAACAAATATCAGCATCTTGCTGCACGTTTTGCTGCAAAGGAAGCTGTTGCCAAAGCCCTTACGGATGCGTGGGATAAGGGATTCAGGTGGAGAGACATCGAAATATATAATGAACTTAGCGGAAAACCATCGGTTAGACTTTTTGGTGAGCTAAATACGTTTCTGGGCAATGATAAATCTCTTAAAATAACCATGAGCCATTCACAGAATTATGTAACCTGCTTTGCAATTGCCTTCGCTAATGGAAATAACAACAAACTCATATAAATTCTTAAAACATATTACTTTCTTGATTAAACGGAGTCTGTGTAATGCAAAGAAATATCTACCGGGTTCGAAAGGCGGTGTATATATCGCTCATCTCTGTTTTTATTCTTCCTGCGCTGCTTATGGCAATGAAAGGGGATGAAAACATTTCAATTATCAATAAGGGTTGGTTACTGCAGTCATCTGCAAATATAACAACAACTGGCGATCTGATCTCTACTTCCAGTTTTTCAGTAAATAATTGGTATCCGGCAAGTGTGCCGTCAACTGTACTTGGAGTATTGGTTAAAAATAATGTATATAAGGACATTTTTGTAGGGAAAAACCTGGAAACAATTCCTGAGGATCAGTTCAACAGATCCTGGTGGTACAGAACCGAGTTCCATTTACCAGTAAATAAAAAACATAATACGGTGAAGCTTGATTTTGATGGAATTAATTACCGCGCAAATATATGGCTGAACGGTAAACTGGTTGCAAAAGCAGATACAACTGAAGGAGCATTCCGCCAGTTTGAAATTAATGTTACCGGCATAGCAAAAACCGGAGCCAAAAACGTTCTGGCAGTTGAAGTATTCCCTCCGGTTCCAGGTGAACCTACTATGGGCTTTGTTGACTGGAATCCTAAGTCACCTGACAGAAATATGGGCCTTTACAGACAGGTAAAAGTCAGGACAAGCGGTGACGTTTCTATCAATTATCCTTTTGTTAAAAGTAAAATTAATACTGAAACTCTGAAAGAAGCCATGCTCACTGTTACAGCTGAAATTCAGAATAACAGCGGCAAGGAAGTATCGGGATCACTGACCGGCGAAATTGGACCTGCAAAGTTTTCGAAGACTGTAACACTACAGCCCTTTGAAAGTAAACTCGTTACCTTCAGTCCTGAAGAATATGCCCAGCTGAATATTAAAAACCCCAGGCTGTGGTGGACTAATGATTTAGGGGGACCACAGTTGTATGATATGAAACTTGCCTTTAAGGTTAAAAATGAGCTTTCCGATATGCGAGGTGTACGTTTCGGAATAAGAGAAGTTGGCGATTATATTAACGAAGAAGGGCACAGGGGATACAAACTCAATGGTAAAAAATTACTGATTCGCGGAGGCGGCTGGGTAGATAATCTTTTTCTGGATAATACATATGATAATTATAAAGCCCAGATTGAATATGCTAAACACATGAACCTGAATACAATAAGACTGGAGGGATTCTGGGGAACAAGTGAAGATCTTTACGACCTCTGTGATGAGAATGGTATTCTTATGATGGTGGGCTGGAGCTGCCAGTGGGAATGGCCCGCTTCTTTAGGTAAGGAAGTTGATGAATTCGGCGGAATAAAGACACCCGAAGATATGAAGCTTATTTCTAAATCCTGGCAGGATCAGATCAAATGGCTGAGGAACCACCCATCCATCTTTGTCTGGGTTTATGGCAGTGATAAGATCCCGCGCCCTGAACTTGAACAGAAATACCAGGATATACTTGCAAAAGATGATCCTACACGTCCATATCTTGCAGCTGCTAAAAGCTGGAAGAGTAAGGTTACAGGAAGAACCGCAGTCAAAATGCTCGGACCATACGATTATGTTCCGCCTCATTACTGGTATGTTGACAGGAAGTTTGGCGGTGCATATGGATTTAATACAGAAACGGGACCCGGACCGCAGATACCACCGGTTGAAAGCATGAAAAAAATGATGCCAGCAGAAGCCCAGTGGCCTGCTTCTTCAAACAAGGTATGGGATTATCATTGCGGCGGGAATGCATTCAACACGGTTGACAGGTATAATGAGATATTGAATAAACGGCTTGGTACACCCGCTGACCTGAATGAGTACTGCACAAAGGCACAATTCATGAATTATGAAGGCATGCGGGCAATGTTTGAGGCTTTCGGCTCCAACAGATATCAGGCTACCGGTGTTATCCAGTGGATGTACAACTCAGCCTGGCCTAAATTATGGTGGCAGTTGTATGACTACTACCTGATGCCTAATGCTGCTTTTTATGGGGCAAAAAAGGCCTGCGAACCTTTGCATATACAGTATAACTATGGTACAAGGGGAATTGAAGCCGTAAACCAGACACTTAAGCAGCATGATAATCTGATTGCTGAAGTGAGAGTATTTAATACAGACATGACTGAAAAATACAATAACAAAACCAGTTTCAATCTTATGTCTGACGAGTCACATAATGTTCAGATCCTTCCTGAGATAAACGGTCTGAGCACGACATATTTTATTGACCTGAGACTTAAGGATTCAAAGGGGAAGATAATAAGTACTAACTTTTATACTCTATCCGTAAAACCGGATGATCTGGATACAGCAAAGACAAACTGGTATATTACACCAATGAAAGATTATGCCGATATGACAGATCTTAATAAACTGCCGCAGGTTAAACTTAATGTTAAACACAGGTTCGGTAAGGAGGCAAAAGACAGGTTTGTTCAGGTCGAACTGACAAATCCCTCGGATAAACTGGCTTTCCAGATTAATCTGGATCTCACCAAGGGTGATGGCGGCGATGTAGTATTACCAATCTTCTGGGACGACAACTACTTCTCACTGCTTCCTGGTGAAAAAAGAATTGTCAAAGGATATTATGCGGAAAAAGACCTGGAAGGGAAGCATCCGGTATTAAAA
>JBLMZM010000147.1:0-6483 GCA_050258815.1 Ignavibacteriales bacterium
AATTCATTTTTCCGAACTTAACAAGAGTATCGCAAATGTACTTCATATCGGCATTACTTAAATCATAAAAAAGGGGAAGCCTAACAAGGCAGTCTGAGTAATGGTCACTTTCATAAAGTTCTTTCCCATCATACTGGTTTCCGTAATAAGGGCTTTTGTGGAGACTAAGATAGTGGGAAACAGCAATAATATTCTTGAGTTTCAAGTATTGAATCAAGCTGCTGCGCTGCTCTCCGGATTGGCAAATTAAATAAAACATATGACCATTATTGGTCGCAAATTCCGGTATAAACGGGATCCTAATGCCATTTGCCTTTGCCCACTTACTTATTTTCTTTAAATAAGTGTTCCATATTCCGATTCTCTTTTTTTGTATTGAGCTTATATTTTCTATCTGTGCCCATAAGTATGCCGATATAATTTCAGAAGGCAAAAATGAGGACCCTGTGTCCACCCATCCGTACTTATTGACCTCCCCCCTGAAGAACTCCGCCCTG
This sequence comes from Ignavibacteriales bacterium, assembly GCA_050258815.1. Classification (GTDB taxonomy): domain Bacteria; phylum Bacteroidota; class Ignavibacteria; order Ignavibacteriales; family SURF-24; genus JAAXKN01. The sequence goes on from JBLMZM010000147.1 coordinate 498, forward strand.
TTGGTTCCTTTTTCCCAAATTAGTTCCGATCTCTTAATAAATCTCTCATCATTAATAGTCAACAAACCGCCTTCACCGGCATTAATATTTTTTGTCTCATGAAAAGAAAATGCTCCCAGGTGTCCAATACTGCCTAATGGTTTTCCCTTATAGAAAGAATTAACAGCCTGAGCAGCATCCTCGATTACCAGCAGATTATGTTTTTCAGCAAGAGCCATGATTTTATCCATATCGCAGGCCACACCTGCATAGTGGACCGGGACAATAGCCCTAGTCTTTTCGGTAATTAGATCTTCCAAGCTGTCCTCATCAATTCCCGGATGATCCTTCCTGCTATCAGCAAACACCATTTTGGCTCCCTGGCGGACAAAAGCCAGTGCAGTAGAGACAAATGTATAAGATGGCACGATCACCTCATCTCCCGGCTTTATATCTGCAAGAATAGCACACATTTCCAAAGCATCTGTGCATGATGTTGTCATCAATGCTTTTTTAATGCCATAATGATCTTCAAAATACTTTTGACACTTCTTTGTATATATACCATTGCCAGAAATTTTACCTGAATATACCGCCTGATATATATAATGCATCTCCTTACCCGTCAGGTAAGGCTTGTTAAAAGGTATCATAAACGTTTTCCCAAGGTACTTGTCACACTAATAAGAAAATCTTAAATGTTAATATTTTCCGGAATTTCCGATATAACGTTTCAGCTTCCTGAAGTTAATATTGTCAGTTAAAATGTTTCACCATTACGTAGTATGTATTAACGGGAATAAACCCAAATTGAGCATATAATCTGTTTATTTGCAAATTGTTTGACGAAATATGCGTGACGAAATATTTCCCATTTTTTATTCTTATTTCTTCAATAGACTTACTTATTAAAGAAAATCCAAAGCCGAAATTAGGGCTGTCTAAATACATACCGGCCAGAAAAGTTTCATATGATCTGCTCCGAATCTGTTTCAATGCAAAAAAGCCAATAGGTTTTTCATCCTTCAGGATTTCATAAACGCAATTTCCCTTACTTACTTCATCCTGAATCCAATTAAAATACCTGCGAGCAGCAATATCTATCCCGAACCGGGAATCTAAAGCAATCCGGTCTGTGTTAAATATCCCCTTTTCAATTTCCAGGCGTAAGGTATTTAATTGCGAAGAGGGTAATACTTTGTATTTAATACTCTCATTAAGTTTTTCAAAATTTTTAGGGATCGAATAATTCTCAATATCAAGTGATATTTCGGAAAGCGTTTCTACAAAGTAAAATCCATTTGATTGAAGATACTTTAAAAGTTCTACGTTCCCGGGATATATTTTTATTACAGAATATTCAACATTTTTCAGGCTGTCCAAAAAGATTTCAAGATCCTGAACTGAATCTTCTCGTTCAATTATAATTTCCTTACAAGTAACCCCTAAATTTCTTTTTTCCCAGTATGCGTCAATTATCTTCATTTTATTCCTGAATTCCCGGTTTTCACCTACGGATTTTTTTAAATCTGTCACTGAAACTAGTACGATCTTTCACTTTTATTTTTACAGGAATCTTATATCTGCTTATTTTATCCCCGCAATATCTTTGAATTAATTTTTTTATATCGTTTTTTACAGACTCATTTTTCAGAACAACATCTGCAACAACAATCTGACCCGTCAAAGGGTTATTTTCTCCATAAACCATGCAATCTGCTATTTCCGGCATCTGCAACAATACAGATTCTACTTCTGCGGGCAGCACTTTTTCACCCCCCACATTAATAATATCACTATTTCTGCCAATTATTTTTATAAAGCCATCTTCCGTTGCTTCAGTCAAATCTCCTGTCTTAAACCATCCATCCTCTGTAAATCTGTCCATGCTTGCATTTAGATAGCCCAGGATTTGAGTTTTACTTTTTATCCACAATTCACCTTCAACAATTTTATAATCTGTATTCGGATCGTCAATTTTAATAAATGTACTGGATGATGATTTGCTGGCTGTCGTCGTAATTCCGGTTTCACTCGTCCCAAATGTTTGAAGTAATTTTGTTTTTGGGAAAGCCTCTTTTATTCTTCTTAACAATTCCTCAGGCATCGGTTCAGTTCCATAGGTTATCATTATCAGGCTGCTTAGATCATATTTTCTATGGGATTCGCTTAGGATCAACAGGTTAAGGAAAGTTGGTGATGAGGGGAGCACGTTAACATTATACTTTTCTATCAGTTTACAGATATGCTCCGGCTCTCTATATTCGGGTATCGTGATTGTAGCGCCCATCGACAGACAATTTAACAGTGTATTTAATCCGCCTATATGATCGAACATCAAGAAGACCAGAAAATTCAGGCTCCTTTGCTTTTTATTGATATAGGTCTCTACTAATACGTCTAAATCATGCACCATTGCCTTAGGTTTACCTGTACTGCCACTGCTAAAGAGTACTAATCCTGAATGATTCAAGTTAATAAGATTTTTATAGTATTGATGTTTTTCCGAATTATTTTCTACATTTTCGATGCTGAGATTTTCAGATTTGATCACGATATTTTTCTCTGCACCAGAAGTAGAAATACGGTCTTCAATTTCCTCTGTTACTTTGGTAGTGATAGGAACTATAATATTTTTGTTGATCAGCAGAGCAATAAATGCAGCTATTGAATAAAATGAATAATCAGAAAGAATTGTAACACATTCACCAGGAGTAATTTCCTTTTGAAACCGAACATAATATTCCTCTATTTTATCTTTAAGAGTTTCATAAGAATATTCAATCTCCCTGTCGGCTATAGCGATTTTGCTGCTATTATCCTGGAGCCGATTTATTAGCCAGTGCATATATTCCCTTTAACTGTTAATTCCACCTAAATAAACTATTTGTCCTGTGATAAATTCACTGCTGTCACTGAGGAAAAATTCAATCACATTAATGACATCATTGAAATTTCCAAACCTTTTAATGGACTGCTGTTTAATCAAATTATCTATTTTTTGCTGAGGTACATTTTTTATCAGATCTGTTTCTATGGGAGTGGGCCCGATTGCATTTACCGTAATGCCAAAGCTCCCCAGTTCCTTTGATGAAATCTTTGTAAAATTTTCAATCGCGGCCTTGCTTGATGCATATACTGCCTCTCCATCTAATTTTAAGGCTACAGCCACTGTGGAGAAATTCACTATGCGTCCGTATTTCTGCTTTATCATGATTTTGGAGACTTCTCTGGTAAATAAAAAAGTGCCTAGATAGTTGGTTTCGAATACTTTTTTTACCATTTCAGAAGGAGTCAACAAAAGATGGTTCATCGCTGCAACACCTGCATTGTTGATCAATGCGTCAATTCTTCCATATTTTTTTGAAATTTCCTTAACCGCTTTAATTACCAAAGTTTCATCTGAAACATTAAGAGAATAATGCTGATAATTTTCATTATCAATACTTCCCATTCTACGGCTAATACCAATTACTTTACAACCTTTCTGGAGGTAATATTCGGCAATCGATTTGCCTATTCCCTTTCGTGTCCCTGTAACCAGTATTACTTTATTCATTCTTTCCATTAACCTGGCTGTAGATGAAGTTTACCAATGAAGCAACATTTCTAAAAGGACTTATTCTAGATGACATTGCTTTATCAGAGGTTAAAGATATCTCAACGTCATTATCAAGTAAAACAGATTCTATATCCACTATGACGTTAACTAAACCCAGTGAATCAACAACTGAATCCGAACCGAGCATGGGAGTATGTTCATTTATTTCAACTGTTTTATCTTGAGATTCCATATATTCTCCCAATACTTTAGTCACAATGTTATAAATTGTTTCTTTTTCCATTTCCTCTCCTGGATTTATTTTAACCCATTTATAGATTCAATTATTTAATTACTCTGGTTTGCTTTACTCAAATCCTCACATAAATATTCTACAGAGAATAATACAGCAATAAGGCAGTTTTTCTGACTTTATCTTATCCCGCGATCGACATGGTACTAGTCGCACAGGAAATACATCTAATTTCGTACCATCATTTTTATGGGGAAAAGGCTGGAAATCAACATAATTTTTGATTTCTTTTGGATCCTTGGCTAACTTTAGCCACAAGTTACTTTAAGTTTTAATTAGGAGTGGATTTTTGCATGGAATGATTTGTCTTTTTGTAAGACTCTTTAGGAAGGTAAAAAAACGCGGTGCATACTGTTCTGAATCTAAGCCTCCACTTTTACTACCAAATCCAGGCGATCTTTGTAGGTGTCTATTTTTTTGTTGGCTTCGGCCAGGAGCTCGGCGTTACGGTCCTCTTTTTCGTTCCTTACTTTGTCTACTGCCCTCTTGCGATCTGTAACCCTCTCCTTGAAGTTCTCCCCTATGGTCTTTATCCTCTTTTCACTCTCACGCGTCAAAAGCTCCACCTCACGCTCCTTGTGAGACTTGAAATAGGTGATCTTCCTTAAGAGGTTCTGCTTTTCTGTCGTACGCTCCATTACAGAAAAGGCCGCAGTAAAGCCGGAGATTATAGTTCCGATGAAAAACGTCACCGTGCCCCACTTGATGCCCCCAAGCATTACTGTCGACATCACGTCCCTTAAGCCTTCCGAAGTGTCCAGCGAACTCCTCGAACATCCGGCAAATGCCCCAATGGTAAAGACTACCAGCGTCACAATAAGGTTGTAAACCATCGAATTGTTAAAGACTGTGTGGGGGTTGAACTTTGCATCCAGGTGAATGTTTTCAATCTTGTCTTCCAGAAAAGCAATATTCTCGCTTATCGTCGTCTCCAGCTCCTCCAGCTGATCGGTCAGCTTCTTCTTCTGGAGATTTTTCATCTCCTCTTCTTCTTTTTCCAGATGCTTTATAGCAGTGAGGTTTTCATCTATAACTATGTCGTATTGCTTAAGCTGATCGTAAACCTCCGCCATAAACTTCTGCCGGATGGTCTCTATTATCTTTTCCACAACCTTGAAGAGCTTCGCCTGCAGGGCCGATAAGGTGTAATCGGCTATCGTGTTCCTGTTTCCGATGAGCCCCGTGCTGGTCTTGTCGAGAAAAGCTATGCTCTTTTCTAATTCCTCGGTGTAAAATTCCTTTACCTTTGATTCGGCCAGCTTTGACAAAGCATCGGAAATCTTCATAAAACTAAATTCATTTATCCCGGTCTCAATAGCTATGGCAGTCTCAATTTCCTCAAGAAGATCGGCAAAATCCGCCTCGGCAAATATCTCGTATGTAACTGCATTCCTTATGAAATACGTCATTAGTATCATGCTGTTCAGCTCAATAGCATATTCAATTGCCGCCTTGTCAAAATGCAATAATTCATTCAGCATCATCATTGCGGCCTCGGGACTCCCGGAACGCTTTGCCGCATAGGCAAGATAAAACTTTCCTGTAATACCAGTTGAGCTTGAATTGACTGCGGCGGAAAACCTCTGTACGGCTTCATCGTAGTTCAGCTGCTTTAGATATGCAAAACCCGCATAGAGATTAATCAGGTACTGGAACTCACCTTTTAACTGAGCCTCAAGCTTCAGATTCTCCAGTGTCATAAGCGCGTTCTGCAGCAACTCGGAAGCCTTTGCGGGATTGAATAGCTTTTTATCGTAGGTTAGTATTACTGCATTAAATATCTGAACAAGAATATTGTCTTTATTTGGTTCACGCTCAATGAGCTTCAAGGTCGAAAGGGAATAATACTTTTTCTCCTGCTCCGATTTTAATGTAGCCCATTTGGAATAAAATTCCTTGATGGTCCTGTAGCCTTCCAGAGCCGCGCTCCTTCCCCTGGATTCCACCTTTAACCATTCTTCAAATTTAGTCAGGGCCGGAGAATCGCACAACCAGAAATACGGGGCCGAAACATACCTTATAAACAGCTCCCCTTTGTCCGCCGGCAAATGAAAACTGTAGAACTGGGCGCTCTTTTTTATGAATTCTAAATAATCCACCTCCCTTTTTACAAGGTCCTGAAAGTGCTCCTTGGCATAGGTCCTGAACCTGGC
>JBLMZM010000148.1:0-8811 GCA_050258815.1 Ignavibacteriales bacterium
AATAGGTGAAGGCTCTCAGGTTCTGATTGAAAAGGAAATTCATTCGCTTGGAACAAACCTCCTCATCGTCTTTCCAGGCAGCAGCACAATGGGAGGTGTCAGCCGGGGGGCAGGCAGCTTAAACCGCTTTACCTACAGTGATGTAGAAAGGATTCGCAAATCAGCCAGACTCCTCAGTGCCGTTACACCCATTGTGCAATCAGGCGGACAGATAATTGCAGGCAACAACAACTGGAACTCGCAAATAGTCGGGGTTTCAACAGACTATTTTAGTATTAAAAACTGGGGGATGAAATACGGTTCATTCTTCACAGAAAAAGACATTAAAGCAAGCCGCAAGGTGGCGCTGCTTGGAAAGACCATCGCCGACAAGCTGTTTCCGGGTGAAGATCCTACCGGAAAGATAATAAGAATAAGGAGTATTCCTTTTAAGGTGCTGGGTCTGCTCAAGGAAAAAGGAGAAGCTGGAATGGGGCATGATCAGGATGATATTGTGATTGCACCATGGACGACTGTTCTTTACCGTATGAAAGGAGGACGTTATATAGACCTGATCAACGCCAGTTCAGTTTCAACAGAAACACTTCAGCAGGCAGAAGATGAGCTTGAATCTATTCTGAGGCAAGCGCATAATATTTCATCCGGCGAAGATAATGATTTTACTATTCATAATCAGACTGAAATAACACAGACTGTAATAAGGACTTCCAGGTTCCTCACTCTCCTGCTTGGTTCAATTGCAGGTGTTTCACTAATTGTAGGCGGAATCGGAATAATGAACATAATGCTTGTTTCAGTTACAGAACGCACTCGCGAAATCGGCATTCGTCTTTCAGTAGGTGCCAGAACAAGTGACATAATGACTCAGTTTTTAGTTGAAGCTTTTATCTTAAGCATCAGCGGCGGCCTGCTTGGAATCCTGTTTTCATTTGTTGTCGTATGGCTGCTGAATTCTTTTTCAAGCATGTACGCAATTGTAGAGCCGGAGATAGTGTTGATAGTTTTCCTTTTTTCGGGAACTGTGGGTATATTCTTCGGCTTTTATCCTGCACGGAAAGCTGCCCGCATGAATCCAATTGAATCGCTGAAATATGAGTAAAATTGCTGAATGCTAAAGACATTATTAAGGTGAATTTTGAAATTATTGCGGAGAAAAGATATGAAAAATTTATTATTTAATTTATTCATTTTGCTTTTTACCGTATTTATTGCCGCCTGCGGGAAGGATGATAAATCGACAGATCCTTCAACAAATCCTCCTTCAAATACTACGCAGCAATATACGGTTGAAGTTACTGTCAACCCGGTGGATGGTGGGACGGTTACAGGAAGCGGGACATTCAATTCAGGCGTAACCGTTACACTTAAGGCAATATCAAAGACAAATTTCAAATTCGTAAAGTGGACCGAAAATTCCAATTCCATTTCAACCGAATCCACCTATTTATTTATATTATCCGAAGACAGGAAGCTTGTTGCACACTTTGCTTCTAATAACACGACCGCAAAATTTACTGCCGCGGCTACAGCTAATCCGCCCGGAGGTGGAACCATCAGCGGTACGGGAACCTACGACTCTGCCTCTACGGTCACTATCAGTGCTGTTTCAAATGAAAAATATCAGTTCCTGAACTGGACGGAAAATTCCGCTACCGTATCTTTGGATTCCAATTATACATTTATCATAACAAAAAACCGGACGCTCGTTGCCAACTTCAAGTCAGCCATCCAGAAGTATACTGTTACTGCCATGGTAAGCCCTTCCAATGCCGGAAGCGTTTCGGGTACGGGCACGTACAATTCCGGGACTTCTGTAACTTTAAGAGCCTCATCCAGGGCAAACTATAAATTTCTGAACTGGACTGAATATTCGTCAATTGTTTCTAGTGATTCTGTTTATAATTTTATAATTACAAGCGACCGGCAACTTGTAGCTAATTTCCAGGCCGCAACATCCAAGTACACCGTTAATGCCTCTGTTAATCCCGCCGGCAGCGGCAGCGTAAAAGGAGCCGGCAATTACGAATCAGGCACTTCAGTTACAGTCACCGCAACGGCAAATCAGGGTTATCAGTTTATTGAATGGACTGAAAATTCAAAGTCGGTTTCAAAAAACACATCCTATACTTTTACCATTACGGGCAACAGAACACTCGTTGCAAATTTCAAATCCAACTCACTTGCCGGGAAATGGTATGGCATGTATTCCGGATATGATGCGAATTCCAAGACAAATATTGACCTGATGAGACATCTTATTCTTAATCAGAACAACACATATATTGATTCATTATTTGGTAAGCCCAGCTCTGAGGACAACTACAATGCTTACGAGACCGAGACTGGAACCTACAGCATTAATAATTCATCTAAAACAATTACCTGGAATCCTTCGGTTTCCAAACGAATCAACTTTAACACAAAACAATTAGAAGAATATACACGCGGAACACATTCAGACGCCATAAAAATAACTAATGACGAATGGGAATTCTACGATAATAACCTTGGTGTAACTTACAAGCTAAGAATTGTTAAATAACAGGCCGAAGCCATCTGCAACATGTGCAGGATGCAATCTGAAGATTTTTTACATTGCCCGGGCAAAGTCAGAGAGGCCGATTGTAGTCGTGCCTAATATAGGGGGAATAGACCAGCAGGTATCGTCTGCCTGGTAAATACCGGTATTTTTGTAGATTTCTTATTCAGCTTTTCTTTAATTTACCGCTTCAAAAAAGCACTGATTAGTTGACAATTTCACTTATATTTATAAAGTTGCATTTACTAAGGCCGGCATTCTTTGGGAAAGTGAATGCCGGCTTTGTTGAATAGTAACCTCAAAATTATAACAAAAATACACCCATGCCGAAACCTGAAAGCCAAATTCCACTGGGAACATACGATGTCTTCAGAGACGTTCAAAGCTGGGATGAAAGAACCGCCAGCCAATGGGCATCCGCCCTTAATTTGAGGGCATCTGCAGATGACCAAAAAACACTGCGGTCCAAATTATTAGACCTTGCCCAGTTGCAGCTGAATCAGACCGCTGTTGAAATAGGCTGCGGTACGGGGTCTCTTTTACTCGACCTTGCATCTGCTGTCGGCAGATCAGGCCGCGTTGTCGGAGTTGAGCCTCAACCTGTATTCGCTGCTTTTGCTAAAAAGCTTATTTCAGAACATAATCTTGATGATTTGATATCCGTCATAACTGATTCAGCAGAGCATTTGCCTCTTTCGGATGCAATTGCAGATAGCTGCATTGCCCAGACTGTGCTTATTCATCTTCCTCCTGAAATCTGCCAGCAGGCTCTTAAAGAGATGGTACGTATTGTCAAGCCCGGCGGAAGAGTTCTGAGCGCCGACCAGGATGGTGATACATGGATAATAAATCATCCTGAACGGGAGCTTACACGCCGAATTATTCAGTTCAACTCCGATCAGCGCTATGCCGACGGATGGACAGGGCGCCTTTTGGAATCGTTGTTCCGCAATGCAGGTTTGATAAATGTAAAAGCTCTGCCACATGTGCATATTGACCGGAATGCCGATTCTTACCTGTTCGGAATGGCAAAAAGAATAGCAGAGGCAGCAAAGGACAAAGATATACTAAAAGAAGATGAATATATTCTCTGGTCAGACAGGCTTGAGGAAACTGCCCGGAAGGGAGATTTTTTCTCGAGCATTAATTATTATTGCTGCATGGGCTCCAAACCTTAAGAATTTCAGGCTTGGGTTTTAGATTCCTACAATAATACGAATTCCCTGTGTCCAATAAAATACTAACTGCTAGTTTGATTTTGATGCTAAAGATATACCGCTGGAAGGCGCCGTGAGCTCCGAAATCTTGCAGAACCTGAAGCCCAGACTTTTAGCTTTCTTGATAATTTTAACCATTCTGTCAATGGTGGTATAAAAACGGGGATATGTAAATGGCTTCACTGTTGGCGTATGCCCGAACAGAACTACAAACTGACCCTTACTATAATCGCGCTCAAGCTCCTTGAATATATAATCTATGGAGAAGAAATTATCATCCATACCAAGTCCGTTTATCAGGGGATACTGATTAAATTGCGGCCTGGGATAGAGCGTAATTCCGCGGATTATCTTAAAATGATCCTGAAGCGCCCTGTCCAGTTTCATGTTCCGGCTGCCATTGGGATAAGCAAATGAAACCGGATGGATGCCTGACCTGTTCATTGCCTTTATCTCAGGTATAATCTCATCTGCAATATATTTATCTATTCCATATTTGTTTACATATCTCTCGGCATCAGCGTGCGTTTTTGAATGACATGCAATTTCATGGCCTTCCATCTGAAGAGTTTTCAGCTCTTCAACTTCCCTTCTGTTAAGCGAGCTGAACCCGGAAACAAAGAATGTACACTTAACACCGTAATACTTAAGAGTATCTTTTATCTTGTACCATTCGTCTATGTAATTATCATCGAACCCGATAACTATTGGGAGAGTATTTTCATGAGGCTTTTTAGGGGCTTTATAATCAGCAGCGCTGTTTACCTGACAATTATTCTGAACATATGCAAAAGCAATTAACAATATGATAATATGTATTGTGCTGAATTGACGCATCGGGTATTTTCTTTTAGTTGAAATTTTATCACCTGGAAAATCAAACTGCAATTTTTAATCAGAACAATGAAGAGGATGGCTCAATCTACAAAATACATTTCACTTATTCCACTGCCTGCCTGAATTTGTTTTTGACCTCCTAATGCCTTCCTTGAAAATTTCAAGTAAAAAATAAAATTATTTTATTCTTTGAAGGGACAATTTATTTATTGTAATCTGCCCTTGTAAATAACTCAGTTTGAATTCGATTTACTTAAGCCTTTCTGATAATTGTTTTTGATAACCCGGGGAAATCCATTAGAAATATAAAATACCTGCTAACTTCCAATAACTATCGAGGTAAAAATGACTGCATTATCAAAAGTGATTCGCAAGTTTCTTTTATTATCAACTTTGCTCCTTGTTCTGCTCAATGTGTCCAGTGCCGAAGGAATAGGCGGCAAATGGAAAGCAAAACTTACCGGACGAGATGGGACAAGAGTTGTTTTCTTCAATTTTAATCACGAGGGTGACAGTCTGACGGGAACTGTTGATGCTCCCTGGGGAACTTCAGAAATTAAAAACGGAAAAGTAAATGGATCCGGCTTTTCATTTGAAATTGTGGAAAAGGGACAGACAATAACTTTTAACGGTAAAGTTGAAGACCAGACTCTCAGGATCACACTCTCAGGCATACCTCAAAAGATGGAATTTCTTCTGACCAGAGATAGTGAGGATTCCACTGTATCCAGTACAGCGGCGGATAATTACGCACCGGGAAGCACATCCATGACAAATGAGAAGATAAAATTCCCAAAGATTGACCGTCATCCTGCACCTGCCGATTACCAAAGGTCAAAGTTAAGCGCCCTTCCCTCTTACGACGCCGGATCTGAGAGAGGCTTTCAGGTAGACCTGAGGTCCTACGATTTAACCGGTCTGGATTTAAGTAAATCATTAAACGACCTTATGTATGCGGATTTTGACAGCCGCACCAAATGGCCACAGGGGGAAAAGATAGCCCAGGGGTTCGATTACAAAAGCATTCTTGAAATCAATAAAAATCCGGGACTGGGTATACGGGGCCTTCACAAAGAGGGTATTACAGGCAAAGGCATCAGCATTGCAATTATTGACCAGCCACTAATAATTGAACATCAGGAATATAATGGCCGCATTAAGTTTTATGAAGAGGTCAACATGTCTCCTGATATAGAGTCACAGATGCATGGGCCCGCAGTTGCATCTATAGCAGTGGGGAAAACTACAGGCGTTGCACCTGAAGCAGACCTGTATTATATGGCTACTTTTGGCGGCACCTTTAACAGGGAGACAAATGAATTCACGAGAGACTATTCATTTCTGGCCAAAGCTGTAAGGCGTATTTTAGAGATTAACAGGCAATTGCCTGAACAGGAGAAAATACGCGTTATTTCGATGTCGATCGGATGGGGTCCGAATGAAAATGGGGCAGGTGAATTGCAGGCAGCGGTATCTGAAGCAAAGAGCCAGGGGATCTTTGTAGTAAGTTCCAATCTTGAGCAGACATACGGCTTCAGGTTCCACGGGCTTGGACGCAGCCCCATTAGTGATCCCGATGATTTTTCTTCATATGAACCCGGATTATTCTGGAGAAAAATGTACTTCCGGAGTCAAGGAAATTTTCCGGGGCGCTTATTAGTTCCTATGGATTCAAGGACAACAGCAAGTCCCAACGGAGTTGATGAATATACTTTCTACCGTGAGGGAGGATGGAGCTGGTCTATTCCGTATATTGCCTCTGTATATGCGCTTGCAGCACAGGTTAGCCCATCGGTTACTCCTGAAAAGTTCTGGAAGGCAGCTATGGAAACAGGCAGGACGATAAGGTTTTCACAGGACGGGAAAGAATATTCACTTGAGAAAATAATCGATCCATCAGCACTAATAAAAGCATTAAGAAGTAATTGACTTTTGCCATAGGGTGCCTCTGATGAAGCCTGTTAATTACTTTTAGTTTCATCGTTGGAATTGTCCATAAAACAGCTGTACGCCCCTCAAGGGATGTGCAGCTAATTTATTTTATACTAAGACACTATCCGGCATTCTATACCCGCCTGAGTTCTTTATATATTCCGCCCGTCATCAGACTGTCAGATTTTTCATTCCCGGGAATAAGTCATGCCGGAATATTGTCTGGTATTTGTAAATTAAATTACTATTTTTGTTTTACTGTTCTAACCGCTTAATTGCAAAGGATGCCTGTTCAATAGTCCATATTATTCATAATTTGAGCAAAAAAAATGAATTCATTTATCACAGTCCTTCTCAGATTCAATAAGCTATTTATCCGCCGGTTACTGCTTGTAATGTTAGTATCCATATTGTCAATTGATTCAGGATTCGCACAGTCGTGGAAATATCTTGGCGGGCCGGAGGGCATTTATTCAAATGACATTCTGTTCCTGAAATCGGGAAGGCTTCTTTGCACAACGGACTATGGAGTTTATTATTCGGATAATGACGGAGACTCGTGGAAATTCGATTCCACTAACGCTGTATTCAGAGAATTCCACAATCTGACACAAAGGCTGAACGGCAGCGTCATTGCCGTAACGGGAGGAGGAATTGCCTTAAGCCAGGATATGGGGCAGACCTGGTCATTGGTTAATAATATTTATAACCTTAACGATTATGATGTAACAATAGCCGAATCTCCAATAGACTCTTCTTTATATTATGCAAAAGATTCCCTCGTATTCAGGAGCACTGATGATGGAAGGACCTGGAAAAACATCTGGACAGGAAATGGTTATATTGACAGCTACGCGATAAACAACATTGGGGAAATATTCCTTGGAGTCCGGCCCGGCAATCTCTTAAGAAGCACAGATAAGGGTATGTCATTTCAGCCTTATTCCATTGGGTACTCTCTTGACGGACTAATATTAGAAAATATACTAACCAATAGTTCCGGAGGACTCTATATTGACACGTTCGGATGGCCTGATGCAATTCTGCATTATGAGAATAATGTAACAACTCAGGTTAATCAGATGTGGACAAATCCCATGCTCGGAGTAACTGAAGACGGAGACCTGATATATAAGGGTGGGAACAGAATTGCAGTGTATAATCATATTACAAGAGTATCCTCATCCCCTTCCGCCCCTGAATTTGTAAAGGACCAGTATGCTCAAAAAGCTATTACCAAAGGGAAAGTCTGGGTTACCAGTTTCAGTTCCTACGGCCTTAACCGTTCTACCGACGGAGGCTATACGTGGAAGGATATAAATAACGGGATCGGACATAAAGAATGCTTTTCGGTAAGCATAACCAATACGGGAGGTTTATTGGCCGGAGCCTTTGGCTATGCATTCTGGGGCGGGCTTTACAGGATCTTAAGCGACGGCAAAGCATGGCAGAACCTTAACCCGGGCGGAACCGATGCCTATTACACAGAAATCGACAATTGCGCAAACGGCAATATAATAGCTGGCGGCATTAATGGAGTCTATATCTCCAGTGATGACGGAGCGCACTGGGAGCATAGTTCGGGAATCTCGATGGTATCCTCTCAATTTATCAGTAAAAAAGGAACCGTTTATGTGGCCGATTCAGACAGGAAAATCTGGATCTCACATGATAATGGACTTAACTTTTACCCCACCTCCGGTTCAATTAACAATTACCAAATTGGTGCATTTGGAGAAAGCCAGACGGGAAGGATTTTTGCAAGCGGCACTTATGATCACGTAATGTTTTACTCCGATGATGAAGGGAAAACCTGGAATTCAGTCTCCCCCGGTCTCCCATCTTATAGTACGGCTTGTGATTTCGTATGTAAAAACGATACTGTTTATGCAGCCACAACAGGCGGAATTGCTTATAGTACGGATAACGGCTTAACATGGCAGTACGATAGGGAATTAGAGCACTATGCTTCCAACATAAGGCTAACAAGAGCGGGAGAATTTTTAGCCTCGGGAACCGGCTCAGGCTTATTTATTAAAAGGAACAATAGCCGGATTTGGAAAGCGACGAATGACAGGCTCATGGACTTATATATTAACGACCTTTACCTGGATAAGAATGATATTCTTTATGCTGCAACAAATTCAGGAATATATCGAATAAACGTTAATAAAATTCCGGACCTCCTTTCCCCTTCCGACAAGGAAATAATAAGGGAGGAATATGTTACCCTTACCTGGGATAAGAATCCATATGCGGACAGGTATCATCTGCAGGTCTCAAGCG
>JBLMZM010000149.1:0-3356 GCA_050258815.1 Ignavibacteriales bacterium
TATTCTTCCCCAAGGGGAACTAATCATAAAATGTATTCTTCTATTCCGGAAAAGAAGACCTTCAAAACTACCTGCCGGCATTCTTTAACGTTCTGAATTCAATCAAAGAAGAGAAGCCGGAACTGCTGGTTATAAATTACAATAAGAACAAATTATGGGTGTCCTTAATTGCAGCTTTTATAGGGCTGATTTCATTCATAACTTATCAGAAGTATCCTGCATCGAAAAAGTAAATAATTAATATTCGCTGTATCAGGCTATTATTAAAAACCATCGTGATTTTTGGCAGTTGGTATCTGAAATGTCAGTTTGGCGGCAAAACCGTTCATCAGTCCTGTATGGAATAGATTGTGCCAGATATAGTGCTCCCTATAATGCATTGCCGCTGAATTTTGCTTGACTAACTTGACTAAATTATAGAATTTACCCGTACCTTTATTGAAAATTACTGGAATTGAAATGAAGTCGTTTGCTATCCTGCTTCTGCTTTTCACCACGGCTTTCTCACAGACCGATGAGAGAAAACTGCTCTCTCTTTTTTATACCCGGAACTATGAAGCCTTAATTTCTGAAACTGCTGAAATCCTGAAGAATAACAGTGAAGATCCTGTGGCAAATTCTTTCAGGGGACAGACACTCGTAAAACTGGGAAGGTTTGGTGAGGCAAAGAGATTCCTGGAAACCGCACTAGAAAATCAGAAAAATAACCTGGCAGCCAGGGCATATATAATGCTGAACCTTGGGTGGATTTACTACATCGAAAAAGAAACTAATAAAGCTGCCGGTATATTGTACTCATGCAGTAAACTCGAGGTAAAGGCAGGTGCGCCCCGCGATGCCAAAAGGAGCCTGGTACTTCTGGGATTAGACAGCCTATATCATAAATGGAAGTTATTTGAAACAAATGATATTATTTTCCATTTTCCTCCTGATTCAAAAGTTAGTGATAAAGAAGCCTTTGCCCGGTCCAGGCAAATTGCATATGAAAAGATAAGTAATTTCTTCAATGCGGATCTTAAGCGGAAAATCAATTTCTATGCGTGGAATAAGAGCACAGATGCCGAAAATATCGGACTGAGGCCTCTTGGATTTTCTGAGCCCGAATTTTTTATTACTCATTCGGCAATTAACCAGACCCGCGGGCATGAAATAGCTCATATTGTAATCCGGAATTATGTAAAAACAGAAACAGTAAATAAGTTTATTGATGAAGGGGCTGCAATGTATTTTGATATGACCGGCAGAAACAGGCTTCAGGCTGCCCGCGATATTATTAAAGAGATGGGGTATAAAAGTAAAATATCGATAAGCGGAATTTGGCAGAAGCCCGCGGATTACCCTGATTTGATAATCTATTATTTGGGCGCAGCATTAGTAGAGAGACTTGTAAATGAAGAATCCAAAGAAAAGCTCACACAACTACTTAAATTCCAGTCCTATGAGAATGCAGAAAATATTTATGGTGAGAGATTGAATACTGTAATTGGTAATTTAGAAAATGAATTGAGCGCACAGTAAACCATCTCCCTCATCAAAGAAGAAAAAGGACCGCGGATACGGCCGGTGGTGCGGGTAAAAAGATTATTTATAATTTTCCCGCTAAAGCCAGAGCGATAAGCAGCATAATTATAAGTGATATGGGTATGGCCAAAATGACTCCCATGATCATTTTCCCGTCTTTTGTGGCCAGGTTGATCGTGCTTCCCATCCCTAATGGTTTGTCAACTGAAGTGCGCCTGTCATCAGGATTGAAATAGAAAACAAAATTCTTTAATAACTCTTTATTGCTTGTCAGCACATATCCCCGGGCAGAAACTGTATTCTTTGTAAACTGAAGGATCAAATAAAGCAATATGCTTAGCAGAATTATCATTAATATTAAAGAATAGTAGGAGTTAAAATGATAAATATTCATCAGCATCGCAGTGATGATTATAAAAGATATAATCAGCTTTGTTGAATTAAAGCATATCACTCCGCGCTTTATATACCGGAGAGATTCCTGTTCGGAAATATCCCTCAATTCAACTGGAACAACTGTCCCTGTTTTGGGAAATAAAACTTTTGGGCCAAGTACAAAATAGTAGATTAGTGACAGAAGTGCATAAGCACAGACCTGGATAATCAGTCCGGGTAACAGTCTGGGGAAAATATCGTTTTGATACGCAAAAGCTGCTTCAGAACCGATCAACAGCAAATTTAGCAGCTCAATTTGCCAGTTGATTCTTCTGTAATTGAGGCTTTCCATAGCTGGAATTGAACTGTAGATATTTACCGCCATATTTACCCCATTTTTAATAATATTATAACTTATATCTAATGATATTTCTTTACAGCCAGCTTTTGCAGGCCGAATAAATCTTTTGCTATGGGATTGATGTTTTTACGACCTCTTACAGCCAGGTCCTGCCCCTTTACTAAATTCCTCTACGGCTTCACCCAAATTATGTAAGCGTCAGATCATAAGCAATTAAAACTTTTCCTCGCAGGCCGCCGGCTGTCTATCCCAGGATTCTTTTACCTTTACATAATTACCCCTTTACAAATACATTCGTTATATACATATTAAAATAAACTGTCTTTATATTAAACTTTCGAGGATGTAGCTACATGAGGAAAATAATCGTTTTGTCAATGATTACATTGGATGGTGTAATGCAGGCACCAGGTGGACCCGGGGAAGATACATCGGGCGGCTTCGAATATGGCGGCTGGAGCGCACCTTATTATGACGAAGCTTCCGGCCAGGCCATGGAAAAACAGATGGAACCAGCAGACCTTCTTCTGGGCAGAAAAACCTTTGAGATTTTTGCCTCCTACTGGCCTGAACATGCGGAGGTTTGGCCCGGTATAAATGAAGTCACAAAATATGTCTTGAGCAGCACCATGAAAAAATCCGACTGGAATAACTCCGTTTTCTTAAAAAGCCTGGAAGATATAGAAAAACTCAAAAATTCAGAAGGCTCCGACATCAAAGTCTGGGGCAGCAGTATGCTCATCCAGACTTTGCTGAAACATGACTTGGTGGACGAAATCTGGCTCAATATTTTTCCGCTGACTCTTGGCAAAGGAAAAAAGCTGTTCGACAATAGCGCAGTTCCGGCAGCATTTACACTGGTAGAGAGTACTGTTACCCCAACCGGGGTAATTATTGCCAATTACAAGCGTGCCGGAAAAGTCAAAACAGGTACCGTTGGATCTTAAGTTAAACAGCTAAAATCAAAAAGCCACTTCTTAAGGTGTATCAGTATGGATCCCATAAGGTTTATAATGCAATCGGTATTCAGGAATACACTTATAGTATTTATAGCCGGTATTGCCTTAACTTCCTGTGCAGCCACTGAAGACAACGCCAT
>JBLMZM010000150.1:0-9652 GCA_050258815.1 Ignavibacteriales bacterium
TAACCGACAGCATACCCAAAGAACTTGGCAACCTGAAGAATCTGGTTTACCTGTCCTTAAATCAGAATTTTCTTACAGGCTCCATTCCCTCATCGCTGGGTAAAATGAGAAAGCTGCAGTACCTCGGCTTCAACTTCTTCCTTCAGCATCTTGTGCTGGCGTTGTATGTCGTTGAGTGCTTCTGATTCCTGCTTTAGCTTCTTCTCCAGAGAGGCGATGGTTCCATAGCGCAGTTCTGCAACCCTGCCCAGGTCGCCCTCGCGTTCATATTGCTCGGCCTGCATCCTGGCATTTTCAATGTCGCTTTTCATTTTCTGTATCTGCTGTATCTTGTCCTTCTCCAGGCGCCAGTGGCTTTTGAGGTTTGTGCGTTCCTCTTCAAGATCGCCCAGCTCCCTGTTCAGTTCATTCAGGCGCTTGCCCGATTCCTCATCTTTCTCTCTTTGGAGTGCAACCTTTTCGATCTCCAGCTGCTTGATCTTTCTTTCCACGGTATCAAGTTCTTCGGGCATCGAGTCGATTTCAATTCTCAGTTTTGAAGCCGCCTCGTCTATCAGGTCTATTGCCTTATCCGGCAGGAAGCGGTCCGTTATATACCGGTTTGAAAGTTGTACGGCAGCAATGATTGCGCCGTCTGTAATGCGTACTCCGTGGTGGACCTCATATCTTTCCTTTAGCCCCCTGAGTATTGAAATCGCATCCTCCTCGCCTGGTTCGCCAACGAGCACGGGCTGGAAGCGTCTTTCAAGTGCGGCATCCTTCTCTATGTATTTTTTATATTCGTTAAGTGTTGTTGCGCCTATTGCGTGCAGTTCGCCCCTTGCCAGCGCGGGTTTCAGTATATTGGCCGCATCCATAGATCCCTGTGCGGCGCCTGCACCCACTAGCGTGTGCAGTTCATCAATAAAGAGAATGATCTCTCCGTTTGAATCCTGTACTTCCTTGATCACGGCTTTCAGGCGTTCCTCGAACTGTCCGCGGAACTGCGTACCTGCAACGAGGGCTCCAAGGTCGAGCGCCATGATTTTTTTTGTCTTCAGATTTTCCGGCACATCGCCGCTGACAATCCTGTGGGCGATGCCTTCTGCTATTGCTGTTTTCCCAACACCCGGGTCCCCGATCAGCACCGGATTATTCTTTGTCCTGCGCGAGAGCACCTGCAGAACGCGCCTGATTTCCTCGTCGCGTCCGATAACAGGATCAAGTTTGCCGGAGCGGGCCAGATCATTCAGATCGCGCGCATATTTTTTTAGTGCCTGATATGTGTCCTCAGGATTTTGAGAGGTTACCCTCTGATTCCCGCGGATATCCTTTAACGCTGCAAGTATGCTGTCGTGTGTTACACCGTAGTCCTTAAGAAGCTGGCCCGCCTTATTATCCCCATCCACCAGTGCAAGCAGCAGGTGTTCGGTCGATACGAATTCATCCTTCAGGTTTCTGGCTTCTTCTGAGCCCTGGTCCAGCACGCGTGCCGTCTGTCCCGACAGTTGCTGATTCCCAACGCCGGCGCCGCTAACCTTGGGCAGCCTTTCCAGGAGTTCATTGACTTTTAGTTTCAGGTGATTGACGTTTACTTCCGACTTCTTTAAATATGATACCGCAATACCGGAATCATCCTGTATCATTGCGGCTAAAAGATGCTCAGGCTCAATGATCTGATTGTTATAGTTCTGAGCTATTTCCATCGAGGTCTGTATGAGCTCCTGAGCCCTGACTGTAAGCTTGTTAAAATTGAATGCCATAACATCTTCCGTTTATTTTTATAATTTCAATTAAGCATTATGCCGTGAAAAAATCAATCCGATGCGGAATATATGCTTATTGCAAAAAAGTATATAAAACTAAAATATTTATAAAGAGAAAAGAATGATGGTTCTTTCCTGCCGGATTCAATCCTTTATTTGTCTGTTGTCGGCAGCACAGATTAAGCCGGCAATATTTTATTATTAATTTGTTTTTATCCAATATAATATAACTTTCATTTTATATACAAACCGATGTAAATAAATGTTTCACGTGAAACATTTATTCCGTTTTTCACGTCGATAAAATTGAGGCATTTTAATGATAGAGCATGAGGCCGGGGTCCCGGAGTGCCGGGCAGCCGCCCGTGGCATGCCATGATGCGCCGATTTAACGCAGATACAGGCCCAGTGGAGCAAAATTAGCGTTGAGTTTATACTGATATATCTTTAATTTTAATGCCTATGAATAAAGGCTTTAATGAAGATACAATCGCGGCTATTGCCACCCCGGTAGGAGTAGGTGCGATTTCGGTGATAAGGGTCAGCGGGAACAAGACATTCGAAGTAGTGGATACGTTTTTCAGGGGCAGGAAACGCCTATCGGAATCTCCCTCTCATACAATTCATTATGGAAAAATCACTGATCCTGAGGGAACGCTGATTGATGATGTACTGGTCTCACTCTTCCGTAACCCTAACTCTTATACGGGTGAGGACAGTATTGAGATCAGTTCACATGGCAGTCCTCTTATAACAAACCGCATCATGGGCATATTGCTGGGAAAAGGGGTCCGGCTGGCCGAGCCGGGAGAGTTTACAAAGAGGGCTTTCCTGAATGGAAAGCTGGATCTGGCACAGGCTGAGGCCGTGGCAGATGTGATTAATTCCAGGACGTCAGCGGCACTAAGGGGAGCAAGAAACCAGCTGGATGGCCTCCTTTCCTCAAAGGTGGTATCACTGCGTTCTTCCCTGCTCAATATCTCTTCATTGATCGAGCTTGAACTCGATTTTGCTGAAGAGGAAATTAAATTTCTGCCTGCAGAGGAGATCGTCTCTAAAATAGATGCCCTCGTTGCTGAAATGGACGCACTCCTTAATACATATTCCTTTGGTAAGGTAATCAGGGACGGAATTAACGTGGCGCTGGTGGGTAAACCGAATGTCGGGAAATCTTCCCTGCTTAATTACCTCTTGAAGGAATCCAGGGCCATAGTAAGTGAAATTCCGGGCACTACAAGAGACGTAATAAGTGAGGAAATTTATTCTGACGGAATACTGTTCAGATTATATGACACGGCAGGGATAAGACTTACAGAAGATGCAATTGAAAAAGAAGGGGTAAGAAGAAGCCGCCAGGCAGTTAAAGATGCCGATATAGTGCTCTTTATAAGTGACGTGGATAGCGGCTTTTCACCTGATTTGCACGCAGAGCTCAGCAGCCTTACCGGTGAGGACAGGGTCCTAAGGGTTACAAACAAAATTGACCTGAAGGAACAGGCCCCGCCCGCAGCCGACGTATATATATCCTCTAAAACGGGTGAAGGAATACATGAACTGCTGGAAATGATGAGAAGAAAAGTGGCCGGCACGGCGAACTATACGGAAAACACGGCCGTAATCTCCAGCCTCAGGCACTACAAGGCACTGGAGTCCTCCAGGCAAAGCCTGCTGTCGGCCAGGGATTCCCTGCTAATGAACATGAGCGGTGAATTTATATCGGTGGACCTGCGGAATGCCGGAGAAAACCTGGGGGAAATCATAGGAACAGTAACGACAGACGACATCCTGAATAATATATTTGCAAAATTCTGTATAGGTAAATAAGAAATGTTTCACGTGAAACAAAAAAGGAAATAATGAGAAGTTTTGATATAGTAGTCGTGGGCGGCGGACACGCCGGCGTTGAAGCGGCGGTTGCAGGAGCCAGGATGGGATGCTCTGTTGCCCTGGTTTCCATGGACAGGTTTGCCATGGGACGCATGTCCTGTAATCCTGCCATAGGAGGCAGCGCAAAGGGGCACCTGGTGCATGAAATTGATGCCCTGGGGGGAGTAATGGGACTCATTGCAGACAGGACGGGCATCCAGTTCAGGACATTGAATAAATCGAAGGGTCCCGCCGTCTGGGCTCACAGGTGCCAGTCGGATAGAAAGCTCTACTCTGAGGAAGCCTACCGCGTGGTTTCGAATACAGAAGGGCTCACTATCGTTGAGGATTCTGTCATAGATGCTGTTACTGAAAACAACAAAATTACAGGCGTTATTACACTGAGCGGAGAACAGATCAGCTGCAAGGCCCTGGTGATGTGTTCGGGAACGTTCTTGAATGGACTCATGCACACGGGACTGAAATCTACCAGTGGGGGCAGGTTTGGTGAAAAACCGGCTACCGGACTCACTGAATCCATGCTCAAGCTTGGTTTCCAGGCCGGAAGGCTGAAAACCGGGACGCCTCCCAGGCTGCTGAAGCAGTCAATTGACTTTTCTATACTGGAAGAACAGCCTGGAGATGAAATCCCCCGGCCATTCTCCCTCAGGACGCAAAAAAAAGACTTCCCCGTGCAGCCGCAGGTAAGCTGCCACCTGACACACACACACACAGGTACACACAAAATACTGGAAAAGGGTTTCTCACAGTCACCCCTCTTTACGGGAGTCATTCATGGCGTGGGACCCAGGTACTGCCCCTCAATTGAAGATAAAATAGTAAGATTTTCAGATAAACTTTCCCACCAGCTATTTCTGGAGCCGGAGGGCCTTGATGATGACCTGATATATGTAAACGGATTCTCTACCTCCCTGCCTGCTGAAATACAGATGGAAGCAATCCACTCCATTAAAGGGTTGGAACACGCAGAAATGGTACGTCCCGGCTATGCGGTTGAATATGATTACTTCCCTCCCTACCAGGTTGACCTTACACTGGAAACAAAACTTGTACAGGGATTATACTTCGCTGGACAGATAAACGGGACATCAGGCTACGAGGAAGCCGCCGCCCAGGGAATTATTGCTGGAATCAATGCGGCATTAAAGATAAAAGGCGAAGCAGAATTCGTTCTTAAAAGAAGCGAAGCCTATATAGGTGTGCTTATTGACGACCTGGTGACTAAGTCCACAGAAGAACCCTACAGAATGTTTACCTCAAGAGCCGAACACAGACTCCTCTTAAGGCAGGATAATGCAGATAGAAGGCTGCTGGAATATGGAGCCGGATTTGGACTCATTCCAGGGGAGATGCTGGAGGAACTCAAGAGGCGCGAGTCACTGATCGGAACAAATATAGAACTACTGAGGGAACACAAGCTTCACGCCAGGGTGGTTAACCCATACCTGGAGCAGCTGAATACTAACCTCATCGATTCTACTGAAACAATAGCCAAGCTATGCAAACGCCCGGAACTGAAACTTGCAGATATATTAAACCTCATAGAGGAAGAAAAAAGAAACGGTATTGGTGAGCTGCTGAGGGATGCAACAGCCCTGGAACAGGTGGAAATTGAACTTAAGTATGAGGGCTACATAAAACGCCAGCAGGAACTGATCGAAAAAATGGAACGATATGAGGATGTTCAGATTCCTTTAAACTTCAATTATCTTAGTATAAAATCACTTTCAACCGAAGCACGCGAGAAATTAAACCGCGTAAAACCGCGTTCTATAGGGATGGCGTCAAGAATTTCGGGAGTTACCCCTTCTGATATTTCTATTTTATTAGTATATTTGAAAAGCTAATTCTAAAAATATTGGAGTCTTGTGGAAAACCAAGAGCTGTATTACAACCAGTTGAGCTCCCTTTTCCGGGATAATGGCATCACTCCCGATCCATATCAGTTAGAACGTTTATCAATGTATGCCAGTCTGGTAGTCGAAAAAAATCAGGTGGTTAACTTAATATCCAGAAAAGATATTGCATCGGTAGTTGAAAACCATGTATTCATTTCGGCTTATATGTCTGGATTTCTCCCTGAAAGGGTCTCCAGGTATATAGATATTGGAACCGGCGGCGGCTTTCCGGGCATCCCGCTGGCAATTCTCAGACCTGCTTTGAAGGGTTTGATGGTGGATTCCACTAAGAAAAAGATTGATTCGGTGTCAGAATTCATTCATAAACTGAAGCTTAGCAATGTAACGGCAGTAAACAGCAGGGTTGAAGCCCCGGAGTTTATTGCTCAATACTCAGGATGTTTTGACCTGGTAATCAGCAGGGCTACCGTACCGCTGGCAATGCTGCTCAGGTATGCTCTTCCACTCACAAGAGATAAGGCATTCCTGGCCTCTTTGAAGGGCGGAGATCTGAAGGACGAAATTAAATCGGCAGAACTGAAATATAAACCATATATAAAAAAACTGACGGTGTTTGAATTAAATTATAAACCGACCAACGTCAGGAATGAAAAAGAAAAAAAACTAATATTATTGGAACTGAACAAATGATTCACAGTGATACTAAAAAGTTGTTTGCTGAAATTGCTACTCTGACTACAGAACAGAGAAACCCGAATTCAATGGATATCGATGCCCGTTCAACCGCAGAAATACTGAAGATTATCAACAATGAAGATAAAACCGTTCCCCTGGCAGTTGAAAAAGAACTTCCTTATATCGAGCAGGCAGTTGAGTTAATAGTAAAGGCGCTGAAAAATGGCGGAAGACTCCTCTATTTCGGAGCCGGCACGAGCGGCAGGCTTGGAGTGGTGGATGCTTCGGAATGCCCTCCTACATTCGGTACCCCCTATGGAATGATTGACGGCTATATAGCCGGCGGCCGGGAAGCAATGTTTCGTGCACAGGAAGGAGCCGAGGATTATGAAGAAAATGGGGCCGCAGATGTTCTTAAGGCTGAGGTAAATGAAAAAGATGTAGTTTGCGGAATTGCTGCAAGCAGAAGAACCCCGTATGTCGTTGGCGCCGTAAAGAAAGCCAAGGAGCTGGGAGCCAAAACACTCTATGTAACCTGCAACCCCCGCGAGAATTTCAATATTAAGGAAGTTGACGTCGCTATCTGCCCTTATGTAGGTCCCGAAGTAATCATGGGCTCAACACGCATGAAAAGCGGTACGGCACAGAAGCTGGTTCTCAATATGCTTACAACAGCTTCAATGATCCGTATGGGAAAAGTTTATGAGAATATGATGATTGACCTCCAGATGACAAATAAAAAGCTGGTAGAAAGGTCAAAAAGAATAGTTATGACGATAACCGGTGCCTCATATGAAGAAGCTGCCGAATATCTTGAGAAGGCAGGCGGACACGTAAAAACCGCACTCGTGATGATCAAGGCTAACCTCAGCGCTGAGGAAGCAAAGGAAAGGCTCGAAAAAGCCGACGGCTTCGTCAGGAAGGCTATTGAAGGAACCTACTAAAATCTACTGAAAACAAAACACGAAAATACCAGAAAGGGCGGAACTCAACCGCCCTTTTTTATTATACTTCCTGATCTGAGTATTGCGGACGCAAGATGCGTTAAATTGATATAGTATAAGTATAAAATATTTATGATTGGCAAATAACCACATTCCGGGTGCACTCTCTTATCCCCCCGTTACATTTATAGTTAATTTTATCGCGGAATTCCGTATCTTTGAATTCTTAAAATAAAATTTAAAATATGCTAGAAACACAAAAAATTTTTCTGCCCGGTACTGGTGAACAGCTTCGTCTTTTATTGCAGGATATAGATATTGAGGGAATGTCAGTCGTTGTATTTGGCTCAAACAGCGAGAGGATTGCAAAATTACTCGCACTGAGTTCCGGCAGCACAGTTGATCTCATCGTGGAGGATTTTCAGTCACTGCTCAGTTCTGAACTTTACCTTAAAGGTGTCCCTCAGGTAAGGGTACGCATGATGGCCTTCGACGCAACGGATTTTGAAAACAACAGCTTCGACATGGTTTATGCGCAGGGCGCGGTTTCTGTTGAGGGACGGGAAAGAATTGTTAAGGAAGTAAAAAGGATACTTAAGCCCGGGGGATATTTGTGCTCAGGTGAAGTAGTCATCCTCTCGGAAAATCCGCCCCGGTATGTTTGCGACATCTGGAATAATTCCGGCCTCGATCCGCGTCCTTACTATGAGATCGATGAATATTATAAGCAGAAACAGTTTAATGTTCTGCATACGCATGACCTTGGCTATACGATGGATAAATTCTATCAGATGAGCTCAGAGACATTAAAGAAAAGCCTTCCCGCAATGAGCGATGAAGAGAAGAGCTATAATAAAAAACTGATTAACAGAATGAGCCATGAGAGCAACGTTTATCTGAAGCAGGGCGGCAAAAAGTACATGGGATTTAAATCGCTGCTACTGCAGGTTCAAAAATAACACAGGAATAAAACAAAAATCTGGGGCCATAAATCAGGTCCTCTGCACGCCTGAATTAATGACGTGCTTAGGCAGACTTCAGACAAAAATACCGGGAGATAAAGTACTTGAAAAAAGGTGACATAGTAGAACTGGAAATAACGAAATATGCTTTTGAAGGAAAAGGAATTGCAAAGGTTGATAAGAGTAAATATTTGACATTAAGCAAGGAAGTTGCCGCAAGCGGTGAGGAAGAACCGGACGAGGAACAGCAGCAGAACTATGTGATATTTGTCCAGGGCTCCTATCCTGGCGACCTGGTAAAAGCAATGATAACAAAAGTAAAAAAATCCTATGCAGAGGCAAGGACACTCGAAATACTGCGCCCTTCTCAGGAGAGGATAAAAGCCGCGTGCAAATATTTCGGTACGTGCGGAGGCTGCAAGCAGCAGGACCTGGATTATCAGTCGCAGCTGAAATACAAACAGGAGCAGGTTAAAGACATATTCGAAAGAATGGGAGGTTTCCGGGATTTCGAATTTTATGATATAGTTCCATCGGAGAAAACCTTCTTCTACAGAAATAAAATGGAGTACTCATTTGCCGAGCGCAGATGGCTGACAAAGGAGGAATTGGATCAGGAGAATCTGGACAGGAATTTTGCTCTGGGTCTTCACCTGCCGAATATATTTGACAAGGTGCTGGATATAGAAGAGTGCTACCTGCAGTCACCGGAAAGCAACAATATACTGAACTTCACGAGGAAGTTCTTTAAGGATAAGGGCACCTCGATCTATTCGACAAAAACACACACCGGATATCTGCGCAACCTGGTGATAAAAAAAACTCACCATTCAGATGATCTGATGGTAAACATTGTCACCTCGGAAGAGAACGACTCGCTTATGAAGGAGTATACAGAAGAACTGCTCAGGGTGGTGCCGGAAGTGACGACCGTAATAAATAATATTAATCTCAAGAAGGCGCAGATTGCTGCGGGTGACTATGAAATTGTTTATCACGGCAGCGGAAATATATACGACACTATAGGAAAAGATAAATTCAGGATCAGCGCAAATTCATTCTTCCAGACCAACACACTTCAGGCCGAAGCTCTCTATACAACGGCTCTCAACTTTGCGGGGCTTTCAAAAGATCAGGTTGTTTATGATCTATATTCCGGTGCCGGTACGATCTCTATATTTGTATCACGCTCGGCTAAGGAAGTATATGCCTTTGAATCCGTTGATGCAGCAGTAAAGGACGCCAAGGAAAATAAGCAGATCAATGGCATAGATAACGTACGCTTTATTACGGCGGATCTTAACAGATCATTCTTGAGCATCGTAAGCACAAAGAGACTCCCCTCACCTGACGTTGTTATACTGGATCCTCCGCGCAGCGGAATGAATCCCGTTACAATCAAGGACGTAATAAAACTGGATCCGGAGAAGATAGTTTATATAAGCTGCAATCCTGCAACACAGGTGCGCGACATAAAGATGTTCAATGAAGAAGGCTACCGCCTGGTAAGTGTAAGACCGGTGGACATGTTCCCGCACACATTTCACATTGAAAACGTGGCGCTGCTGGAAAAGTAATTA
>JBLMZM010000151.1:0-5729 GCA_050258815.1 Ignavibacteriales bacterium
AGTGATTGTAAATACCGGCACCTGGACATATCAGGTGCCCTGGTTTTTATGTTTTTAGGCTTTTTTAGTATAGTTCCGGCATACCTTTTCGGAATTAGCTATATAATAATTATATAAACCGACTCATTGCAATCATAAAATTTATTCCTAAGTTGATGCCGGATCAGGCAGGGAGAAAAATGGAGCTTTTTACATTTGAAAGCTGATTGGAAAAACCGGGAGGATGCTGGATCCTCCTGATTTATAAATATGTGATATCCTGAATTTTGAGGGGGATGGATCAACCAGCAGGGAATGATACATTTATTGTATTACTTTTACAAATAGAGTGCTGTTTGCAGCATCCTGTTTAAAACCTACCTTTGTAAGATACTTTTTGTGTTCATCTACATTGCTGTAGGCTATAAATTTATGGATCCCTTTATTCCGTACAAGATCGGAATGCGGTGTATAGATATAATGTGCATTCTTGAGGTCGCGGTAATCAGGTATAACATAATCCAGCTTTACATTTATTGTCCCTTCCGCTTCGGTCTCATATACAAACAGGCCTACCGGGATCAGATTTCTCAGAATGAAAATAAACTGCGGGTCTTTCAGAGTGTCTGATGAAAAATCAGGGAAGAACCTCAGGATGTCATCTTTATAAAAGCCCAGGAATTTCTTCAGGAAAAGGTCGCCGGCATTTGGCACAGGGATGTATGCGAAGTAATCCTTCTTTTTGGACAGCTGAACTATATAATAAATATCAACGACGGCTATAAAGCCATTTACTGCAAATACCGGATAAGCTTTTACAAGAAGAGCATAAATTGAAAATATAAGTGCACCCAGTAGATTGATCCAGCGCAGTTTCCATATGTTACTCATCATTAGTGACAGTGCAACAAGTAGTGAGGCAGAGTAGCCAATAAGTTCATAATAATTCATATATACCTGTTATTTTATTTTTAATGTGACGAAGTTTACAGAATAATTTAATTGCAAAAATAAAAATACAATTATTGTAATTAAAATTTGATTTTTAATTGAGAATATTTATCATTTATAAAAAGACCCGCATCAAAAATTTTGATAACGAAGAAACAAAAATGCTTAATAAAGACGACTTTAAGATTGAACTACCGCATTATATAAAACAGGATATAGCCATCGATCTGCTGGTTCAAAATTTTGCATATACAAAAGCGCTGGGTAAGTATCTGTTTGAAGATATACTGAGCAAATACCAGAAAAGTGACGATGAGTTCTATGAGGAATTTAACGAAACAATGAAGCAGATGAAATATGAAATACTTGCAGTCATAGCTTCAAAATACGGGAAATAAGACGGTAAGTGGTTCTGAGAATAATATGGAAAAACAAATTAACCAGGTAAAATTGGATAAATTATACTCCGAGCTGTTTAAAGTAAGAAATGCCGGGCAGAAGATCCATACCCTGAAGAACATGGACAATATTTCCAGCATTATTACCTTCCTGGATTCATACGAAGATTATCTCCTCCTTAAAATATCCGAAATTAAAAAGATAATAAAATTCAGCAATAACTGACCCTGCAGCTCATTTCAGAAATTTAATTGGTACTACTTCGGTTTATATTTCTTCCCCACTCCGCTTCTCCGCAAATTCAAAATATAAATGAACGTAAAACAGAACTTGCAGTTAAATCCGGAGAGTAGGTCTTATTAGCATTGTTTTAGAAGCAATAATTTTTAATTTAATTTTATAAGGCAGTTCCTGCTGAACGGCAATTAAAAATTACTGAATAAATTTTTGAGGGGAGTATGAATGGTAACAGACCCAAACAGTCAAAGTATTCCTGGCTGGTAATAGCAACAACAATAGCAGTTGTAATTATTCTGGGAATAATAATTATTTTGTCCATACGCTCGCACAGGTCACCCGGGAAGATGACGGGTCCCGGCAAGGGGAGTACAGCTTACACTGAGCCTCAGAAAACTTTTCCCGATATTAAAGATAAACCTGAGCCCCGGTTTGCGGGTTTCAGGGATTGTCCCCCCGAAGGTGACGGAGGTGATCCGCAATTAAACCGCCTGAAGAACAGGGTGGATGATGGGAATTACATTCCCGTAGAGTTTGATGCCATTGTGGGTCTCCCCTGGCCGCGCGCAATTGAAAGGAGGCACAGGGATAGATGGTCTGAGGGGGATAAAAAAGATGTGGCACGCTATGAGGGTGTCCCGGTATCCGTTGTTGGATATCTGGCCGGGGCAAAACAGGAGGGACCTGAATCGTGTAATTGCCATGGAGCCGATAAGGAATACAGGGATTATCACGTATGGCTGACAAAGAGCGCGGGGGAGGACCGGATACGCTCAATCGTTGTGGAAGTTACTCCTCCAATCCATCAGAAACATCCGGGCTGGGATATTAAGGTTCTGAAGAAAATAGTAAGGAACAAACAGAAAGTCCGTATTAGCGGCTGGATAATGCTCGATCCGGAACATCCTGATCAGGTTGGTAAAACCAGGGGCACGATCTGGGAAATTCATCCTATAATGCAGATTGAGGTTGAAAGCGACGGACGCTGGATGCCCCTTGATAATATCGCCTCAGGTGATACCCTGAAGGGGGGTGAAAATGCGTAAGGCAATATCCATTAGAGTAAATCTCTGGATTGAAGCAGAAGATGAGCCATCCCATAATTTTGCTGAGTTTGTAAAGAAGTCACTTCAGGAAGTAATAACTCAGGGGAATACCAGTCATCCGGAACTTAAGATCAGGATCAGAAGCATTAAGGAACAGACCTCTGAAGGTGAGGAGACGGAATTCTAAGAATTAAAATCAAGTGCATTCTTCTGTCTGTTGACACTTTAGCCGCTCCCGGCTTAAATTATGTGTGAAACGTAACAGTTAAAAGAAAGAAGGTAATAATGAATAAGGAACATATTAAACACACCCGTCGTGACACCAAACATGAAGGGAAAAAGGGAAAAATAAAGGGCAATAAAAAAGTAAATGCTCCTGAGGAGCAGGAAATTCATCAAAGAGATAATGACGATGGAAACGGTGAAATGCTTGGCGGCAGGATCTGAAGCGTAATCCTTTATAAATGCTGAATGCCGGATTGATCTAATGGTAACTCATTGTTAATCCGGCATTCTGCATTTTAAACTTATTTGATGTTAATTCACGGACAAACCTTTTAGCTGTTTTTCCACGAGTGAAGCATAGTACCCGGTAGCTGAAAGCAGATCACGGTGGCAGCCTTCCTCTGCAATGCGTCCGTTTCTTATAACAAGTATTCTATCGGCATTGACGACGGTTGAAAGCCTGTGTGCAATCACTAAGGTGGTCCTTCCCTTGATCAGTTTGTTAAGCGCATCCTGTACCTGAGCTTCAATTTCAGCATCAAGGGCCGAAGTGGCCTCATCCAGAACAAGAATGGGTGCATCTTTGAGCAATGCCCTGGCTATTGCAATGCGCTGGCGCTCACCGCCAGAAAGCCGGCTGCCGCGCTCACCAACTATAGTATCGTATCCATTCTCGAGATTCATTATAAACTCATGTGCATTGGCGGCTTTTGCCGCTGCTTCAATATCGGCCTGTGTAGCATTGGGTTTTCCATAGGCAATATTGTCCCTTACGGATTCATTAAACAGAAGTGCATCCTGCAGAACCACACCAATATTTTTACGTAACCAGTTCTGCTTAATCTGGCGCAGGTCTTTGCCATCAAGTGTTATGCTTCCCTGAGTAGGATCATAGAATCTCATCAGTAATCCCATGAGTGTGGTTTTACCGGAGCCGCTGGGACCGACAATGGCCACCATTTCGCCCCGGCTTACTTTCAGGTCAACTCCTTTTAAGATCTCACTGCCCGAATCATTATACTTAAATCTGACATCCTCGAAAACAATTTCGCCCTTGCACGACTTTGGTTCAACTGCATCCGGTGCGTCACCCAGAAAATCGCGCGTATCCAGTATAGAAAAAATCTGATCAAGCGATACTGAAGCAGTGCGGATAGTCCTGTATATGCCTGTAAGTCCCTGCAAGGGTCCGAACAATCCTCCCACATAGCTGAGAAATGCTACAAGTGTACCAAGTGTGGCCTGTCCCTTCATAACCAGGATTCCTCCGAGTGCGATGGATGCAATTCTTGCAATTGTGATCGTCAGGTTCTGTGCAATTCCCACTCCAGAATCAAACCCAATGCCTCTTATTACCACATCGTTGGCACTTTTCACGTTTCCAAGGAAACGCTGCTTTTCTGCGTCTTCCATTGCAAAGCTTCTTACGGTAATAATTCCCGAAAGGACCTCATTAAACCTGGAATAAATACGCACCCAGCGGTCCAGCAGATTCTGTTCCCTGCGTGTCTGTTTGGGAGCAGCAAAAGCAGCAATAATCGCCGGAAGGGGAGCAAATGCACTGACAAGCAGCGTCAGGCGCCAGTCGAGCTGGATCATGACAATCAGCGCCATAACAAGGTAGGTTACAGCAGGCAGAACGTTAAATGAAATCTCGGTAATTGCCGTCATGAAGCCTGTAATCCCGCGATCAAGCCGCGTCATAATTGCCCCTACACCTTCTTTGCGGTGAATATCAGTAGGCAGTTTATGAAGCTTGGCTACTGTTGCTTCCAGCAGCCCATATTGAATATTCAACCTCGTGCGCCAGCTCAGCCAGTTGGATAATCCGCCAATAATGTCACGGAATAATCCGAGTCCCAGCAGCATGCCGATGCCCGTAATGATAGTCTTCATCGTCGTGCTGCCGCCCAGATTGTCAAATATGTATTTCATTATAAGAGGTTCAACGGCATTTGCCGCGGCAACAATCAGCGTAAGCACCAGTATAAATATCAAAAAAGAACGGTATTCGCGCGTAAAGGTTAAAGCTCTGTAGAGTTTTTTCCACTGCCGCGAAGAATCCGCCTTAAATTTATTAAAATCGAAGTTCTTCAGTTTTTGAAACATAATCATCTGATAATAATCCTTTACTAAACAAACCCAGTATGTGTGTATTCATCCCCGTTAAATAACATTCTCGTATTCTTTTTAAATAACTTAAGTCTTTTACGGGTGTAAAATTTTTAGGATTGAGTTCGAATGTACAACAAAGGATGGAGGTATAAAAGCCTCGTTATCAGCTGTAAAGACAGATTTCACTCTGCAGGATTGAGGAATAAATATTTGCCATCACCCTGAATTTTTGCCCTTCGGGGTCACCGGGTCCAAGCATTTCCGAGCAAAGCACTGCATAGCCAAGCCTGAATGCGGGATATGCGATGTTGTAGTAGGGTAGACGCTTATAAATGCTCCTGTCACCCGAAATTGAGGCATATCTGTCAAGAAAATAGCCCCTGGCTTCTTCATTAAGCCTGAATTCGGTACAAAGTCCTGCAATGTCCCATGCTATGTCCTGGCAGCCGGGGAAAAAATGATCTTTGTGGTGGTGCAGGGAGTCTGTTTTAATAAATCCAGCTGGTGCCCTGAGCCATTCATGCGGCAGCATTCGT
This sequence comes from Ignavibacteriales bacterium, assembly GCA_050258815.1. Taxonomy (GTDB): domain Bacteria; phylum Bacteroidota; class Ignavibacteria; order Ignavibacteriales; family SURF-24; genus JAAXKN01. Next base: position 5,489 of record JBLMZM010000151.1, read on the forward strand.
CCGTCAACTGCGGTTGCAGGTGCAGAAAATATTTCAGGATCCCACCCGGCAATGGAAGTATATCTTTCGGCCCATTCCTTTCCCAACCCTTTGGTAAGATTTATTATTATCATTTCATACATCTCATCAAAACTTCTGGTGCGGCGGGCAGGAAAGGAGTTTTTAAGAAATGATATATATTCGGCTGCATAATCCAGCAATTCCTTACAGGCATCAATGATGCTTAACGGCATACCATCTA
>JBLMZM010000152.1:0-7693 GCA_050258815.1 Ignavibacteriales bacterium
AGATTCACTGGCCCGTAGATAATTATTTTATTGAAGGGAGCAGGGAAGCTGTTTTTCTGGGGCAAAAGATTACCAAATATCACAGGACATTAACGACGTATATTAATTCGCTGATAAGTAACGGATTTATAATAAAAAAAGTAATTGAGCCGTTGCCGTCGCAGGAAATGCTAAAGAAGAATGAAGCCATGAGGGAAGAATTCCGCCGTCCCATGATGCTAATAATTTCCGCAAATAAAAATTAAATTATATCTTAGCAACATCCATATAACATTAAAAGGTAATGATCATGAAAAAATCATTTATTCTGCTTTTATTCATTACTCCCTTTTTATTTGCTGAAGTTAAGTTCCCGGTTAAAACACTTGATGAAGCTCAGAAGTTAGCCAGAGCTGAGAATAAAAAAATTCTCATTGATTTCTATACGGACTGGTGTATTCCCTGCAAAGAACTGGATAAACATATTTTTGGGGATTCCGCGATCGGTAAATATTTAAATGAATACTATATCTGTTTAAAAATAAATGCTGAAACAGATTATGGCAGAAAGATAGGAAAAGAATTAAATCTGCAGGATGCATACCCAACCATAATTTTGTTAACATCCGATAAAAAGGAACTGGATAGATTAATCGGATTAGGTCCGAAAGAGGAATACTTTCAGAAGATTAAGGATTACACGAATAATATAAATACTTTTGATGAATTGCTTAAAAAAGAAAAAGAATTAAAAGAGCAGCTTGCAATAAAATATTCTGAAAGAGGGGATTTTACAAAGGCTATTGAATACTATCTGAACCTAGCTGAAGAAGAAAATTATAATTCAGAAGGAAGGATTTATTTCAGGATAGCAAATTTGTATTCATTCCTTAATAATATTGAAAAATCAAAAGAGTATGCTATTAAAGCGATTAATAAAAATCCTTCGCGGGAGCAATATAAAAAATTTCTGGAGAAGTTAAAGTAGAGGATGCCGTAAAGTATCATTTTATAAGGACCTGAATTAATTACAGAGAATTATTTTGCGCATGCAATTATTCAAAATGATTCGAAAAATAGTTATATTCGTACAGATGTAGAATATTTATAGTGAAAATTTGGATATTGCCGTTAGTTAAACAGGGAGTTTGAAATGAACATCACTAAAGAAATAATTGACAGGATAGTTACTGAAGCTAAACGCTACGGTGCGACCAGGATAATTATGTTTGGCAGTGCTGTCACAGCTCCTGAGACGGCGCATGATATAGACATCGCTCTTGATGGCATTAAAGGCTGGAGAATATTTGAGTTTGCAGGTAAAATGGAGGAGGAACTGAACGTTCCGCTGGATGTGGTTTCTCTAAGTCCGTCTTCCCGGTTTACCAGACATATTGAAAATTATGGACGGGTTCTTTTATGACCAAGGATGAACTAAGGGAAGAGATATCCATTGAACTGGAAGCGATCGAGCAGATAGTGACAGAACTTTTGGAACTGGCAAAAGATGTTGGTGATAAAGAACCCAATGTGCGTGAAAAAACTGCCGCAGGGGCATTTCTTGCCCAGTTCTATAATGGGATAGAGAACTTATTAAAACGTATTACGAAATTTTATAATTTAGATATACCCTCTGGGGAGAATTGGCATATTGAACTGTTCAAAAGATTTTGTTATCCTCCAAAACTGCCGTTACCTGAACTGTTTAATAATGAGCTTCCTGCCCTTATGGCTCCATACAGAAGGTTCAGACACGTTTTCTTCCATGGTTATGGATTTCAGATGGAGTGGGAGCAAATGCAGGGAGGAATAGCAAATATTTCGACAGTCTTTAATAAGCTGCAATCCAATCTTAACGCATTTCTTCATAGACTTTAAAGAAAAAGCCCCAAATCCCTTCGGAATTTGAGGCTTTCTTGTGGGCCCAGATGGGCTTGAACCACCGACCCTCTGATTATGAGGCATATTCCAGGCCTTGTAAGTAGTTATGCAATAATAGTTTACAGCAATTGTAGCAGTGCAATCCTACTGTTAACCTGTTTATGATCCAACCTGTGCAAATCAAACCAAATTAAGCATATTTTGAAAACCCAATCCCAAAAGTGTCCATTGTGCAACCGGTAAAAATGTATAACTATTTCCGACTTTTGTATACGATTCCTTATTTACTACGTGTATATATTACTGTAGTAAAAGAAATAAACTTAATTGATGAAAGGAATGAGTTATGATAAAACGTAAATTAGGCAAAAGCGGGCTTGAAGTGTCAGCCATTGGACTTGGATGCATGGGAATGAGTTTTGGGCTTGGCCCGGCAGCAGACACAAAGGAAATGATCAATCTGATAAGAAAAGCAGTTGATCTGAGTGTTACTTTCTTTGATACAGCACAGGTTTATGGCCCTCATACAAATGAGGAACTTGTTGGTGAAGCCCTGAAGCCATTTCGCAGCAATGTTGTAATAGCTACAAAATTCGGGTTTGACATTGATCCGGAAACCGGGGTCCAGAAGCCGGGGCTTAACAGCAGGCCTGAACAGATAAGAAAAGTTGCTGAAGGATCATTAAAAAGACTAAAAACAGACTATATTGACCTTTTCTATCAGCACAGAATTGATCCTCAGATTCCGATTGAAGAAGTTGCCGGAGCAGTAAAGGATTTAATTAATGAAGGCAAAGTCAGGCATTTCGGTATGTCTGAGGCAGGGGTTAAAAATATACGCCGTGCTCATGCCATTCAGCCTGTTACCGCACTTCAGAGTGAGTATTCACTCTTCTGGAGGGAGCCTGAAGAAGAGATTCTTCCTGTCCTTGAAGAGCTGGGCATTGGCTTTGTGCCTTTCAGTCCCTTGGGGAAGGGTTTTCTGACAGGAAAGATTAATGAAAATACAGAGTTTGACAAAACTGATTTCAGAGCCTCTGTCCCAAGATTCAGCCCTGAAAACATGAAAGCCAATTATGCTCTTGTCGACCTTATTTCACGGATAGCAGAAAAGAAAAAAGCCACTCCGGCACAGATTGCGCTTGCGTGGATCTTAGCGCAGAAGCCATGGATTGTGCCGATTCCGGGAACAACCAAACTTCACAGGCTGGAGGAAAACATAGGAGCTGCGAATTTAGAGCTTACTTCAGCGGACCTTAGTGAAATTCATGATGCTGCTTCCAAAATCAAAGTGCAGGGTGAAAGGTATCCTGAAAGCAGTCAGAAGATGATCGACAGGTAAGTAATTTATAGCAATGATTCTAAGAGGCTCTTAAATGAGGAATATAATAATATTAGGTGCGAGCGGAAGCCTTGCAAAATACGTGATAAATGCGCTTAAAGCAGACAAGGATATTCATCTGACGCTGTTTGTGAGAAATAAAATGCGTCTTGGGAATGTTGATACTTCAGGCTGTACTTTAATAGAAGGAGATGTTTTGGATTATGACTCTCTTAAGAATGCGCTAAGGGGACAGGACGTAGTTTACGGGAATCTTTCAGGCGATCTGGGAGCAATGGCAAAAAACATAGTCATGGCAATGCATGAAACCGGAGTTAAGAAACTCATATTTATCTCTTCAATCGGAATATATGATGAGCCTGTAAGATCAGTACTAAAGCCATACAGGGCAGCTGCAGATATAATTGAATCTTCCGGTCTTGACTATACGATTCTGCGTCCAACCTGGTTTACAAACGATAACGAAGTTGATTACGAACTGACCAGCAAAGGCCAGCCTGAAAAGGGAAGCGTCATATCAAGGAAAAGTATTGCTGCTTTTATATCTGAGATAATTCAATCACCGGAAAAATACAGGCGGCAGAATTTAGGAATCAATAAACCAATATCATAAAATAAATATGAAAGATAATAAGATAAATCTAAGTGAAGATGCCGTAAGAAATCACGAAGAACTCTGGCCGGATTATATATCAAAAGCAAAACTGACAGATCCTGAACTAATTGAAATCTTTGACAATTTTGCTTTTGATGAAGTCTTGCAGTATGGCAGGCTTGAGACAAAGACAAGAATTATGATGATCCTGGCATCAACAATAGCAAGCCAGGCTCTTACAGAATACAAAATGTTTGTAAATGCTGCTCTGAATACAGGGATTACTCCAATTGAGATAAAAGAGATTGTGTATCAGTCTGTTCCTTATGTGGGAATCTCCAAAGTAATTGATTTTATCTATGTAACAAATGAAATCTTCACAGATAAAGGGGTAAAGCTGCCACTGGAAGGGCAATCAACGACTTCTGCGGAGGCAAGGTTCGAAAAGGGTCTGGTAGTGCAGAAATCGATATTTGGAGATGTGATAGATGCAATGTATGAGACATCACCTGAAGATGAACTTCACATACAAAAATATTTATCTGCAAACTGTTTCGGTGACTACTACACCAGGAAAGGACTGGATATAAAAACCAGGGAGCTATTAACTTATTCTATGCTTATCAGCATGGGAGGTACTGAGCCTCAGGTTAAAGGACATATTCAGGGCAACATAAACGTTGGCAACAGCAGGGAGATACTCTTAAGTGTTACTACCCAGCTGCTCCCATATATTGGCTATCCCAGAACTCTTAATGCAATTAAATGTATCAATGAAACTATAACACAATAAATGGAAATTTTATAATGGAAGAGAAAACTATAAAAGCTTACGGTACTGAAGCACCGGATGTACCACTGCATCCTCTGTCAATAAAACGCAGATCCCTTCTGCCTAACGATGTGGAAGTTGAAATATCATACTGCGGCATTTGTCACTCGGATCTGCATCAGATTAAAAATGATTTTGGTCATACAATGTTTCCGATAGTTCCGGGGCATGAGATTGTAGGAAAAGTGACAAGAGTCGGGGAGCATGTTAAAAAATTCAAAGCGGGTGATCTTGCAGCTGTAGGATGCCTGGTAGATTCCTGCGGGAAATGTGAATACTGTGAAAGTGATCTGGAGCAGTTTTGTGAAAAGGGGGCCACCTATTCCTTTAACAGTCCTGACAAACATTCAGGCGGCGCTACTTACGGCGGATTTTCCGAAAATATAGTTACAGATGAAAAGTATGTACTTCGTGTACCGGAGAAGCTTAACCTTGCTGCTGCTGCACCATTACTCTGTGCAGGAATAACTGTTTATTCACCATTAAAACACTGGCAGGCGGGCCCAGGCACGAAAGTAGGTGTGCTGGGAATAGGTGGCCTTGGGCATCTGGCTATTAAAATGGCAAAGGCAATGGGAGCTCATGTAGTGGTTTTTACAACATCTCCTTCGAAGGCTGAGGATGCCAAACGTCTTGGAGCAGATGAAGCGGTAATATCTACTGATGCTGAACAGTTAAACAGGTATGCACGAAGCCTTCATTTTATTATAGATACAGTTTCGGCTAAACACGACGTTAATGCATATCTAAATCTCCTGAGGCATGACGGTAGTGTTGTGCTGGTAGGCCTGCCTCCCCAGCCTATAGAAGTAGGCGCATTTAATGTTGTAATGGGACGGCGCAGCTTTTCAGGCTCTAACATTGGCGGAATTAAAGAAACTCAGGAAATGCTGGAATTCTGTGCTGAGCATAATATTACAGCCGATATTGAACTTATTAATATCCAGTACATCAATGAGGCTTTTGACAGGCTCGAAAAAGGCGATGTCAAGTACAGGTTTGTAATTGACATGGAATCATTAAAGAAATGATGTTAATTTATCAGAAGCTGCCACCTTTTTTCTGGCAGCTTCTGGATGTAAACTTATATATTGGACTACCATGATACATTTTAAGAAAATTAGTGAATTAGATAAAGCGGATGGGTTTCCGCCACCTGAAAATCCTTTGTTCAGTCTTAATCAGATTTCCAGTTCCTCCAACGCCTTGAAGAATATGGAAATCACCTGTGATTTTTATATTATTTGCCTAAAGAAACTAAAATCGGGTGTTTTTCTATATGGCAAAACAAAGTACGATAATGACAGCGGTTCAATGTATTTTATGAAACCAAGGCAGGTAATTACAGTTCAGGACGTGGAATTGAAAGAGAACGGGTTCGCCATTCATGTTCATGAAGATTTCCTGATGGGACATCCTCTCTTTTCTGAAATTAAGAAATACGGCTATTTTGATTATGAAACCAATGAGGCTCTGCATCTTTCCCCAAGGGAAGAGAAGATCATGTGGTCTTTGTTCCATAAAATGGAAGCTGAATACCATAATAATCCTGACGAGTTCAGCAAATCAATAATCCTTTCACATCTGGATTCCATTTTAAAGTATGCCCAGCGTTTCTATAAAAGGCAGTTCATTGACAGGAAGCCTTTATCAGGCGTTACGGTCACAAAGTTCAATGATTTTCTGGAGGAGTATTTTGAAAAAGGAGAAGCTAACGAAAAAGGATTGCCTAACGTCCATTATCTTGCTTCAAAATTAAACTTGTCTTCAAGATATTTGAGCGACCTGCTTAAACAGGAAACAGGCAAGACAGCCCTGGAGCTAATTCATCTTTATGTAATAGCTGAGGCGAAGAATATGCTGACTGAAGGTGAAAAAAGTATTGCGGAGATTGCATATAGTCTTGGATTTGAAAACCCGCCGTATTTTTCAAGGCTGTTCAAAAAAGAAGTTGGCTTAAGTCCAAAGGAATATAAAAATCAAATTCTAAATTGATTCTGTATAAAATAAGATAAGGACAAAGATGCAAAAGATTAAATTGAATAACGGTGTGGAAATGCCAATCTTAGGATTCGGCGTTTATCAGGTACCTGACCTGGAAGAATGCGAAAGAAGCGTTCTTTGGGCTTTGGAGACAGGCTATCGATTGATTGATACTGCGGCTGCTTATCTGAACGAAGAGGCTGTCGGAAAGGCAATAAAAAGAAGCGGAATCAAAAGGGAGGATCTGTTCATTACAACAAAACTTTGGATCCAGGATGCCGGCTATGAAAGTGCAAAAAAAGCTTTTGAAAAGTCGATGAAGAAACTGCATCTGGATTATCTTGACCTGTATCTTATTCATCAGCCTTATGGCGACGTATATGGTGCATGGAGGGCAATGGAGGAGCTGTATGAGACAGGCAGGATCAGAGCAATCGGCGTCAGTAATTTCCAACCTGACAGAGTAATGGATTTTATAGTTCATAACAAAGTGGTACCTGCAGTAAACCAGATAGAAACCCATCCTTTCCATCAGCAGATTGAAACACAGAAATTCTTGAAAGAAAACGGTGTTCAGATCGAGTCCTGGGGACCATTTGCCGAGGGCAGAAATAATATTTTCCATAATGAATTGCTTTTGACTATAGCAGGGAAATACAATAAGACTGTTGCCCAGGTTATACTGCGCTGGATGATACAAAGACAGGTAGTTGTAATTCCGAAATCAGTTCATAAAGAAAGGATAGTTGAAAATATTGACGTATTTGATTTTGAACTGAGTGGGGAAGACATGGATGCGATTAAGACACTTGATACAAAAACAAGCAGCTTCTTCGACCATAGAGACCCGGCAATGGTTAAAATGTTAGGCAATGTAAAACTTAACATTTAATAAAAGATGACATATAATGGTTGTGTGGCAGAAAGAAGAACTAAATAAGATTGCAGAAACTGACGGTCTGCACATAGCACAGTTTCAAGATGACAAAGTGACGTTATACGATACACCAACCTGAATAGGAAGGGGAGCGTACAATAAAACAAAAGCCCCAAAATCTTTCAATTTTGAGGCTTTTTTGTG